>DASRZY010000143.1:0-28949 GCA_035685905.1 Syntrophales bacterium
GGCGGCCCTGCCGTTTCTACATGAACCGGGCAACGACAATCTTTCACGGTAGCAGAGTCATTACTCCGGATCACTCAAGTTTGCACCGATTCATTCGATAAGTATTCTGTATGCCCTGCCCCTGAAAACAAGGCAGGGACAGCTTCGCGATCGGGAGAAAAAGCCGGGAGGAAGCCATGAAGACCAGCAAATCTGTGCTCTGGGGTATCCTGCTTCTCGTATTGCCCTCTCTGTCGGGCTGTTGTGTCGCCGCTGCGGCAGGGGCCGGCGCTTATGGCGGCTACAAGGCAAAGGAATCGGGATATTCTCTCCAGAACCCGATCACCAAGGACGGCTCGAAGAAAGCCGAGAACAAAGATTCCGAATAAGAAGTGAAGTGTGCAAAAGAAAACGGCAGGGCCAGTGGCGGCCCTGCCGTTTTCTTGCGTTGTTGCTCTTTTTCGATGTCAGCCCACGGGTTGATTCACTTTTCTGCAGCAGCGGGGACGGGTGTGGCCTGGAAGGACACGGCCTGGAAGCCCTGCGAAGCGTACACGAGAACCAGGGTGACCCGGGTTACGCCTTCGATCGTCCTGCCGCTCGAGATCGCCTTCAGATTGAACCGCGCATTGACGATGGCCGTCATCCCGTGGATACGGACTTTCGTTTCCTCCAGGACGATCGGGTCGTACTTGCGGGTCCCCGTCCTGAGGGCATCGATGAACTGCAGCTTGTTCTCCACAAGACCCGTGGCGTGGATGTGGACGTAGTCCGGGGCCAGGATCTTTTCCAGCGTGACCACATCCGGCTTTGATATCGCATCGGCCCATTGTCTTGCCGAATTCAGCGCAGCGGCTTCCGTCCATACGGCATGCTCCACCGGCGGCGGCGCAGGCTTCGACGCGCAACCCATGATCACGGCCGCCATGAATAACCCGATGGTGAAATTCCTCGCCATAGCTCCCCCTTTTTCCGGATCGCCGAGTGCGCCACGTCTTGTAAATTATGTCACAAGAGATGATACACCACAAGGCCGTCTCTTTCGACAGCCGAGACGGATCCGTCATCCATCAACTCCACGAGATGGACGTAGGTTTCGTTGAGGGCAAGAAACTGGTCGAACTCCGGCAGATCGGTCCCGAAAATGTCGCCCGACACGTCGAAGGCCGTCTTGCCTGTGCCTTTCAGGGCTTCGAGGACCAGGCGGGCCCTCTCCGCATGGTGCTCCTTGATCTCGTCGACCCGCTTGACGAGATCGGGGAAGGGGTCCCCGTGGGCGGGGTAGACCATCCGGACGGGAAGGTCCCGGATGGCCTCGAGGGATTGAAGAAAGCTATGGAGCGGGCGGTAATCGAGCCGGAAGATGTCGGGGCTCAGATTGGGCGTGATATCGGGAAGGACGTGATCTCCGGCCAGCAGGATTTTTTCTTCGGGAAAATAGAAACACACCTGTCCCCCCGTGTGACCCGGGGCGGCGACGACCTCCAGCGACCTTTTTCCCAGGTTGTGCCTGTCGTGCGGTTCGAGATGGCTGTCCACCCGGAAGGGGATCGTGGCCTTCCGGAAGACGGCCAGGAGCTTGATCAGCGTGTCCATGGCCCTTTGCGGAAGGCCCTGCCGGAGATAGAAACTCCGGGCCTGTTCGGCGAGGTCTTCCTCCCTGCTGTTATACTGGAGTCGCTTCTCATCGGTTGCCGACAGGTGCACAAGAGCGCCGGAGAGACCCTGGATCCTTCCGGCAATCCCGCAGTGATCGGCATGGAAGTGCGTGAGAAAGACCCGGTCGATGTCCTTCGTCGTCTTGCCCAGGGTTGACAGAGCATCGTCGAGCGCCTGGATCGATTCGGGGACGTTCATTCCCGTGTCGAAAAGGGCCACTTTGCCATCGTGCACCAGGGCATGGACGTGCACGTGGCGGAGGCGAAAAGGCATTGGCAGGGTGATCCGGTAGAGATCGGAAAGGATTTGATCGATCAAGGGTTAAAACCTCCGGTCCTTCAACATAACTGACAGGACTTCATACCCCCGCCGGGTCTCCGGGTCAACCCGATTGTGTGCCAGCCTCGCCCTCGGAGTGGGAGGATTGCCTGCCGGCTCGTACGGTGGAGACTCAAGGCTGATATTCCCGCGGCGTCTCTTCCCCGCGCAGGATTCTCAGCGACCCCTCGGCCATGGCCTCCATCTCGTCCTCCCCCGGAAAGATGAAAACGGGCGCGATGAATTCCGTCCGCTGCTTGACCCATCCGGTCAGCATCTCCGAGTGGGCGATCCCTCCCGTCAGGACGATGCCGTCGACCTTCCCCCCGAGAACGGCGGCCATGGCGCCGATGTCCTTGGCGATCTGGTATGCCATCGCCCGGTAGATCAGCTCCGATTTTGCATCCCCTTTGCCGACGGCCTTTTCGACCTCGACGGCATTCGTTGTCCCCAGGTACGCCGCAAGGCCCCCCTGGCCGACGAGCTTTTTCGACAGGTCTTTCGGGCTCACGCGCCCCGACTGGGCCAGGTCGAGCAGGTCCTGCGTCGGCAGCGCCCCCGCCCTCTCCGGCGTGAAAGGCCCTTCGCTCAGCCCGTGCGTGCAGTCGATCACGCGCCCCTTCTCGTGGGCGCCGATCGTGATTCCCCCGCCGAGATGGGCAACGATAAGATTCACGTCCTCGTATCGTCTGTTCATCTGCCCTGCCGCCTTGCGTGCGGCGGCCTTCTGGTTGAGGGCGTGGAAGGCGCTTTTCCGCTCGATCTCGGACAGCCCCGACACACGGGCCAGCGGCTGGAACTCGTCGGTGCTCGGCGGGTCGATCACGACGGCCGGCATGCGGTATTGCCGCGCCAGGCCGAGGGCCATCGACGGCCCCAGTGCGGAGGGGTGCTTCCCGTAGCGGCCCTGCATGAGATCGTCGCACATCCGCTCATCGATCGCATAGGCGCCGGCCGGCGCCGGTTTGCCAAGGCCCCCGCGGCTGATGACGAGGGCGACCTTGCTCATGTCGATGGCGTTTTTCTCGATGAACTTCCCGAGATCGCCCTCGCGCAAGGGAAGCTGATCCTTCAGGTCGGCGTATCGGGCGAGGTCGGCGGAGTTGTAGGTGATCGTTTCCTGTACGAGCCGCTCCGAGCCCCGGTAGAAGGCAACCTTGGTGGACGTGGAGCCGACGTTGATGGCAAGGATGTGGTGTGTCATGGTTTACAACCTCCCGCAGAGAAGGATGGCCAGTTCGATTTCCGTCAGCCGGTTCTCCATCGGCACGAAGGGAAGATTCAGCACGACAGGGCGGCTCACGCCCATGAGTGCGCAGGCCATGGGGGTTGACCCGATGAAGACCGACAGCTGGGCCATGAGGTAGCCCGCCTCGACGTTCGGGACGAGGTAGATGTCGCCCTGGCCCGTGACGGCGCTGTGGACTCCTTTCCGCGTGGCCGCCCTGCGGTTCACGGCGCAGTCGATGTCGAGGGGCCCTTCGAGGATGACATTACCGAACTGCCCCCTCTCGGCCATCTTCGAGAGGATCGCCGCATCGAGCGTGGAGGGGATGGCGGGGTTGACCTGCTCGATGGCCGACAGGGCCGCAATCTTCGGGGAGGCGAACCCCAGGACCCCGGCCAGTTTGATGACGTTTTCCGTGATGGTGATTTTTTCGACAACCGAAGGAAAGCCGTTGATGTAGGTGTCCGTCGCGAAGGTCACCCGCTCGACGCCGGGCGGGTCGAAGACGGAGACGAGGCTTGCGACCCTTTCCTTCAGCAGGCCTTTCTCCTTGTCCAGGACCGTATCGAGAAACCGGTTCGGGTCCATCGCCCCCCGCATCAGGATGTCCGCCCCGCCCTTCTTGAGCATGGCAATGGCCATGCCGAGGGCCTTTGCACTGTCGCTCTCCTCGATGATCTCGATCTCGGAGGCTCGTCTTCCCTCCCCCCTGACCCACCCCGAGAGCGCGTCGCTCGAGCCGATGACAACGGGGGAGATCAGGCCCGAGCCCAGGGCGGCAGAGAGCGCGCTGAAATCCATTTCCATCGGGACGGGAGCGATAACAACCCTTTTCTTGCCTTTCGCCTTTGCCTCATCGCGGATTTGATTGAAGTTCGTCATCATGATGCCGTCCCTCCCTTGATCTGCTCGGCCACGGTGACTCCCGCGGCGATCTCGCCGAGAATCGAATCCTGGAAGTCCGAGCGCGAGGGAATGATGATCGGCCCCCGGGAGCTCATGACGAGGGAGCGCCTCCTGACGTTCTTCAGGGCGAAGTCGAGCTTGACGAGGATGTTGCCCGTGGCGAGATTGGGGACGAGCATGATGTGGGGAAACTCCGTCCTGCCGATGTCGACGCCATCCAGGCGAAAGGCCCTGCCCCCGGGGCTGAAAATGTCCAGGAAGGAAGTGGCCGCCATCATCTCGCAGGACCCGAGCTCGCCCGAGGCCGCCGCCTTTTTCAGCTCGAGGTAGTCCTGGTAGGACGGGATGTCGCCGTTGATCCCCCTCTTGCCGGAGAGCACGCAGATCTTCGGCCGCGGGTAGCCCAGCAGGTGAAAGAGAAAGACGGCGTTGCGAACGATCTCCGCCTTGGCCCGGTAATCGGGCGTGATGTTCACGCCCGTGTCGGTGAAGCACGTCAGGTGCTCGAGGCCTTCGATGTCCCACATCGAGATGACGCTGACGACCTTCCCCTTGCCGACCTTCGATTCCTCGCGGATGATGGCCCGGTAGATGAACGCCGTCGGGATCTGGCCCTTGCCGGCGATGTCAACCTCGCCGGAGAAAAGCATGGAGATGCCGAGATCGGCAATGGCCTGGCGGCTCTTCTCGTAGATCTGTTCCGTCCCGCTGATGTCATACTGCACCTGGTCGGCCAGCCGCTCCATCTTCTCCCGGTCGCCGATGAGCACCGGCCGGGTGTACCCCTCCTCGGCGCTACTCTTGACGGCCATCATGAACTCCTCGTCCTCGGGCGCCAGCACCACGAGCCTCTTCGGGCCCTTCTCGGATGCCAGCCTGTCCATGTCGCGAAACGATCGGATCATCTCGACCTCCTTAAATTCAGGTAAAAGGTCAAAGGATAAAGGTGAAAGGCTGGAGAAAACTGTTGTTGCAAATCCCTTTGTCCTTTGTCCTTTAGCCTTTAACCTTTTATCTGAGAACGCTCGCCGATATGACCATCCGCTGGGCTTCCGATGTTCCTTCGTAGACTTCGGCGATTTTGGCGTCGCGCATCAGCCGCTCCACTTTCGCGCCCTTGATGTAGCCATACCCGCCGTGGATCTGGACCGCCTTGATGGTGTGCTGCATCGCCTTTTCCGTCGCGAAGAGCTTGGCCATCGAGGCCTCCTTGCCGAAGGGCAGATTATTGTCCTTCAACCCTGCGGCGTGGTAGGCGAGAAATCGGGCGGCGGCGAGGTCCGTTGCCATGTCGGCGATCATCCAGGCAATGGCCTGCTGGCGGGCGATGGGGTTTCCGAACTGGACTCTCTGCTTGGCATACCGGATGGATTCATCGAGGGCCGCCTGTAGCATGCCGACGGCCTGGGCGGCGATCCCGATCCGGCCGTGGTCGAACCCCGTCATGGCGATCGAAAAACCCGCCCCCTCCTTTTTCAGCAGATTCTCCGCGGGCACCCGGCAATTTCTGAAAACGACTTCCGAGGTCTGCGAGGAGCGCAGCCCCATCTTGTCGAAGTGTTTTCCCGGCACAAGCCCCGGAGAGCCCTTCGGGACGATAAAAGCGCTCATGCCCTTGCGTCCCGCCGATTTGTCCGTCCAGCAGAACAGGATGTACGTGTCGGCCAGGGGGCCGTTGGACACAAACGTCTTTGTCCCGTCGATCACATAATCGCGCCCGTCCCTCACGGCGGTGGTGCTGATGGACATGACGTCTGTTCCGGCCTGCGGCTCCGTCAGCATGAAGGCCGCCATGTGTTCCCCTTTTGCAAGGGGGACAAGATATTTGCTCTTCTGCTCCTCGTTTCCGAAGAGGTTCAGCGTCGTGCCGATGATGCCGGCGTGAAACGAAAGCGTGAACCCCGTCGAGGAGCAGGACCGGGAAATCTCCTCCACGACGATGGCGTGGGTCAGGAAGTCCGCACCGGCGCCCCCGTATTCCCGCGGGAGTGGTATCCCCATCCAGCCGTCGGCGCCCAGCTTCCGGAACAGCTCCACCGGGTGGCGGCTGTTCTCGTCCAGCTCGGCGGCAACAGGGTCGATGTTCTTCTCGGCAAATTCCCGTGCGTTTTTGCGGATGAGTTCCTGTTCCTCGGTCAACCTGAAATCCATGCGCTCTCCCCCTCCGATCTCAGAGAGTATTTGTCATTCCGGGCTTGACCCGGAATCCATTCGTTTCGTGGATTCCTGCCCCTGTTCAAGCCAGGGGCAGGCTCTGCGCAGGAATGACCGTTCCAAGAAACGCCTATTTTTTCATCATGCGCCTTGCAGAATCAGTAGCCTTCCTTCGGAAGCTCGGCCAGAATCACTTCGACGGCCCTTTGCCGTACAGATCGCATTTGTCGCTCGCGCAGGTCGCCGGGCAATCCCGGCAGTTCCCTGCACGAGCCAACACCCTTACGCAGAAACAACTGTCTACTCAGCAAGGGCGGTGCCACCTGGCGGCAGCCTGGAAGGCGTTTCGCGCCGGGCATTGCAGCCGGAAAGCGCGGCGAGATGGCTGCATGATAAAGTTTTTGAATTACATGGGGTTCCGGTTGATGCGATCCGGGATACGAGTATTCAAAATCGCTGACGGGGGTTGAGGTGGATACGGGATGCCGTTCATGGAAAAGAGGTAGTGTTAGCAAAACGTAACAGCATGTTCGCAATACTTAACAATCCTCCTTCTTCAACAAACCCAATCTCTTCATCTGGTGGTACAACCCCACGCGTGACAGCCCCAGGATCCTGGCGGCTTCCGTACGGTTGCCGCGGGTCTTCTCGAGGGCGTTGGCGATGATCTGCGCCTGGTAGTTCTCCGTCATCTTCTTGAAGCTGAGATCACCGGCCATGGCAACTTCATCGTGGGGTTCTGCCTCCCCCGGCCCCGGCGCGCCCTTGATCACCGCTGCGGAGAGATGTTCAGGCAACAGGAGATCCCCGTCTTCGAGGATCATGATCCTTTCCACCGTGTTGGACAACTCGCGGACATTCCCCGGCCAGTCGTATCGCTCCAGGGCGTCCCGCGCGTCGTCGGCAATCCGCTTCACGGGCTTGTTGAATTCCCGGCTGTAGAGGCCGATGAAATGCTCGACGAGCGGGATGATGTCTTCTTTCCTCTCCGACAGGGGAGGCAGGAAGATGTTGATCACGTTCAGGCGGTAGTACAGATCCTGCCGGAATGTGCGGTCGGCGAGGGCCTTCTTCAAATCCTTGTTCGTCGCCGCGACGATGCGGATGTCGATGACGATGTTTTTTGTCCCCCCGATCCTTCGGAAGCACTTGTCCTCTATCACCTGGAGCATCTTTGCCTGCAGTGCCGGCTGCATCTCCCCGATCTCGTCGAGAAAGAGCGTGCCGCCCTGGGCCAGTTCGGCAAGCCCCCGTTTCTGCTTCTTCGCGTCTGTGAACGCACCGGCCTCATGGCCGAACAACTCGCTTTCCAGCAGGGTGGCGGGAATCGAGGCGCAGTTGATCTCGACGAAAGGCTGATAGGCCCTGAGGCTGTTGTAGTGGAGGCACTTGGCAATCAGGCTTTTCCCGGACCCGCTGGCGCCTTCGATCAGGACGGTGGAGGCATCGTTGTTGGCCGCCCGCGTCGTCATCTCCAGGACGTTCTGCAGGGCAACGCTTCGACCGATGATGTTGTGGTAGCCGTAGCGCTCCTTGTTCCTGTAGATGATGTGCTGGATCTCCTGGCGAAGGGAGCGGATTTCCATGGCCATCTTGATGATGGAGGAGAGCGCTTTCGGCGTGACCGGCTTGCGGATGAAATCGAACGCGCCAAGCTCGAGGGCCTTCTTCGTGGATTCGACATCGCCGTAAGCGGTCATCATGAGCACGACGATGTCCGGTTGGCTCTCCCGCAGGCTTTTCAGGACGTCCAGCCCGTTCATGTCGGGCAGTCTCATGTCCAGCAGGATCAGATCGATGTCGCCGAGCCGGACGGCTTCCAGGCACTCCTCGCCATTCTTGGCCAGTTGGACGCGATACCCCTCGCCGACCAGGGATTTCTCGAGGGTCTCCCGGATCAGTTCGTTGTCGTCCGTGACAAGAATGGTATGCATCAGGAAATTCCTCCGGTCGAAGCGGCGGGCAGCAGAATTTGGACCCTTGTGCCCCTCGCAGGGCCCTCTTCCATGAAGATTGCGCCGTTGTGGGCTTCGATGATCCTGTGACAGTTGTAGAGGCCCAGACCCGTTCCGTCCGGTCTTGTCGTGAAAAAAGGATCGAAGATCTTGTCGCGGATCTCCGGCGGAATTCCTTCGCCCGTGTCCTCGATCGTGATCTGCACGCTCCCGGGCTCCATGCTGTACAGCCGCTGTTCCAGGGTCGCCGTTGCGATCGTCAACGCTCCCTTTCCCTTTCTGCTCATGGACTGGATGGCATTCAACGCGACATTGATGACGACCTCCCGCATCGCCTTTCTGTCCATCGATGCGAGGGGCAGGCGCGGGTTGCAATCCAGTACGAGTCCGATATCTTTTTTGCGGCACAGGCCGGAAAGAAACTCGGCCACGTCGCCAATCAGCCGATTGGCATCCGTTGGCTCCGGATTCATCTCCCGGGGCTGGGCCAGGCTGAGCAGCTCACCGATGACATGGTCCACCCGCCCGATCTCTTCCATGGATTTCGTCAGGAGCCGCCGTTGCGGATGATCGGGCTCCATGCCGTCATTGATCAGTTCCATCGTGGCGGCGATCCCCATCATGGGGTTGCGTATCTCGTGGGAAATTCCCGCAGCCAGTTGCCCGACCGCTGCCAGCTTGCTCATCCTCTGGATCTGCTCGCTGATCCGCTTTTTTTCCGTCTGGTCCTTGAAAAGGAACAGCGTCCCCGCTTCGGCGCCGCCCTCGCCCTTCAGCGGTGACACTGTGATCTCCACGGAGTGCTGCTGGCCGTCCTCGCCGGTGTAATCCATTTCCCGGGTCCGGCTCGAGTGATCGCGGAAAATGTCCCCGAAGATCCTCAGGCCCCGGTGGTTCTTCTCCGCTTCCTCGATCTTCATGGAGAGTATCCCGTTCGGATACACACGGAGAATACGAGCCGCTTCAGGGTTCACCGCGGTGATGGTCCCTTTCTTGTCCAGTGTCAGGATTCCGCTCGGCGAGCTTTCCAGGATGCTCCTGTTGAGATTTCTCTCCGCCAGGAGTTGTTCGCGGAACCGGCTGTTCTCGATGATGATGCTCGCCTGGTTGGCGAAAATCGTAAACGCCTCGATCTCCGATTTCGAGATCCGGGGCCCCTCGCCGGGCCGGTTGACGCCCATGCATCCGATGATTTTCCCCTTGACGGTCAAGGGGGCATAGACAATCTGCCCCCTCTTCAGCTTATCCGTGATTCGGTGGTCGATGGATGTCGCGCGGGAATCGTTATTCGTATCTTCAAAACAGATGACTTCACCGCATTTCACGGCCCTCGTCTCGATGCAGTCGTGGCGTTGCATGTGGAAGGGTTTGCGATAGGCCTGTTTCTCATTCTCTTCGCCGAAGCCCCTGACCATCCGGCAATCAAGATGTTCCTGATCATCGTTCATGAGAAACAGGCAGGATGCGGAAAAACCGAGTTCCTTTTCCGCACTGATCAGGATGGATCGCAGGATTTCATCCAGGCTGACCCGTTGCGTCAGAAGACTCGATATCCGGAAGATGGACGCAATGGTCCGGTTCTTTGCTTCCAGCTCTTTTTGCTGCTGACTCATCGCGTCTCCCGCATCTCCGATCCTCACCCCACTTGTCCGGTGCCCTTGCCCTCGAGCCTCTCACCTGCGACGTAGGCGTCGAGGATCGCTGCAATCCAGAGAAGGACAAGAAGGGCGAGCGCGGCCGTTGTCGCGGCATCCGAGCTGGCTGCAACGGACTGCTGGACGGCGGGGATGTCGATGGCGACCCCCGTGGCCGCAGCGGCTTTGATTTCCCGATACGCCTGGACGGTGATGTGAATGATGACGTAGGCAAAGATCAGGATCACCGCAATAATAAATGCCGAGCCCCGCATGCGCAGACCCAGATAGACCTGGCCCGCCCCGGGGAAAACCAGGCCGGAGAGCAGGGCGGCTTTGAGCGATTTCTTCATGACCCACCTCTACCACTGTGGAAAGGCTTGCGCACGCAAAAAAACCCCGCCTCTGCACGAAAGGCGGGGTTTTGAACGTCGTCACTCCGGGCGCTTCCCGATCACCCCACCTGGGTGGAAAGGAATATCTGCAGGCTCATCTGGGCAATCTGGTCCTGGAGCTCCTCGATCTGGTCGATGTGCCTGTCTTCGTCCTTGAGGATCTTCTCCAGGATTTCACGGGTGGCATAATCCCTGACGTCGCCCGCAAGGACGATGGCGCCGTTGTAGGCCTTGATCGCCATGGCCTCCAGGCCGTGATCGCCGGCCAGCATCTTGGGCACGTCGGCCCCGATCATCATCTTGTTGTATTTGCTCACGATGGGGATGCCCTCCAGGAAGAGGATGCGCCCGATGAGCGCCTCGGCATGCTTCATCTCGTCGATGGCCCGCTTCTCGAAGCTCTGGTGGAGCTTCTCGTATCCCCAGTTGTGAGCCATCTCGGAGTGGACCATGTATTGATTGATGGCCGTCAGCTCGTCGGCAAGAAGGCCGTTCAATGCCTCGATCAGTTTCTTTTCACCTTCCATATTCTTCCTCCTTCATGAAGTTGATGTGTTGAAATCAAGGTTTCATTATAAACAAAAAAAATGACTCGGGGGTAATTTTTCACTGCCCGCCGGCGCTCCGGTCGGGGCAAGTACTGGCATGATGTTTGCTCTGCTCTACTCCGGGATACCCTATAATAACGGAATGATCCGATAACCGCCATGGGAAATTTAAAAATCCTGATTGCAGAGGACAACCGGTTCAACCGGAGGTTTTACGACGCGACCATCTCGAGCAATGTCTTCGACAAGCAGTTCGCCGAGAACGGCCGTGAAGCAGTCAAACTTTACAAAGACTGGCAGCCCGAGATCATCCTCCTGGACCTGATGATGCCCGTGATGAACGGCCAGGCTGTTCTGAAGGAAATCCGCCAGAACAAGCAGGACACCGCGACGACGATCATCATCTCCTCCTCGTCCTCCAGCCGGGACGACGTCGTCACCTGTGCGAAATTCGGTGTCCAGGGCTACCTGGTGAAACCGATCAACCCGAAGGAGGTCAACAGGACCATCCTGAGGATGCACAAGGAGGCTCACCCCGACAAGGCCGCCGAGATCATCTCGCTCATGCAGTACGTGTAACCTCCCGAACGCTGCCGAGCGCTGCAAGGATCTCTTCCCGCACGTCCCCGTCGCTTCCCGCTAGAAACCGCCCGAGAGCCTCCTTTGCCTTTTTGCCCCCGATGCGTCCCAGCGCCCAGGCGATCATGCCCCGGAGGCGCCAATCGTCGTTTTCGTCCCAGGCGCGAATCAGGTCGGGCACATAGGAGTCGTCGCGGCTGTTCCCCATGGCGCGGGCAACGTTCATCTTCCATTTCCAGAGGTTGTTCGCGGACAGGTAGAACATGTGCGGCCAGACCCTGCTTTTGAACCGTGCGGCGTCCATGTGAAGCAGGGCCCTGAGATCGAAATCCTTTGCCTTGGCCTCCACCCGCGCATTGACGGGGCGCTCCCGCGAGAGCCAGGGAAGGTTGCGCGGGCAGACGTTCTGGCAGCGGTCGCACCCGTAGACATACAGTCCCATGGGCTCTCGCAGCTCCCGCGGCGTGATCTCCTTCCCGAAGTAGGTCATGAAGGAGATGCACTTGCGCGGATCGATCGACCCGTTTCCCTTGAGCGCCTTCGTGGGGCAGGCGGCAACGCAGACGTTTCTGCACCATTCGGGGCAGCCCGGGCCGCCGGCGGGGGTGTCGGGGGCAAATTCGCGGTCCACCACCACGGTGAGGGGGAGCACCCAGGAGCTCTCGAGAGCAGCCCTGCCTGAATAGAGCAGGGCATTCATGCCGAAGGTCCCCATGCCTGCCCGCATCGCAGCCGCACGGTGGGGGAGATTGAAGGGCACCTTTGAGTCGATCCCGCTTTCTCGGAGGAAGCTGCGGAAGGCCTTGATGCGCAGCGCCAGGGCGTCCTTTGTCACCCGGTCGTCATCGAGGTAGCAGCGCCCGAAATGGCCTTCCAGCGCCGGCGGGAAGGCCTCCCGGAAATAGCCCTCCAGGAGAACGACGATGGATTTTGCCGGGGGCATGACGGCCTTCGGGTCCGTCCCGGCCATCAGGCCGAGCCCCACCTTTTCCGTCCAGCCGTACTCCTCCTGGTGATTCCGAAGATACTCGAGTTGGGCATCAAAGGGCTCTGCCGTGGTGAATCCCACATCTTCGAAGCCAAGCTCGAGCGCTTTTTCTACGATGTCATTTCTCGTCAGCAACGTGCCCTCCAATTTAAGACAGACACATTGATTTGTCCCTCTTGCAGGATCATGCATCCCGCCGGGTTCACAGTCTAATGCAGCGTAACAGCAGTGAGCAAGCCTATGCCTGCTTTGCCACGGTCATCAGGGTCGACTGCATGACTGCAACGAGTGTCTTTTCCCCGCTGTTGTATGCCCAGACCTCGCCCGAGCAGACGGCCAGTGTTCTGCCCGCCCTGATCACACGGCCGATCCCGACGAAGCGCTCCCCCTTTGCCGGTGCAAGGAAATTGATCTTGTTCTCGACGCCCAGGATATCGGAGTCCGCCGGCATGAGGGAGTAGGCCGCATACCCGCAGGCATTGTCGGCAAGGGTGCTCACGATCCCCGCGTGGACAAACCCGTGCTGCTGGGTGAGGGCCTTGCTGTAGGGGAGCTCGATCTCGGCTTCCCCGGGAGCGACCTTCACCAGCTTCGCGCTGATGGTTTCCATGAGCCCCTGCCGGGCAAAGCTCACGCGGATGCGGGATTCGAAATCGGGATCGGGTGGGCCGGGCTTCTTCATTCTTTCATCTCCTGAGCTGTGGACAGTCCTAATGAGGCCTTCTCGCGAGTACGTTCCTGGGACACTTCCGTTCTACTTGCCTAGCCTCATCAACGGGGGCAGCTTGTTCAATTCATCATCCGAAAGTTTATTTTGAGTCGGCGCATGGGAAGACGGGGGTGCCTTTTTCCCTTCTGATTTTTCCGTCAGCCATCGCCTGTGCTTGCCGAGAGCTTCCTCGTCGCTCACGTTTTCCTTCACCATGACCACCTTGTTGTCCGTAATTTTCACTTCATTGCAGACCTCAAAGCATCTATCCGTGTTGTTCGATTTCAATCTTTCCCACAGAACGAGTTTCACACCCATGGTCCCGTCAGGCAGGACATAGTACCTGGAAATATCGAATCTGGGGGAATTCATCGGTGCAAAGCTGGCGTCGGTTCTTTCTACGATCAGGCTGTTCTCTGTCTTAGCAAATAATTTGAGATAAGCGTACGGCAGCATTTCATTCGGAGTCAGATCGCAGATATTAATTGTGTTTGCCATATCGACGGCACCGCCTGCAGCCGTGATCAATGCGGATCCGGAAACGATTCCTCCGATAGCGACCCCGCGCGATATGGGGGACACAAACTGCCAGCACATCTTGTCGTTCCAGTTGTCCTGTACACCGGGAGGAGTTTCCAGCTTGCCGTTGATGGACTGAATGGGCGCGGCACATCCGATCAATAACAGGCTCAGGAAAACGCAAATACTCTTTTTCATAAAGACACCTCCGCGAAAAAATCATGAGAAATAGCCCAACCGCGTAAATCACCTATAACGATCGATTATCCCACTTTGATTTATCGCTTATAACCCTTGAAATAAGAATGCAAACCGAATCAGATATGCCATTATGGCACCTTTCGGATCCCTCCGGAAATGCCCCCCAAGGGGCGCGGGATGTGGTCCAACTTGCTGAACAGAAAGGAGATATCTCAAACAACGGCCCTGCGGCATGGCTGATGCTCCTTCTGGAGTTCAAGAAGAACAAAGTGAATGTCTTGTTTAAAGAGAGGGACACAAGATGAAAGTGATCAAGGTACTTTTTGTTCTCTTTTGCCTGCTGGCTTTCGCCTGGGCATTCTCCAGGCCGATCCACGCACAAGCCATTCGACTCGCATCGGTATCTTCCCAAAATCCAGCCGCCGTCACCGACACGTTTCCTTTCACACTGTTTGTCGAGAGGATCTGCCCGCTCTTTGCCGACAGGCTTATGACTTTGAAGATCGCAGATATACCCGCGGGCCAGCATGTGACGGTCCTGCAAAAAACCGAAATGAATCAGGGCAATCGACTCGTCGTCCTTCTTGTGTCGTATGCCGACAGGGACGGAAAGGAAATGCACGGCTGGGTGTCCGGCACCCTGCACGTCCACATCCCCCGCTAGTCTTTCAGAGGGACCGGGGCAGGCTTTCCCCGATCATATCAGCCAGCTCCGGGCCCTCGCCTCCTGGCCCATCGGGAAATATTCCACCGCTGCATTTCTGTGGCCTGCAGCCAGGTACATCAGGAACAATTCCCGCCATTTCTCGTCGCCCACGACGGCAATTTTTTCCATGAAGGGGTCATACTCGAGCATGAACCGGATATCCCCCCAGTCGCCTTCCCTGCCCCACCCGGCGAATTGTTCGGTCAGAATCAGGATCTTGATTTTCGTGCCGCGATCGATATCCGCCCGCCCGGCCGCTTCCATTCCCCTTCTGTCCCGATCCGTGAGCACACCGGAGATGCGCAGGATGTAAAGCCCCGATGATTCCTTTTCGTAGGTTACCGCCATTGCCACGACCCCTTTCGGAATGACCCTCCCTCTGTTCTTTCGATTGTTCAGGCAGCCTCAATGCGACGTGTAAAGCATGAAGCTCACAAGGAAAGGCAGGTGTGCAAATTCCCTGCTCTCCGTCTCGACAAACCCGAGACGACGGTACCAGTCCTTCAGCTCATCCTGGTCCGCAATGACCCCGATTCTGATGTCGCGGCACCCCTGCTTTCCGGCCTGGGACAGCACGTGTGCAACCAGGGCCTTGCCGAAACCGTGTCTTCGTTGATCGGGGAGCACCGCAAGACGCTCCAGGTTGCACAATCCCGGTCTCACGAGCTCGAGAGCAACGCATCCGGCAACGCGGCCCTCGCTCTCCAGGACGAAATAGGTGACGCCGCGGTCCATGTCCTTCTCGATCCAGTCCGCCGTGCAATTGGATGGATGGCGGGGGCAATTCTCTGCGGTCAGGCCGAAGCGCTCGGCCACGTCCCGGAAGGACCCGCGGATTGTCGCTGACAGGACGCCAACGTCTTCCCGGGTGCATGTGCGGATCCGATCATTCATGCCGCATCCCGTTTCTGGCGACGAATTCCCGAACAGAAGCCCGGAAGCGTTTGCCTTTTTGAGCTTTTGCCGCGTGCGCTCCCACTGGCCTTCGGGCCTCGGATCTTTCAGATGTGTCGCCCTGCGGGCAGCAGTGCCGTTTTCGTGCCCGGTGAGTGCTTTTACGGCATTGTCAAACTCCCTGTACCGCAGTCGACCTGTCCGAGCCCCGTTTTCGTGAGCGAGGGAAACAACCGGCAGCCGTCGGGCCTGATCTCATGGATGAGGCAACGGGTCGTCCCCGGCTCCAGGAAGAAGCAATCCTTCGGCTTGCCTGCGTTGTGGGCATCGCAGTCTTCGCCGAGCCGAGACTGGATCTCGTGGATCGGCCTGCCGATGAGGCCGGCGATCCCGGGGAGCATGTCCATTTCGATCCCGGGGTAGAAATTCCGGCAGCAGTTGCCGCACCGGTGACAGACGAAGGCCACCACGACGTCGTATTCCGAAAATTCAATGACCCGGATGCCCATGCCGTTTATCGCTGTTGGTCCTCGAGGTACTCGCGCCAGGGCTCCCAGTAGTATTCCTGCCAGCCCTGGCTGACGCCGGCAAAATCGCCGTCGGCCACATTCACGTGGACAAGCTCGACGCGGCCGCCATCCTCGTCGGGCCAGAACGTGAGGATCAGGGTGGAGTCGATCTCCTCGTCTGCCCAGTGAGACGCCCGCCACGACTGCACGATGAGCCGCTTCGGCACGACCTGGAGGATCGTGCCGCTGATCATGTCGTCAAAGGCCCGGAACGCCGAACCCGGCAGGCTGCCGATCGTAACGGGCGAGCCCGTGAAGGCGGCATGCGCCTCGGGGTCGAGATACATGTCAAACAGCTGATCCGGCGGGGCGGGAAGAATAGCCGCCTGGATGATCGTTTTCGGCATAGGGTGTCCCCCCTTCGTATCCTTCGACAGTCTTCCTTCAATTCAGTGGGGAAAAACAATCACGATCTTGCCTCCGGCGGCGCCAGCGGCGCCCGCGCGGTACGCATCGACCGCTTCCTCGATGGTGCACGTTTTCGCAACGTCGGGCGCGGTCAATTTCCCCTGCTCGAAAGCGGGCCGCAGCTTGTCCAGGATGTCGGCCGACGCAATCGCATCGAAAGAGAGTGTGCTCAGCCCGAACAGCGAAAGACGCCGGATGAAGAAATCGACCAGGTCGAAGCTCACCCTTCTTTCCCCGACCGAGACGATGTTCACCTGGCGGCCCCCCGGCGCCAAGGTGCTGAGAGAGACCTCGAACAGCGGGCCGCCGACGCAATCGAAGGCGACATTCACACCCTTTCCCTGCGTGAACTGTTTCACGCGGGCCGGGATATCGTCGGATTGGCTGCTCAGGGCCAGATCGATCCCCAGCCTGCCCGCCGTTTCCGCGTCGGGGGCCTGGAGATCCACCCCGATGACGCGGGCCTCTTTCGTTTTCGCAAGCTTGGCGACGGAGCTGCCCACGCCCCCGCTCACGCCGGTCACCAGGACCGTTTCCCCCTGCTGCAGTTGCGCTTTGTCGATCAACCCGACATAGGCCGTGAGGTAGGTCCTTCCCACGCAGGCGGCCTCGATGAAGGACAGATTTTTCGGCTTGGCCCGCGCCGCTTTTTTCGGGATGACCACGTACTCGGCGTGGCTTCCGTCGCGTGTGAATCCTACATCGCCGCCGGTTGCCCAGATCTCGCGCCCGATCATTTCCTTGTTGCCCGCGACAACCACGCCGGAGAAGTCCTGGCCCGGTGTGCGCGGAAGAACCGTTTTCTTGTATTGCCCCAGCACGTTCTTCCAGTCGCTGGGGTTGAGCGAAGCGGCGTACACCTTCACCAGCACCTCGGCGGGCCCGGGGACGGGCGTGGGCACTTCCTCGACGTGGAGCTGCCCTGCCAGATCCCCGAAACTGCTGAACCGCAGCGCCTTCATGTTCTTTACTCCTTGTAGCCTCCCTCGCCCCTTGCGGGAGAGGGCCGGGGTGAGGGCGAATAGTGGCGCAATCAATCGACGATAAATAATTTCACGCCCGTGTGAGTGAACGAGCGGTGAGGCTCCGCGTTGTCCGCCACCTGGTAGCTCATCCCCTGCTTGAGAATGAACCTGCGGCCGTCGGCGAGTTCCGTGTGCAGCTCGCCTTCCAGGCACAACAGGATGTGCCCCTTGCTGCACCAGTGATTGGACAGATAGCCGGGCGAGTACTCGACCATGCGCACGCGTATGCTGCCGAAGTCCCGGGTGCGCCAGTACGCAATCCCGGTCTCGCCTTCGTGCTCCGTGACCTCTACGGACGACCAGTCGGTCGTCCCGAATGGAATATCCGTCATCTGCATGTGCGTATCTCCTCGGGACTGCCCCTCTTCGTTGATCACGGGGGCATGATTTATTCCCGGCGAATTCCGGGTTCTTCCAGCGTGGCGATTTTCATTGGCTATTTGCCTTTCTTCTTCACGGCCTGACCGATTGAGAAGGCGCTGCCCAGCCGTTTGCCCGTGCCGTAGTAGGCATTGGCCTCGGGGGCAAAGAAGAACGGTTTCATCTTTTCAATGTCCGGCGCCCCCCTGTCATCCAGGACATTGTCGCTGGCCTTGACATCCAGGATCTCGCCGACAAATTGAGTGTGCAGACCCAGCTCGAACTGATGAATCAGTTTGCATTCCAGGATGAGGGGAAACTCCGCGATGTAAGGGGCGTTGACGAGGTCGCTGCGGATGGGCGTGAAACCGGTCTCGGCAAACTTGTCCGCTTTCTTTCCCGACACCATGCCGCAGTAGTCCGCCTGGGCGAGATAGTATTCCGAGGGGATATTGACGGTGAAGCCGTCCTGCTGCACGATGTTTCCGTGGGTGTACGTGGCCTTTCGCAGCGAAACGGCCACGCAGGGTGGATCGGAGCAGCAGATGCCGCCCCAGGCGGCCGTCATGATGTTCGGCTTCCCCGCGGCGTCATAGGTTCCCACCAGCATGACCGGCGTGGGATACAGGATTGTCTTGGCACCCAGTGATTTTTTCATGTCCGTTCCCCTTTTCTGCGGAAAGTGACTCCGCTGCTCATGCGGAGAAGATGGCCATCCGGGGCAGCCCTATCTCCCGGGCAGGTCCCGGAATGAAACGATCGCGCCGAGAGTGGCGGCCTCCAGGACACCCCGGATAATCGCCCGGCTCATGCAGTCCGCGGCCGCGCGTCCTACATCGATCAGCGCCTGTGCCTTGGGGGCGGCAAAGAATCCGGGGGTGTCGGGCAGCTCGCGCCTGCCCGTGGCGATGCAGAAAATCGTGTCGCCGTCAAACATGGTATGGGACGGCCGGATCGAGCGGGCCATGCCGTCGTGCGCCATCTGGGCTATTTTCTGCGCCTGGGCCTTGGTCAGAACGGCATCGGTCGCAACGATCCCGATCGTTGTGTTTCGTCCCGCTTCCGCCCCGGGCGCGGGCGGCAGCGTTACTGCCCTTCGTCCCTGTCCGCCGAACTCCCCGTTGATTTCCTGCCGGATTTCCCAGGGTCGGCCCGTGGCGGGGTCGATCACCGTTCCGAGGGAATTGACGGCGACCATCGCTGCAACGGTCAGACCCGATTCCAGGATTTCGCTGGCAGCACCCAGTCCCCCCTTGATGGATCCCGACTGGGCGCCGGTAGCGGCGCCGACAGACCCCAGCGGGAACTCCCCGTCCGTGGCGGCTTCGCAGGCCGCTGTGCCCCAGTCCGGCCCGATCGGCGGCACAAAATCTCTGCCCCTGCCGAGATCGAAGAGGGCCGCAGCCGGAACGATGGGCGCCACGTGCCCGTCCTGAAGCGGGAAACCCCAGCCTTTCCCGGCAAGCCATCGAAGGACCCCGTCGGCCGTGGACAGACCGTAAACGGAGCCCCCCGTCAGAACGACGGCCTGCACCTTTTCGACGAGGTTCACAGGTTGCAGCAGATCCGTTTCCCGCGTCCCCGGGGCGGCCCCTCGAACATCGACGCCGCCGGTTGCTCCGGCGGGACACAGGATCACCGTCACGCCGCTTGCGGCCTGAACCGCCGTGTAATGACCGACCCTGACTCCCTCGACATCGGTGAGGGTGTTTCGCCCTCCGGTTCTCGTCATCGCCATGTCTCTATCCATCCCGCCCGGTCCGGGCATTACTTAGCCGGAAGCTGTACCAGGATTTCCTCGCCTTTCGCACAAACCACGCCTTCGGCGGACAAGGTCACGCTCACGGTCACTTTGCGGCCCTTGATCTCCACGACCCTCCCCCTCAGCTCCAGGACCGTCCCCAGGGGCGTCGGTTTCAGGTAATCCACTTTCAGGGATGCCGCGACAAAGCGCGGGAGAGGTTTCTCCCCCAGGGAAGATCCCTCCTCACGCAATTTCGCCGCCGATGCCGTTGCGGCGGCGTGACAATCGATCAGGGAGGCGATGATGCCGCCGTAAGCAAATCCGGGAACACCGCCCGAATAATACGGCTTCGGCGTATAATGGCAGACGCTCTCCTCGCCATCCCAGTAGCTCTTGATCTGCAGCCCGTCCTGATTGAGCCGCCCGCAGCCGTAACAATGCGCAAATTCATCGAGATAGTAATCCTGGAAGGCTTTGTCATCCATGGCTCACCCCTTTTCAATGTTGACCACCGAGTTCTCGCTTCGGACCTGGCTCATATTTCTGCATATAATCCCGATCCCGCTGTTTCCCGAGGAGGAGTTTTATTCAGGGGCTCTTACCTTGCTCTCGAGCTCGGCCGCGCGCTTTCGGAGCGCCTTGTCGGCCAGGTAACGCTCCGTGACATTCCGGCCGATCGCCAGCGCCCCTTCGGCAAGGCCTGCATCACTCACGATGACCGCAAAACTCAAGTCGACATAGAGCCGGCTGCCATCCTTGTGAAGGCCGCGCGTGACCAGCACGCGGCTGCCCAGCCTGGTCTTGCCTGCCGCAACGGCTTTGCTGTAGCTCTCCCAGTGCCGCCTGCGCAATTCCTCAGGGATGATGATGTCCAGGCTTTGTCCCAGCGCTTCATCGGCGGTGTATCCGAACACGGACTCCGCTCCCTTGTTCCAAATCCGGATGTACCCTTCCCGGTCAGCAAAAATGACCGCGTCGGTCGCCTGCTCAATGATCCATCGGTAGACGTCCACGCGAATCTCACTATGCAAGCCTGGCCCCATTGCCACCCTTTCTCACCGAGATGTCCGCATCCGCAGCAAAGCTTTGTTTATCCATTGGTCACACCGTGTCCCTGATGCGTTTGCAGAAGCGGGTTCAGCCATGCGCCCGTCATGGGGCCGGCATGGTTTGCGCATGACCCCCGGTTTCCAGAGAGCGGCTTTCCCCCCGCGCTTCAGCTTACGGAAGAAAAGACCGATAGTATAACCGGCAGCAGCCTCAACACGCCTGCAGGAGTGCATCAATGGATTTCGGGACCACGCTGATTTTCTCAATCCTCTTTGGATCGATCGGCATGGGCTATTTTGTCTATGGCAAAAAGCAACAGGCGGCCATCCCGCTGATCGCCGGCATCGCTCTCTGTATTTTTCCTTATTTTGTGTCCAATGTCTATATCATGGTTCTCGTGGGGCTCATCCTGACCGTCCTGCCGTGGGTGATCTGACAGACCCGGAATCCCGCCGCCCCCTCGGTCAGCGTCGCTGCGCGATGCAGGCCACGTAATCGTGCCTGACCTGGAAGGTCTTCCTCTTTCCATTTCGCTCCTGCAGGATGGCGAGAAATTCCCGGGTCAGCCTGCCGCGCGACGAGTGGTCGATGGCGTCGTAGAAGACAGTCCCGGCCCCGGACTTGAGAAGATGATCCAGGACCTCGCCGGCCGTCGAGTAGCGGAAGACGGCGCTTCCCTCCCACAGGTCTGCAACCGTGAGACCCGCTTCATCCACGAGACTCTCCAGGTGGGCGCCGTCCCGGGGGAAATCGAAGGCCACGCGCCGGGTCATGACGAGGGGATTGCGGGCGACAAGCGATGAAAAGATCCCGAACTCCTCTTTCGGCGAATCCTCCCGGTGAACGATCAGTGCAAGCCGCCCTCCTGGCAACAGTGCCTTCGCCGCGGCTGCAAAGAAGGGCTGCAGGGGGATGTAGCCCAGCACCCAGGAGGTGAACACCGCATCCAGCCCCCGGAGCCCGGACAGGGCATCGACGGCGTCCCGCTGCACGAATTGCACATTGTTGAGCTTCAGGCCGGCAAGGCGCCTGCGCGCAACATCGAGCATGCCGCCGGAGATATCGGCGGCAATCACCCTGCCGTCCCGTTTCAGCTTCCGGGCCAGAAGCGCCGTGCCGAATCCCGAGCCGCATCCCGCCTCGAACACGGTCTCCGAGCCCCTGAGGTTCATTTTTCCGACCAGTTCTCTCACGGGTTTCCCGGCCTTCGACAGCCAGAAATCTTCATAGTCCCCGTGAACGCGGTCGTAGGCTGCAGCCAGCTCCGGGTTTCCGGCTGCGGGACCGCAACGCTGCCGGGTTCGGTAAAAGAGGGGCAGGGGGTGGTGAACGGGCAGGTGGGTCTTGCAGATGGATTCAGACAGCTCCGGGCGAACCGGCAGGGGCCCGCCATCGGTGTGTCTTGTCAGGATTCGGCCGACACAGGACGGCCTCGGCCGGGCAAAGTGCCGCCCCATGCGATCGAGGATGCCGCCGAGCGGTTCACGCGCCACGTTCCCGAAGGACAGGGGCACCAGGTTGCACGGGCAGAGCTCGCCGCTTCCGTCTATGTAGATATGCGTGAGCCCGGCGCCGCAGCCGAAGGTGTCTTTGCCTTCGAGGTAGGCGAAGGTGGACAGGATGGGAAGATCATCACGCCGGGCGACCTCGTGCTGGTAGTCGATTATGCTCCTGCGCTCGGAGGGTTTCAGGACGACATCGCTGCGGCCGGAAATCCGGCCGGTGGGGCAGGGCTCGAGGAGGTGAACCTCCAGGGCGCCCGCGTTGCGGGCATGGCGAAGGAAATCGAAGAATCGCCGCCTTTCGAGAAACTCGCGCGTACCCACGGAGACGACGTAGGGATACAGGCCTGCCGCGCCTGCCGCTTCGAGGCCACGCAGGGCAATCTCGAAGGCGTCCTTGCGCCCTCTCTTTTCATTGTGCTCGGCCGGGTCGGCGCTGTCGAGACTGATTCCCACGGCAAAGACACCGCAATCCCGGAGTTCGCGCGCCCGCTGCACCGTCAGGCCCTCGCCCGTCGTCCCCACGGTGAGGCAGGAGCGGCTATCGAAGCAACGGCAGATCTTCTCGAGGTCCTTCCGGAGAAGCGGCTCGCCCCCGGTGAGCGTCACGACGACGGCGCCCCGGTCCTGCAGCTCTGCGGCCAGGGACTCGAATACGCCCAAGGGGATGTCTTCCCGGCTGCGGCCCGCATTGTAGCAGTGCCAGCAGTGGAAACGACAGCGGTTGGTGACGGCCAGCGTGACGGAATAAAGGCGTTTCGCGTCATCTTTCAGGAAATGGCCCAGGAGGCTCTCGAAGGCGCGGCTTGGATAGGGCGGAAACTGCGTGTTGATGACCTGCACGCCCCCGAAAGGGATGACCTTCTCTCCCGCCAGGTAGGTCTTGAGAAACGAGGCGACGAGGGGGTGCAGCTTGGTGAGCGGGGGGCGGGACGCAATCTCCTGGAAGAATTCATCTCCACGCATCGTGTGGTTCCACCCCCGCCGATGATTGTTAATTTGCCATTGAAGTGAGGATTGCCAATTGCCGCCGACACTGCATTCGGGCAAAGCCATCATGCAGGGGCCCTCGCCGGGACGGCTCAGGCAAGGAGCAGGGCTGCTCTGAGCTCATTGACGACGGACTCCGCCGTTTCACCGGCAAGGCTCGACTCGAGGAGCCGCCTGCTCCGGGGTCCGCCTATCCTTCCCACGGCCCAGGCGGCATAGCCCCGCACCAGCTCTTCAGGGTCTTTCAGTGCCTTCTCGAGCGCCGGGATGAACGAGGGGTCACCGCTGTTTCCCATGGCAATGGCGGCGTTTCGCTGAAAATATTTCATCTCCCGGATATAGTTGTACATCAGCGGCTGTACCCTCGTGCGGTAGAATTCCGCGGACAGGCCCAGGAGTTTCACAAAATCGAAATCCCGCGCCACTTTCTCCAGAAACGGATCCTGGGGGTACGTTGCCTTCAGCCTGCGTTGATTCCTCGGGCACACTTCCTGGCAGATATCGCAGCCGTGGATCCACGTTCCCATCTTCTCCCTGATTTCAGGGGCGATGAAGCTTGTAGAGCCGGGGACATCCTGCGCCCAGAACGTGTTGAAGGCGATGCAGCGCCGCGCATTCATCTTCAACGGTTCGTAGATGGCCTTCGTGGGACAGGCGTCGATGCAGGCCGTGCACTTGGGGGGACATTTCACTTCGAACGTCGGCTGGTCATAGTCGAGCTCCACATCCACGACAAACGAGGAAAGAACGACGAACGATCCCATGCCTTCAGAAAAAGCGAAGCAGTTCTTCCCGTAGTTGACGATTCCCGCGTGTGCGGCGGTCAACCTCTCCGGCACAATGATCCCCCGGCCTACCTGGCACCCGGCTTTTTCCAGAAACTCGCGCATCAGCCGGGTCCGCGCCCCGTTGATGCGATCTTCCGGGGCGTTGTAGCACCTTGCCTGATAGAGGCGCCCTATCTTACCCGTCAGGTTTTCGGGGAAGCACACCCTGGCGTAATCGTAAGCCACGGAGATGATGGATTTGGCTGAGGGCATGGTCTTTCTCGGTACTGCGCCGATGACAGGCTGACGGGGGCTGTCGATGTACCAGCTGAACATCTCGTATCTCGATTGAAGCTCGGCTGCGTAATCGGGGAAGCCCTCGGCACTGGTAATGCCGGCCTTGCTGTAGCCGAGGTCGAGGGCAAAGTCTTTGATGTCTTCCGTCAGTGACATGGGCTTTGATCCTTTTGAGTTTAGCTCTTATCCCATCGCGGCACATGGATGAGAGCTTTCTTTATCGCCGAGGTCGGCTTTGTTCGTCAAGAGAATCATTTCCATAAAATAGGGGCTGCGGTGCCAATAAACGAAAAGGGGAATGTCGGGCGTGGTCAGTGGCGGAGATTCTATGGTGAGGTTTGCACAACCGGCTTTGCGGCGAACACGTAAGCCCTTCGGCTTTGGTACTCCACCCCGGGATAGGGCTCTCTCTCGATGATTTCTATCTTTTCAAATCCGCGTTCCCTCAGGCAATTGACAATGAAATCCGTCTTGAAAAAGGTGACATCCATATCGACTTTCCGACCGAGAAACTCGTCGAGATGGATTGTCTTATCGCCCACGTGGTAAGTGAAAAGGAGGAGCCCGCCCGGCTGCAATACGCGGGATACCTCCCGGAATGCAGCCCCTGCCTGTCCTTCATTGAAGTGAATGATTGCGTAGAAGGCAACTACAGCCGCGACGGAGTCGTTTTCAAAGGTCAGATGGAGAATGTTCCCCTTTTGAAAGTGTATCCCCGGGTGAATCCTTCTTGCCTCTTCCAGCATCCTTTCCGACACGTCCAGGCCTGAGATCTCGACGCCAAGGTCTCTCAGGTATTTTGTCGTATTGCCGGGACCGCAGCCCAAATCCCAGACCGGCCTTTTTTGCCCGATCTCTCTCGAAAACCGAAGGAGTATTTCCCGGTCTTTTGGCTTCTTTTCGTGTTCACCCGAGAATGCTTCTGCCCATTCCCTTGCTATCGAATCGTACTGGCTCTCGACCTTTTTCAAATTCTGTCCCATCCCAGCGGCCCCGTCAGGTGCGGCGACTCGTTACGACTTCCTTTTGAGCTCCTTGTACCTGAAACAGTCTACGACATGATCATTGACCATCCCGACTGCCTGCATGAAGGCGTAACAAATGGTTGGCCCAATGAACTTGAACCCTCTTTTCTTCAAATCTTTACTCATGGCATCAGACTCGGGGGTGCGGGCGGGGAGGTCCGTCATCTTTCTCCATGAATTCTGGATCGGTTTGCCGTTGACGAATTGCCAGATGTAGCGATCAAAACTCCCAAATTCCCTTTGAACCTGCAGGAATGCCCTGGCGTTCGTGATGGCCGCGTTGATCTTGAGCCTGTTTCGTATGATCTCGGGATTGCTGAGCAGCCGGGATACTGTTTTCTCGGAGTAGTTGGATATTTTCCGGGCGTCGAAATGATCAAATGCCTTTCTGTAACCTTCCCGCTTTCTGAGGATCGTCGACCAGCTCAATCCCGCCTGTGCGCCTTCCAGGACAAGAAACTCGAACAGCGTTCTGTCGTCGTGGACTTCCACTCCCCATTCATGATCATGATAGGACTGTTCGAGTTCGCCTCCATTGGCCCAGTCACAACGCTTCATCCTGTCACCGTCACCTCATCGAATCGGATTCATCTGATCTGCTACCAAACATGCGGAAAAAGTCTATATTTTACTTTCTTCTTATACTCTTCGTAGCCTTCCAATTCGTTGACCAGCATTTTCTCCTCACCCATGATCCGGCCTGCCAGGACGATAACGCCAATCAAACCGATGATGAGTCCGCATATCGAACCCAGCAGCAGAGGGGCTCCGATCATCATGAACAGACAGCCTAGATACAACGGATGACGTACGAAGCCGTAAACCCCAGTGGATATGACCCGCTGATGGCGATCCGTCTGTATTCTGACCAATGTCGAGAGGTATGTATTTTCAACAGTTGCCCTGTAGATTAAATATAACGACGGCAACAGGATCAAGCCTCCCAAAACCTTTAACCACTCTGGAAAAGAAGGCGACCATCCAAATCTTTTTGCATCCAGCGGCATGACGACCAGCCACACAATCCCCAGCACATAAATTCCGATGATAAGATACTTGTCCCACGTCTTTTGGTTGTCGGAGCCGGGTGCTTTGGAGCGCTCCGCCAGCAGCGCGGGATCGTACCAGTACATATAGGCATAGTTTGAGAGAACCATCGCGTCAAACCAGAGGCTGAAAATCCACCCTTCCAGCCAACGCCAATTCCCCGACAAAGACAGGATGACTGCGGGGCAGAATGAAACGGTGATAAGCGAACCGAAGATAAATCTGACTGCCTTCATCTTTTGTTTTCCGGTTTCGCAATGAATGTGTTCAAGATCACGACTTGAAGAAAAGCATGCCCGTGAAGAACCCGAATGCTTACTTACAGGGGGGGGCACTGACCCGCATCCGGCATGGTTGCATGGAATGGGACATTCAAGGGTGCAGATTGTTTCGATGTGCCGAACCGTTCGCACTCCGGCAGGTCTTGAGAATCATCAGGTTCAGCATCAGTGAGGTTTACGGCCTTCCCTCTTCATTCTGAGGACCTCTTCCATCAGCTCGTCATCGCTTTCGTCGGGACCTGCAGGAGGCTCTTTCCCGAAAGCGCCGTCGTATACTTCTTCCATTTGCTTGAGTTGCGCCAGGGCCGTCGAATTTTCGCTGAAAGCCCTGTCCATCATCTCCACCAGTTCCTGACCGTCCTGCCTGAGATCACGCAGATCAATTCGAAGGCCCGTCATGTTCAGGATGTTCTTCAGCAGGTCATAGCAGGCCTTGGAATTCAGTTCCTGGATATAAATGGGAGCCCGGGCCGAGATCCCGGCAACTTCTATCCCCTGCTCGTGGCCCAGGGCGATCAGCATGGTGGTGAAGCTGCTCGGGCCCGCGTAATCGCCGAATTGAGCAAAGGTTTTAAATTCAGACCTCATTCGCTGATGGCTGACGGTGACATGAATTCTCGTTTTCCGGGTGTGGGGAACCTGATCGAAAAAGGCGCCGACGCAATAAATTCTCGGCGCCTGGAATTGACGTGCCAGGTCGAGGATAACCTGGCAGTACTGCGGCCAGTTCAGATTGGGCTCGACACCGAGGAACAGGATGAGATCATGCTCGGAGCCGCTCTTCCAGAAGAAGATCTCGTTTTTCGGGCTTTCAAGCTTCCTGACCAGCCCTTCACTGATCTGGGTGATGGGCCGCAGGGTCTGTTCCGGATTCGAGCTGGGGATCTGGTATATGTAGAAGCCCTGTGTGTCAACATAGGCGAATTTCGAGGCGCCTGACTTTCGCCTCAAATAATCGATGCTGCCCGTGGAAACCTCGCCGGCATTGAGCCAGCCATTCAGGCCGACGATGATGTAAGGAGCGCTCAGTTGCGGCCGCTCTGACATGACAAGACGACCCTCCATGCCATCACCCCCTCTTGTTTACTCATATCGACACGCAGGTTTTCATTCATGCCCGATTGTAATGTAGCACAGCAGGTCGGAAATTGAAAACCAACCTTACAGGAATGAGCGGGTATGCCGGCTGACGCCACTGCCGGATTCTCATCTGTTCAGGGCACATACGCATTGCCTCCCTTGAGCCAATGAAAGCATTAGCGGCAGGGAGATCTTGCAGTGGGTGACGGGCATGTCAATTGCAGGGACTTTGTTGCCTTACCACGGTCAAATGAAGGGTTGTCGCGTCGCGAAGATCCTGATTGCCGGCACCGCTGATGCAGCAATGCCTGTACCCCGGGACGTACGTCCTGACGAGAAAGGAGGCGCTTCCAAAGGGTGTCGGCCTTGTCGGGTTGATCATATCGGAGAATGATCCCCTGCTCATTACAGGCGTCGCGCCGGATATGCCGGCGGCTGAGGCGGGCATCAAGGCAGGCGATCGCATCCTGAGAATCGACGGGAAGACCGTCAACGGGTTGACGACCCGGCAGATCGTGGAGATGATCCGGGGTCAAGCCGGTTCCAGGGTGGCCATCGAGGTGGAGCGCCAGGGCGAGACAAAACCGCTTGCGTTCACCTTGATCAGAAAGGCTGCGTAACGAGGTCTCTCCCAAACCCGATAAAAACAAGGAGAAAGTGAACCATGGTGCGTTTGATTTTTGTACTGCAAATTCTGCTGGTGTGGGTCTCCGTTTCGTTTGCGCAGGATGTCGCGAGCGATGCCCGCCGGCACCTTGTTCGCGGTATAGCGGCTGTCGAGATGGCGAAAAGCGACGCCGATCTGGCGCTTGCCGTCGATGAGTTCCGCAAGGCAACGGTTATCGCCCCGAATCTCGCGGAGGCCTGGTTCAATCTCGGAAGGGTACAGGCCAAGATGGTCGATTATGCAGGTTCCATCAACAGCTACAAGCGCTACCTGGTCCTTGCGCCCTCGGGAGCGGACGCGGACAAGGTTCGAGACGAGATCATCAAGATGGAATTTAAAAACGAGCAAGCAGAAAAGGTGAAGTCGCGAGCCGGCGTGTGGATAGCGGAAGACGGCGCGATTTACCGGCTCACCCTGGATGGAAACCGGATGACACTGGTTACAGGGGGCCACTACGTAACCGACGCGGAGGTGACATCCACCTATTCGCTGGTAGGCGGCATTCCTGTAAGGAAATTTGTCGCCCTGCGATACAACCTCGAGTTCCAGGGGAGCAAGGTGAGCGGAACATGGACTCGAACGGCGTTCACTGTTGAAAAGTGCGCCATACCGGAAGACGGCGGCGACGTGTCCGGCGAGCTGAAGGATTCGGATCGCATGCTGACGTTGCGGCACACCCGAACGAAATACCGGGCATCGACAACGATGGGCATCCTGACCGATGATTCTTGCGGGGAAGTCGTCGCTGTCGAGAAAAAAGCGATC
>DASRZY010000144.1:0-5318 GCA_035685905.1 Syntrophales bacterium
CCACAATGCCTTTCAGATTCAGGATGCCCTGAAGGACCCTTCGGAAACGAAAGGGAAGCGACATCCGGCTCTCGAGTGGCAGCCCGGTTTCCCCATCGAGATCTCCCGGCGCGGATTCGCCCGGCGGGATTTCCGCCAGCTTCTCCTGCTCGATCAGATCGAGTTCAACGCGCCTTGCCATGGCTTTCCCTGCTTATCTGAGGTCCTTCACCCTGCCCCGAAGCCGCAGCACGGCCTGGGAGTGGAGCTGGCAGACCCGCGATTCGGTGAGGTTGAGGACACAGCCGATTTCTTTCATGGTGAGCTCTTCGTAATAGTAGAGCGAAAGCACCAGTTTTTCCTTGTCCGGAAGCGCCTCGATGGCGCCCTTGAGAATCTGCTTCACCTCGCCCCGGGCCAGGATGGACAACGGAGAGCCCTGGTCGATCTTCTCCAGCACGTCGTAGGCGGCATACTTCTCACAGTAGTCCGGCGGCAGGTCCTCGCTCGAGAGCAGCGACACGCCCGAGGCCTCATCGAGGAGCTGATAGTAATCCTCGAGGGGGATGTCGAGGTAATCGGCAAGTTCGTTTTCGTCGGGCGGCCGGCCGAGCTCCTTCTGGAGAGCACGAAGCGCCTTTTCGATTTTCGCGTCCTTGTTCCGTGCAGAGCGCGGCTGCCAGTCCCGAGCCCGAAGCTCGTCGAGGACCGCCCCGCGGATGCGGAATCGCGCGTAGGTTTCGAACTGGACGTTGCGCGTCTTGTCGAACTTCTCGAGGGCCGAGATCAGGCCGATGATCCCCACGTTGGTCAGATCGCTGCGCTCGGCCACGTGCTCGGGCACCTTGCAGGCGATCCTGTCCACGATGCTCTTGACGAGCGGTGCATATTTGAGGATCTGATTGTCCCGTTCCTTCTTGGTCACAGGTTCCCCTATCGGCGCTCTTTCTCGACGATCGACTTCCAGAAAAACTTCAGGCTCCCCGATTCGCAGAATTCGGGCTGCAGTTTGCAGAGTTTCCGGGCGATGGACTGCAGGCACTTGTTTGCACGGGAGTCCGGATAGACCTCCGCAAGGGCCTTTTGTCTCCGAACCGCCTCGGTCACCTTGGCATCCTCGAGGACGTAGCCCAGGTATTCGATGGAGAGATTCAGAAAGTGGGATGTGGCGTTGCTCACCTTCAGGAACACCTCCCGGGCCTCGTTCGTGTGCTTGACCATGTTCACGAGGAGCATGAAACGCTTCTCGCCGTAGTTGTTGTAAAGGATCTTGATCAGCGCATAGGCATCGGTGATGGACGTGGGCTCCGGGGAGACGACGACGATGATCTCACGGGCCGCCACGTTGAAGTAGATGACGTTGCCGGCGATGCCTGCCGCCGTGTCGATGAGCAGGAAGTCCAGCTGCGTGCCCAGGCCGTCCAGCTCGTCCAGCAGTGCCAGCTTCTCGCCTTTGGAGAGATCCGCCATCTCCTGGATCCCGGACGTGGCCGGCAGGATCTTCATCCCGCCCGGTCCGTCGACGATCACCTCACCCAGCGCCTTTTCGCCCCTCAGGACGTGATAGAGGTTGTGCGTCGGGGCGATCCCCAGGATGACATCGATGTTGGCCAGACCCATGTCCGCATCGAGAATGAGCGTCTTGCGGTTCATCTGCGAGAGATGGTAGGCCAGGTTGGTGGCGATGTTGGTTTTGCCCACACCGCCCTTTCCGCTCGTGATGGCAATGACGCGGACAGGCCGCTGGGCCATCGATTCCGCAATCGGTGCTGCCGGGCTGAGCGATTTCAATCCGTTCTGTTCCTGTGAGGCTTTTTTCATTCGCCTGAGCATTGAAGCCTGATCCAAGAGAAAAAGTCCTCCAGCCTTTCTATGTACAAAAGCCTGCTAATGCAGGGTACTGGTCATGATCATTTTTGCCAGGCGGCCCGGGTTGATCTTCTCGATGTCCTGGGGAACGTTCTGGCCGTTGGTGACGAAGGAGACGGGTTTACGCTCCTGGTCGATGACGTTGTAGATCACGCCGAAATGGCGGCTCTCGTCGAGTTTGGTGAAGATGATCGACTGGTAGTTTACGGGCTTGAACCGCTCCAGGTTCTCCGAGAGGCTGTCCTGGCTCGCCGTGAGGGGGAGCAGCAGATGGGTCTCCACGGGCGTCTCGATCTGCAGGAGATCCCGCAGCTTCTCCACGTAGCCGGGCTCCACGGAGCTCTTGCCGGGCGTGTCGACCAGCACGAGATCCCGGTCCGCGAGCTTTGCCAGGGCCCTTCTGAACGCTGTCTTGTCGGAGACCACTTCGATCGGGATCTCCATGATCCGGGCGTAGGTCTTGAGCTGCTCTGCCGCGGCAATGCGATAGGTGTCCGTCGTGATGAGCCCCACCTTCACCTTCTCTTCGAGGGCCGAGCGTGCGGCAACTTTGGCCAGCGTCGTGGTCTTCCCCGCTCCGGTGGGCCCCACGAAGGCGCAGACTCTCTTGCGCTCTGCAGCCCCGTACGAGACGCTGATCGTCCGGGTCAGCAGCTTCTCGGCGATCCGGTAGATCCCCTCTTCGTTCTTCAGCTCCTCGGCCGGGAGATTCTTTTTCAGCGTGTTGACGATCAGGAACGCCCTCGAGCGCGCCACGCCGGTGGAGACCAGGTGGTGATAGACTTTCGAGAGCGCCCCGGGAATCTTTTCCTTGCGCTGGAACCCCATGGTGTCGAAGAACGTGTCCAGCATCTCCTTCATCTCCAGGAACTCCCCGAAGGGGAAGGGACGCATGGCGGTCTCGGCAATCAGGGCCTTGATTTCCTCGACGTCGCGACGGAGCAGTTGGCCGAGATCTTCCTCTGCCCTCGGCGGAGCCGGATCAGACGGCACGGCGGCGGCCGCGGGGGTCTTCTCCTTCCGGCTGTCCATGCGGACATCCACGGCAGCCGTCACCTCGTACAGGGGGACCCTCCCGCTGCGGATCTTTCGTGTCGAGAGGACCACGGCATCCGGCCCGAGCTCGTTCTTGACTTTCAACAGGGCTTCCTGGGTGCTGGCGGCTTCGTAACGCTTGATCTGCACGGCCTACTCCACGATTCCAAGGGATTTGATGTTCACGTCGTGCGTGATCTCGTTGTGCGAGAGCACGATGATGTTCGGGAAAAACTTCTCCAGGATTTTTCGGAAATGGATCCGGGAGCCCGGCGAGCACAGCACGATGGGCTGCAGTCCCCGCGAGGTGAAGGTGGCGATGTACTTCTGGACGCTCCGGACAACCTTCTGCACCCAGTTCGGGTCCACCGAGAGATAGGACTCGAATTCGGTGTGCTGGATGGAGTGGCCGATCTTGTCCTCGATCTCCGGCGAGAGCATGATGACGGTGATGTTTCCCTCGCCGTCGCGGTACTGCCGCGTGATGCTGCGCGACAGGGCCTGGCGGACATAGCCCGTCAGGATGTCGATATTTTTCGTCATCGGCGCATAATCGGCAAGCGTCTCCAGGATGGTGAGCAGGTCGCGGATGGAGATCCGCTCGCGAAGCAGCCTCTGCAGCACACGGTGGATCGTCCCCACGGAAACGACCTTCGGCACGAGTTCCTCCACCACCTTGGGGTAGGTTTTCGCAAGGTTGTCGACGAGAGTCTGGACTTCCTGCCGCCCCAGCAGCTCGTCGGAGTTGGACTTGATCAGCTCCGTGAGGTGTGTCGTCACCACGGTGGCCGGATCCACGACGACGATGCCCCGGGCCTGGACGCTCTCCTTCTCCTTCTCCGTGATCCACACGGCGGGAAGCCCGAAGGCGGGCTCCTTGGTATCGATCCCCTTGACCTTGTGGGCCTTGTCCGATGTCAGGGCCAGCCAGTGACCCGGGAACATATCGCCGCGGGCGATTTCGACGCCTTTCAGGATGACGCAGTACTGGTTGGGTTTGAGCTGAAGGTTGTCCCGGATGTGGATGGCGGGAATGACGAAGCCCATCTCCTGGGCCAGCTGCCGTCTCAGGGACTTGATCCGCTGCAGAAGCTCGCCCCCCTGGGCAACATCCACCAGCCCGATGAGGCCGTAGCCGACCTCGATCTCCAGCAGATCGAGCGGCAGCAGCGAGTCCACCGTCTCGATGGGCGAAGGCGGCGCCTGCTCCTCTTCCGCCTCCAGTTCCGCCGGGGCGGCCTTCTTCATCAGCCGGAAGGCGAGAAAGGCGGCCCCTGCCGCAATGACGAGGAAGGAGAACTTGGGCATGCCGGGGATCAACGCAAAGATGAAGAGGATGGCGGCGGCAGCCCCGATGGCCTTGGGCTGCAGAAAGAGCTGCTCCGTGATGTCCTGCCCGAGATTGGATGACGAGGTGGAACGGGTCACGAGCATACCGGCGGCCGTGGAGATGATCAGGGCCGGCACCTGCGTCACGAGACCGTCGCCGATGGTGAGCAGCGTGTAGTTGCGGGCGGCATCGGTGATGTCCATGCTCTGCTGCAGCACGCCGACGATGAGACCGCCGACGATGTTGATGAAGATGATGACGACCCCGGCGATGGCGTCGCCGCGGACGAATTTGCTCGCGCCGTCCATGGCGCCGTAGAAATCGGCTTCCCGTTCGATCTCGCTGCGCCGGCGCCGCGCGTCGGCCTCCGTGATGAGACCGGCATTGAGATCCGCATCGATGCTCATCTGCTTGCCCGGCATGGCATCGAGGGTGAACCGGGCCGCCACTTCGGCGATGCGCGTGGCGCCCTTGGTGATGACGACGAAGTTGATCAGGGTGAGGACCGCGAAGACGATGAGCCCCACCACGTAGTTCCCCCCCACGACGAAGGTTCCGAATGCCTTGATGACCTGGCCGGCGGCCCCGGTGCCTTCATTTCCGTGAAGCAGGATGAGCCGTGTCGAGGCCACGTTGAGCGAAAGCCGGAACAGCGTCACCGTCAGCAGGACGGACGGAAAGACGGAAAAGTCCAGCGGCTTCAGGACGAACATCGACATGAGCAGGATCACGATGGCAATCGTGATGCTCAGCGACAGCAACAGGTCGATGATCAGCGCCGGCAGGGGAATGACCATGACCATGAGGACGCCGATGACGCCGAGGCCCATCAGGGTGCCGGGATTCGCCCAGCCGATCGGTGCTACTGCTCTTTGAGCCGCTTGAGCCATCAATCAATCCTGCATCAGGGGACAGGGTAAAGGGTTCGGGGCGAAGGGACCGAAAAATGCGGGCGTGCGGCTGAAACCCGGCAACCCACCTCTATTCTTTCCATTCCCAAACATGATCAGACTGCCCGTTCTTTCAGGCCGTACACATAGGCCAGGATTTCAGCGACCGCGCGATAAAGATCCTCCGGAACCGCGCGATCCACATCGACCGTTTT
>DASRZY010000145.1:0-9484 GCA_035685905.1 Syntrophales bacterium
TGGGGCCGGTTGAGCATGACGACGGCATAGCCGTCCTCTTTGTTAATCCGGATGGTCTTGTAGTCCATGGTGCTCCGTTAATCTTGGAAACGGGGGTGATCGGTGTTGAATGGCTTATCGGAAGTGCCGGAGTGCAGGCGCGAGGATCGAGGTTTTTTCTTTGCACCTCGGTCCTCGTTCCTCGAACCTCGTTCCTGTCTTTTCATCCTCGGTCCTCGTTCCTCGGACCTCGGATCTTATTTCTGCTTGGCGCCGTCGTCGACCCGCTCTTTCAGTTCCTTTCCCACCTTGAAGAAGGGAAATCGCCGGGGCGGCACATCCACGGAAGCCCCCGTCATGGGGTTGCGTCCCCTCCGGGGTTCCCGTGTCCGGATGGTGAAATTGCCGAATCCCCGGATCTCGATCCGTTCATTCCTCTTCAGGGCATCGACCATCGACTCGAATACGATCTCGACGGCGTGGGCCACATCTTTCCTGGGATACTCCTTGAGCAGATCCTGCACTTTTGCAATTAAATCTCTTTTTGTCATGGAAACGTCACCTTCCCTGGCCATAATAGATGTAACTCAAGCCTGGGCCTGTCTCCGCCACCGTCTCCACCATTTCGCGCTTCAGGACCGACACCATCTCTTCCATCATGTACCGCCAGAAGGATCGCCGCTCTTCCCTGGGGAAAACGAGCTCCGGTTTCCCGTCCAGTCCGGCAAGCGTGGCTGCCACTTCCGCCGCATGATCCAGATCGCCCAATTCATCGATCAGCTTGAGTCCCAACGCCTGGCGGCCCGTAAACACGCGGCCGTCGGCGATTTCTCTCACTTTCTCCTTGTCCAGGGCCCGGCTGCCTGACACGGCTTCAACGAACTGTTCTTGCACATCATCGATGAGCGCCTGGAGCAGATCCCTGTCCTCTTTGGTCATGTCCCGGAAGGGAGAACCGACATCCTTGTACTTGCCGCTCTTGATGACGGAGGCTCGCAATCCCACCTTTTTGAAGAGATCCTCGACGTTCGTGAAGTGCATGATGACGCCGATGCTGCCCGTCAGTGTCCCGGGATTGGCCACGATCTTCTCGGCCGCACAGGCCACGTAGTAGCCGCCCGAGGTGGCCATGGACCCCATGGAGGCGACGACTATCTTCTTTTTCCGCACCGCCCGGACCTTGTCGAATATCTCCTGGGAGGGGCCGACTCCGCCACCCGGCGTTTCGATTCGCAGGATGATGGCTTTGATGCTGTCGTCTTTGACGAACTTTTCAAGGACGTCGTTGACGGGCTTGGAATCAAGGATGACCCCCTTCAAAGGGACGACACCAATCCGGTCTTTTGTAATGAAGGCCGTTCTCTCGCCCGTCACGGAACTCATGGTGTAGACGAGAAAGAAAAACACGGCCCCGATCAGTGAAAGAAGAATGAGCCCGAAGAGGACGGGATGCCTTTTTCGCATTGGTTACCTTGTGCCAGCTGCTGGGATGTGGCTCGTGGCCAGTGTCTAGTGGCTTGTGTCAAATACAAGAGTGTTTGAGATGTCTTTTCGCAAATCACCAGTCACTAGTCACTAATCACTGCCGTGTTTCAGGCATCCAGCTTGATGTCCGCCAGGGCCTTGCCCAGGCTGGACCCCAGGTTTTCCTTGTTGTTGATATACTGCCGGCTCGGCGAGGTCTGATGGACCGTCGCCTCGTGGTCCTTGATGCTCAGCCGGATCTTGCGGTTCTTCGGGTCGACACTCTTGACGATGGCCGTAACCGAATCGCCGACGGCATAAAGGTCCGATGCCGCCTTGACCCGTTTCTGGCTCAGCTCGGAGATGTGAACGAGCCCCTCGATGCCTTCCTCGATCTCGACGAAAATGCCGAAATCCGTGATGTTGGTCACCTTGCCGGTGATGACAGCTCCCGGGTTGTAACGTTCGCAGAACTCCTCCCACGGATTCTTGTCGAGCTGCTTGATCCCCAGCGAGAACTTCTCGTTATCGACATCCACGTGCAGCACGACGGCGTCGATCTCCTGGCCCTTCTTGTAGAGTTCCGAGGGATGCTTCACCCGGTGCTTCCACGAGATGTCGGAAACGTGCACGAGCCCGTCGATGCCTTCCTCCACACCGACGAAAATCCCGAAATCCGTGATATTGCGGATCCGCCCCCGGATAACCGTCCCCTCGGCATATTTCTCTTTGAGGGCGAGCCACGGGTTGGGCGTTGTCTGCTTGAGACCCAGAGAGATCCTCTTGCTCTCGGAATTCACCTCCAGGATCATGACTTTCAGCATCTGTCCTACCGAGAGCACCTTGGAGGGATGCCGGATCTCTCTTGTCCAGAACATCTCCGAGACGTGGATGAGTCCCTCGACGCCCGGTTCGAGCTCCACGAAGGCACCGTAGTCGACGATGCTGACGACCTTGCCTTCCAGGACGGTCCCGACGGGATATTTATCGGCGATCCGCTCCCAGGGATTCTCCGTGAGCTGCTTGAGGCCGAGGGAAACCCTCTCTTTGTCGCGGTCAAAGGAGAGGACCTTGACCTGGATCTTGTCGCCCTTGTTGAACGTGTCAGACGGTTTCGGCACCTTGCCCCAGGAGATGTCCGTGACATGGAGCAGCCCATCGATGCCGCCCAGGTCGATGAAGAGCCCGTAATCGGTAATATTCTTAATGATCCCTTCGACGACCTTCCCCTCTTCGATCGTCTCGAGCAGCTCTTTGCGGTCCGACTCGCGCTCTTTCTCCATGATCGCCCGCCGCGACAACACGACATTGTTGCGCTCGCGGTCGTACTTGAGGATGTTGAAAAGCATGGTCTGCCCGACAAAGCGATCGAGATCCCGGACGGGCCGGATGTCCACCTGGGAACCCGGCAGGAAGGCCGGTATCCCGATGTCCACCGTGAGACCGCCTTTCACCCGCTGGGTGATTACGCCCTGAATGGACTGGTTGTTCTCGAACTTCTCCTTGATGTTTCCCCACGTCTTGATCCTGGAAGCCTTGTCGCGAGAGAGGATCAGGTTGTCGTCCTCGTCCCTCCTTTCAACGAGGACCTCGATCTCGTCTCCCACATTGACGGGGATATTTCCGCTCGCGTCCCGCAGTTCCCGGGCTGGAATCATCCCCTCCGTCTTGGAGCCGACATCGACCATGACGAAATCGTTGCTGACCTGCACCACCTTGCCGATCACGATCTCGCCGGACCGCAGCTCCTGGAGGCTCTGTTCGTAGAGGGCCGAAAAGCCCACCTCGTCGTCTTTCCTCGGTGCCGCCTGCTCTTCCGCCGCCCCCCTGTTCTCACTCTCCGTTTTCTGTTCTTCGACCTTCACGCTCTCTTCCTTAACCATCTACCGACAACCCCCCGTTAAAATTTCACACCACGCCCCGATAAAACGTTTGAGACGTAACATACGGATAATAAAAGATCAAGTATTTAAAGCGCCTTGGAGGATTTCCTCCTGACCGCGCCGAGCATCTCCTCCACCACTTCGTCGATGTTTTTCCCCGTCGAATCGATGAGTACGCCGTCATCGGATGGGCGAAGGGGGGCGATCTCCCGTTCGCTGTCCTGACGGTCCCGCTGGACGACGTCCCTCAGAACCTCTTCGATGCTCGCCTCGTGACCCCGGTCTTTGAGCTCCAGCCAGCGCCTCCGGCTTCTCTCCTCGGGGCTGGCGGTCAGATAGAATTTCACGTCGGCGCAGGGAAATACGACAGTCCCCATATCCCGGCCCTCGGCCACGACACCACCCTCACGAGCCGAGTCCCGCTGCACCGAGAGCAGGGAACTTCGCACCTCGGGCAGGGCCGATATCGTCGAGGCAAGCATGCTGATCTCCGGAGTCCGAATGAGCTCCGTCACATCGTTGCCGTCGAGATGGATCCTGGTTGCCCCATCGCGCTCGCGAAAGGCAATTGTCGTGGACCTGCAGAGTACCGCTATCGTCTCGCGGTCATCGGGAGAAAGGCCTGCCATCCGGACTTTCAGCGCCAGGGCCCGGTAGAGGGCGCCCGTGTCCAGGTACACGTAAGAGAGCTTCTGTGCGAGCAAGCGGCCTACGGTGCTCTTCCCCGATCCCGCCGGCCCGTCGACGGTCACCACGTATTTTTTCGTCAACGCCGGCTTACCTCTGCCTCGATTCGATTTTCAATAGTCCGCACCGGCCACAGCCGGTGTCGCACGAAAGAAAAGGTGACGGCTGCAAGGGTCGCCCCCGCGGCGTCGAAAAGAAAGTCCAGGATGCTGCAGTCCCTGCCGGGCACAAAGTACTGGTGGATCTCGTCGCTTGCGCCGTAAACCGTCCCGATAAGAATCGTCGCGCATGCGGCCTTTTCGGCCCGTGACGACTCAGGGGATGTCGTGAAAACCCTCATGAGCAGGTACCCGAGGATATAGTATTCCACGAAATGCAGCAGTTTGTCGTATGCGAATACGGGCCTCAGCTCCTCGATATCCAGAGAAAACGACGACAGAGCGAAGATCAGGGCCGCGTAACCTACGGCGGGCAGGAGATAGAAGAGAATGCGTTTTCGGCGGCTTGCCGCGAGTTTGAAATTCTTGACCATGTGAACGCGTGATGGAGACCGACTACGCTTCCTTTCCTCTTTCCCCCCGCAGTTTTTTCACCCCTTCATAGAAGGGGCCGTTTTCTCTCCACAACCAGCAGCTGTTCTTCAGGATGCTCTGATCGTAGTCCAGGAATCGTGTCGAGCCGCCCTGCCGTTTCCTGGTGAGGGAAGCCCACATCCCCTGCACCGCTGCCGCACCCATCTGATAGATCAAGGTTGTCATGTGCAGGCATCCGGCCGTGCCGCCCAAGCGCTCTTTCAACTCCCTGGTGAAGCCGGGTTTGATCGTGAGGCCCACAATCTTTTGCACGCTGGACTCCACACCGAGGCATTCCTCGATGGGGATCTTTCTCATCCGGGCGCGGGCCTCGGTAATTTCGAGCCCCGGCAGGCTCACCTTCATCTCGACCCGGATATCATGGACGATCCCGGGATCCAGAAACTCATTTCTGCTGTAGTAGAAAGAGGGAAAGAAACGCTCATCCACCAGATCACCTTCAACCAGCAGGGATGAGTCGTCAATCTCGTAGGAATTTACGGTAATGGTTCTCGAGTGGATACGCTCTTTTTTCTGCAATGAACACCCGGGGATGCGGCCGCGCGTCTGTTGCGCCGCCGGCGCCATCATGGTAGCAGTAACGGAAAGCACATTCCCGCGATGCTTGGCGTCACAAGTTTGTGATTTATACCAGAAAATTGCAGTTGTCAACAGCAATCATCGACAGGCCTCACGGGAACACAGGCTTGATTCTCATCAAAAAGCCGTTATAATAGTTAAGTATGATTCTTCCCCTCCCCCGGTGGGGAGGGGATCAAAGGAGCAAGGCCTCCATTCCGGCGCGACGGGGGTGAGCCTTGGAACCAGATGATTTTATTGAAAAAAAAGACCTGGAACACCTTCCTTATCAGCCTGATCTGCACCTCCCTGCTTCTTTCTGCCGGCATCCCCTCCTCCCGGGCAGCCGGGATCACGATCGAGGAAGAAAAAAAGCTCGGCCGCGAGACCTACGAAAAACTCGAAAAGGCCAACGCCCTGTCCAAGAACCAGAGGGTCAACGACTATATCCGGAAAATCGGAGCACAGATCCTGGCGCGGCAGCAGCGAGTCCCCTTCGACTTCCAGTTTAATGTCATCAACAGTTCGGCGATAAACGCGTTCGCCACCCCCGGCGGTTACATTTACATATTCCGTGGATTGATCGTTCTCGCGGAAAATGAAAGCGAGCTGGCCAGTGTCATGGCCCACGAAATCGCACACGCAAACAGGCGTCACATAAACGACATGATCGAGAAGTCCCAGAAACTGAATTATGCGACCCTGGCGGGCGTGCTTGCCGGGGCCCTCCTGGGGGCAGGAGGGGGGGCCGGTGCGGCCCTGGCGATAGGCTCCGTAGCAGGAGCCCAGTCGATGTCCCTCAAGTACAGCCGGGAGCACGAAGAGGAGGCCGACCGGTTCGGCATGGGCTATCTCACGGCAGCAGGCTACGATCCCAAGAGCATGGTCGATTTCATGAGGCTCATGAGACGCAACGAGTTCTATTCGAACAATGTGCCGTCCTACTTCCTCACCCACCCGGGGACGGAAGAACGCATCCGCTACCTCGACAGTCTTGTCGAAGCCCGCTACAACCAGAAAGGCAGGGAAAGCATCGTCGGGGGATTCCGGCGCGTGCAGGTGGAAATGCTGATGGAGGAAAGAAACCTTGAACCGGTCATGGCCCGGTTCAAGGATGAGCTGAAGAAGAACCCGGCCGACGCAAATGCCCTCTATGGGCTGGCCGTGGTGCAGGCCAGGATGGGGCAGTTGAACGAAGCGGCCAACACCATCACCGCCGCACTCCGCTACGCACCGGAAGACGCGGACATCCTGAGGGACGCAGGCATCATCGCATTCGAGGCCGGCAGGAATACCGAGGCCATCCAATACCTCCGAAGCTCATACCAGCAAAACGACGGCGATGCCGACACGGTCCTCTATCTCGGGCGGGCCTACGAGCATGCGGGGGATTACATGACAGCCCTCGACCTGTACAGGAAAGCGCTGGCAGCCAACGTCACCGATGACCAGCTCTACTACGGCCTGGCAACGGCGTACGGCCAGTTGAACAACCAGGCCGAATCCCACTACTACTTCGGAACCTTTTTCAAGAAGAAAGGCAAGAAGGACAGCGCCCTGTTCCACTACCGTGCGGCTCTGAGCCTGTCTGCACCCGACAGCGAACGGGCCGCGGAGATCCGACAGGAGATCGAAAACCTCCAGAAACCGCCAATAAAGCCGGCAAACTCCCAGGCACCGCAAGATCGTCCCGGCTCATCGAGCAGACGATTCCCGAAGTGATGGGACCAGGCTGCTTCGCAGTGGTGACCAGTGGAATAGAAGGGGGACTAGGGACGAGGGGGTAGGGACCAGACAAAAGAGATAAAAATTTGCCGTCTTTCCCGGGTATCTTTCTTCCGCCTTGCGGCTTGAGGCTTGTGGCCCTTTTCCCTATTACCCATTACCCAATTCCCATTACCCAAATCCTAGTTGCTGTTCGGCGGACAACAAAAAGGGGGCTGCAGTTTGACACTGCAGCCCCTCAATTCATTATCTGGAGGCGGCAACCGGATTCGAACCGGTGAATAACGGTTTTGCAGACCGCTGCCTTAGCCACTTGGCTATGCCGCCACGATTGACTGGAGCGGGCGAACGGATTTGAACCGTCGACGTCTACCTTGGCAAGGTAGCACTCTACCGCTGAGTTACGCCCGCATTGTTAAAGAGAGGAGAAATATGAACAAAAGATCGCTGCTTGTCAACAAAAAACTGCAAAGCTTTTTCCTCTTGAAAAACAAAACTCTTTACGCTATAGGATTGCGACACGGGCGGTTAACTCAGCGGGAGAGTGCTACCTTCACACGGTAGAAGTCACTGGTTCAAATCCAGTACCGCCTACCATGGAACGACAAGGGGTTGCGGTGTTTGCCGCAACCCCTTTTTCTTCATCTGCTGCCCCGTTGCGATCGGTGCTACAGCAACAACTCTTCAACGGGCATCCTTTTTCTGGGAGCAGGCGATTCTGCCGGATACCCCAGAGGCAGCAGGGCGACGACTGCGATATTCTCATCCCAGCCGAATATCGTTTTGACCTTCTGCTCATCGAGCAGCCTGATCCAGCAGGTTCCCAGCCCGAAATCCAGTGCCCGCAAGACGATGTGCTCGATGGCGATCGCGACATTCGAGGCGATTCGGGGCCCGATTTCATCCACCGTGCGCGTTGTCTTCATCTGTCGGGCCCGGTCTACGAGGATCTCCACGATCCTGCCTTCAACCGCTCCGATTCGGCCGAGATCCTGGATGCCGGAAACCGTCCCGTCGAGGTACCCCTTGATGTCGGCGCAACAGACGATCACAACGGGGGCATCGGCAATGAATTGCTGGCTGTGGGCGGCATCCGCCAACTGCTGCCTGATGGCCGGGTCTGTGACGATTTTAAAACGCCAGGGCTGTGCATTGCAGCCCGACGGCGCCAGCCTGGCGGCGTCCAGCAACGCCCGGATGCAGTCATCCGGAACCGGGTCGGGCCTGAATTTCCGGATGCTCCGCCTTCTCTCCATGGCCTCTTTCGTTGTCAGCACGCCCGTCCCTCCCGGCATCAGCCCTTGCCCGCCCTCTGTGGATCCACACCCAGAGACTGGACAAACTCGTCCAGGAAAATACAGTCGACACCGATGTTCCGGATGTCGACGATATTGGCCTGCGCAATGTCCGGTGTCTGTGCGGACGTTGCATCGATGATGTTGATCACGTGGTACCCATGGCACACGGCATCAAAGATGGTCGCCCGGATGCAATTCGGGTACTGTGTCCCGCAGACGACCAGATGGGTCGCACCGATCCGTCTCAGCATGAAATCCATTTCCGTATTCATGAAGCAACTGTATCGATTCTTCACCAGCCTGTACTCGCCTTCCACGGGTCTCAGCGGCTCCACGATCTCACACCCTTCCGTCCCGGGCACAAGGTATCGCTTCTTGCGGAGAAAACCGTCCAGGCGGTTCATTTCGATGTCGCTCCCGTCGGCGCGATACTCACGCACGACATGAAACACCGGAAACTTCTTCGAGCGGAATACCTCCAGCAATCGCTTGATCGCGGGAACCGTGTCGTATGCACCCGCCACGCACGCGGGCGATCCGGGCAGTACAAAATCATTCTGCATGTCGATGACGACCAGCGCGTATTTCCGTTCGGCCATATATCTTCTCCAACCCGATCCGTTCTTTTTACTGCGCCCTCCTTCGGAAACCGGCAATCCCCAACAGACCGAGGCTCATAAGGACCACGGTCAGAGGTTCCGGAACGTAGGTAACCCCCGGGGGCAGGTAAAGGTCCAGGCCACTCTGCCCACCGAAATCCTCGAAGAATTCGATCCGGAACGCGTGTATCCCTGCCAGGAGGGAGGCGCTGCCGCTGACCTTGCGGGGATCATGCCCGTTGTCGTACCCGTTGTTGACGACCAGGCTTCCGTCGATGTAAAGCATGCTTCCGTCATCGGAATTCAAGGTGAACGCAAAACTGCCGTTGCCGTCCACGTTCAGGTACCCCGTGACCAGGGCCCCGAAACTTTTCAGCCCGAAAGGATGCCAGTCGTAACCCGTGTTCGTGGCGAAAAGGACATCGGGTGAATAGAGCGATCCTGCGTAACCGGAATAGGGCGCCCCTCCCCAGCAGTTCACCGTGTCATGGCACGTGCTGTAGCCGCTGTAGATATCGATTTGGATGGCCTCTGCCTCCATGGCCACCCCGATCAGCAAGATGGCGGCCAAAACAGGCAGAACGATCCCTGGCTTTCCTCGTTTATCCCGTTTCATCAGTCCCCCCCTTTTTTGCTCGTTTGTCCGCATCAAAGCACCAAAATCAACTTGCTTTGTCTTCCCTCTGTGTTTCCCGTGC
>DASRZY010000146.1:0-13056 GCA_035685905.1 Syntrophales bacterium
CCCTTCACGTCGGCGGGGACATTCACGGGGCGCTTGCTGTTCGTGAGGTTGCGGAAGCCCCACTCCCAGTTGGACAGGAATACGAGCCCCGTCTTGTCCAGCTCCGGGACCGCCCACTTGATGAAGGGGCCGTCCAGGACCTTGTCGGCCTGCGCATAATTCTTGAAGACGAAGGGGAGCATGACGCAGTTGAATTTCTTGGAATACTTGCCGAGCTGTCCCTGCGTGGGCAGGCTCATGTCCACGGCGCCCAGGATGTTCTGCTCGAGCACTTCCGGCGGCGAGCCCAGGGCGTTGTTGGGATAGATCGTGACTTTGACCTGCCCGTTGGTCCGTTTCTCCACGGCCTCGGCAAACATCTTGCTCGCCAGGTTCCCGGGATGGCCATCGGCGGCAAAATGCCCCAGCTTCATGGTGATGACTTCGGCCCTGGCAGCCTGCCCGTAACCCAGCGGAACGGTAAAGAACAGGACAAGAAAAACAACAAGCAGCTTTTTCATATTTCCTCCTCCTCTCGTGATGCTTTTAGAAAATGCCCCTGTCTTGATGAACTCATCAAGCTCGTTCCGATCCGTTTTCAATCCGGCCCTTGAAGCCCAGGCGCCGGGATATCTCGGATGCGGCCTGCATGACTTCCTTCCTGAAGACATCCTGGATGACCTTCCTGGTCACCCGCACAGCCGGTCCTGATACGCTGATCGCAGCCACGGGCCTGCCCCTTCCGTCGAAAATGGGGGCCGCAAGGCAGCGGATTCCCCGCTCGTTCTCTTCCTCGTCGATGGCATACCCCTGCCTTCGAACGGCCTCCAGGTGACTTTTCAAAAGCCGGGGGTCGGTGATCGTGTTTGCCGTTCGGGGAGAAAGCCCTTTTTCGCGGATGAGGCTATCCAGCGCCTTGTCTGAAAGGTGGGAGAGCAGGACCTTCCCGACGGCACAGCTGTGGGCGGGGTTTCGCGCGCCGACCCGGGAGGACATGACAAGCCCGCCCGTTGTCTGCCTGGCTTCGATCTTGTCGATGTAGACGATCTCGTTGCGGTCGAGGATGACCATGTGCGCCGCCTCCCCCGTTTTCTCGACGAGATCCCTGAGAACCGGTTCGGCCACCTTGCGCAGATCCAGCTGAGAGCCGAGCAGGGCGCCCAGCTCCATCAGCTTCAGGCCCAGGGAATAGTTTTTCGTCTCCGGGTCCTGCCGCACATAACCGAAATAGCAAAGGGAGGAAAGGATGCGATGAATGGTGCCCTTGGGGAGTCCGAGCCCGCCGGACAGATCCTTGATCGTTGTCCCCTGGGGGTTTTGCCCCACCATGTCGAGGATCAGCGACACCCGCTCGATTGTCTGGATGAGGTTGCCCGGCTTGGGATTGGAAAGTTTTGCTGCCATCGGTCGTCCTGCCGGATCGAAAATGAAAAGGCTCGCTGTGAATCGATTGGACGAAGGGCCACGGTGTGGAAACGCAAACACATCGTTTCGTATTGCGAAACGTGGTTTCTTATAACAAAACATTTTGTGGCTGTCAATGGGTTAAAGCGGAACAAATCGTTGAGCAGAAATCCCACGTTCTCCCCCTTCTTTTTATCAGGAGGGCCGGAAAGGATGCTTCTTAAAATTCCCGGCCTCGAATGATTGGGGATTTAAATTCTCGGGAGGATATTTCCTCGCGCCTGAAAATTCTCAGATTCGGTAGTCACTTCTTCCTAAAGCGCTCAGCACAAGAATCCGGCTATGATTACAAACGGCAGAAACAGGAAAGGCAGAGCCTCATTTGACCCCGCCTTTGATCGTCATCACATGAATAAAATTTCAGAAAATATTTTTCCGTCTTCCCAAGGAAAAGGGGTCTTGCATTACATACACACGGGTATTGCAAATCCATCAGCCGATTCGCGCTTCAGGTGGAAAAAGAAATGCGGCCAATCGCCACAACTGAAAGGCGGAGTCATTAACTCCGCCCGGTCTCATACTCTAACTTTCTCTCGTCAGACGCCACCCTCAAGCACATAGTCGAGTCTCTCGCGATGGGGTTCTCCATGGCTTTGCGACTTTTCCTGCGTGGATTTTTCATCCTTCAGGCTGCGCTTTTCTTGGAAGTGACGCTCACTCTTACGTGTTTTCCGATCTGGCCTTGTCTTCATGGCGAACACCTCCACTCATCTGTTCTCATTATCAAAATATACATGCCCGTCAAGAGGGGGAGTTCAACAGGTAGTATCATCCTGAACAAAAGGCGGAGCCAATTGACTCCGCATAGTCTGTTCTTTTAACCTAGACTCCACTCTCGAGGCATGTACCCTTGTCGCACAAGTAACCGTAGTAGCTGTTTCCGCGTTCCTCCTCCCAGATAGACTCCAGCCTGCGTTCCGTCCTGACTCCTTCAGTCAAGTCATGACGGACCCTATCCCATAACATGAAATACGTTTCCCACAGTTTCATGACCTAACACCTCCTTATACAATTCACCCTTTTACAATTTACGCGCCTGTCAAGGGGAGGAGGTGAAAGAATGAAGCTGGAGACGCTCCCTGCCATCGCTCGGACTTTTCTTTGAATCTTCTTGAGAGGGGCGCCTAAAAGTTCTTCGATTCGGAAGAGTGATCCTGGAAGAACGGTGCAGGCAGAAAAAAGGAACAAGTGCTCCCCTGAAGGAGCTCATTTCTCCGGCGGTGTGCCGAAACAGATCGGGGAGCCCGGATCAGCACATCGGCATGCTCGATTTCTCGCTGACAAAACAATTCCCGGCTGTCAATAGTTTAGAAAGGGTGAGGGAAGCCGGGAGGATATAACAAGGGGGAAATCCGGGAAAGTGCAAATCTGTTGACCCGCAATTTCAACTCTGTTATTCTTCATGGCGGCAAGTCTCCGCTCGGCAAGAGGGGCCTTGCCTTTTGATTTTCTCTCGGAGGTAATCATGCAGGATTCCCATGTCTCAAAGATCGCCGGCGAACTGAGCCTGACGCCCGGCCAGGTGAAGGCCGTAGCCGGCCTTCTCGACGATGGGGGCACGGTGCCCTTCATCGCCCGCTACCGGAAAGAGGCCACGGGCTCGCTCGACGAGGTGGTCATCACCACGATCCGCGACCGCCTGGAGCAGCTCGCCGAGCTCGACAAGCGCCGCGAGGCGATTCTGAAATCTCTCGAAGAGAGACAGCTCCTGACGGAGGAATTGGACGGGAAGATCCGCGCCGCCGAGACGATGGCGGTGCTCGAGGACATCTATCTGCCCTTCCGGCCGAAGCGCCGCACCCGGGCCACCATCGCCAAGGAGAAGGGGCTCGAGCCGCTGGCCGTTCTCGTCTTTGCACAGGACGAGAGCACGGACCCCGCCGCCGAGGCCGCCGGTTTCGTCGATGCCGAGAAGGGCGTGCAGACTGTCGAGGACGCCCTGGCCGGCGCACGGGACATCATTGCCGAGTGGGTCAACGAAAACCAGGAAGCCCGCGCGAAGATGCGCGATCTCTTTGCCGCAAAAGGCGTGTTCAAATCGAAGGTCATTGCCGACAAGGAGGCCGAGGGGGCGAAGTTCCGCGACTACTTCGAATGGGAGGAGCCCGTCGCCACGGCGCCCTCGCACCGGGTGCTTGCCATGCGTCGCGGGGAAAACGAGAAGATCCTCACCCTGCTCATCGCGCCGCCGGAGGAAGATGCCCTCAAGCTCCTCGAGGCGCAGTTCGTCACGGGGAAAAGCCCTGCCTCGGAGCAGGTCAGGGAAGCCGTCCACGACAGCTACAAGCGTCTGCTCTGCTGGTCCATGGAGACGGAAACCCGTCTCGAGACGAAGAAACGCGCCGACGAGGCGGCCATCCGCGTCTTTACCGACAACCTGCGGCAGCTGCTGCTGGCGCCTCCGTTGGGGCAGAAGAATGTCCTGGCCATCGACCCCGGGTTCCGAACGGGCTGCAAGGTCGTCTGCCTGGACCGGCAGGGAAAGCTCCTGCACAACGACACGATCTTTCCCCACTTCTCCGAGGAGGGCAAGGTCAAGGCCGCCGAGACGATCCGCCTTCTGGCGGAGCGTTTTCACATCGAGGCCGTCGCCATAGGCAACGGGACGGCGGGCCGCGAGACGGAAACCTTCGTCCGGGGCCTCGGCCTTCAGAATATCCAGGTAATCATGGTCAACGAGAGCGGCGCCTCGGTGTACTCCGCATCCCCCGTGGCCCGCGAGGAATTCCCCGACCAGGACGTGACGGTGCGCGGCTCCGTCTCCATCGGCCGCCGGCTCATGGACCCGCTGGCCGAACTTGTCAAGATCGACCCCAAGGCGATCGGTGTGGGGCAGTACCAGCACGACGTCGACCAGGGCGCCCTCAAGCGGAGCCTCGACGACGTCGTGTCGAGCTGCGTCAATGCCGTGGGCGTCGAGGTCAACACGGCAAGCCCCCAGCTTCTGACCTACGTCTCCGGCCTGGGGCCCCAGCTGGCCGCCAACATCGTGGCATACCGCAACGAGCACGGCCCCTTTACCGCAAGGGAGGGCCTGCGGAAAGTGCCCCGCCTGGGCCCGAAGGCCTTCGAGCAGGCGGCAGGCTTTCTGCGCATCCGCGACGGGGCGAACCCCCTCGACGCAAGCGCCGTCCACCCCGAGAGCTACCGCGTCGTCGAGGCCATGGCCAGAGACCTCTCCTGTTCCGTCGTGGATCTGATGAAGGACGAGTCGAAGCGGAAGGTCATCGACATCACGAAATACGTCACCGAGAAAGTCGGCATTCCCACGCTGAAAGACATCACGGAAGAGCTCGCCAAGCCCGGCCGCGACCCCCGCGAGAAATTCGAGTCCGTCACCTTCACCGACGGAATCGAGAAACTCGAGGATTTGAGACCCGGCATGAAACTTCCCGGTGTCGTGACCAATGTGACGGCCTTCGGCGCCTTCGTGGACATCGGGGTGCACCAGGATGGCCTCGTCCACATCAGCCAGCTTGCCGACCGTTTCGTTTCCGACCCCAACCAGATCGTGAAGGTGGCCCAGCGCGTCGACGTGACCGTTCTCGATGTGGATCTGGATCGCAAGAGGATCTCGCTGTCCATGAAGTCGGGCGCAACGGGTGAAAAGAAGGAAACGACAGCCACGCCCCCGGCGGAAAAGGGTCCCCAGGATCACCGCCGGCAGGGCAAACCGCGACAGGACAGGCAAAAGCAGGATCAGAAGAAACCCGAGGCCGTTCCCTTCAACAACCCCTTTGCAAGGGCCTTCGAGAAGACGAAGCGCTAGTTGCAGGAATGTAACTGCTTGACATGTCCCGTCATGTCTCGTATGGAACCGGTGGGGAGACAATATCCTGTCGATCTGGATCCTCATCGGTCGGCCTCGCCGGTAAACGCGGCGGCAGCAAGAGGGCAAGTGAAAAACAGGATGGGGGGAGAGGCGCCTCTGGAGGGAGGCGTTTTTTTATGGTCCCGACAGACTACGAGGTTCAGTCATGAAGGTATCGAATATCGTTGTTCCCATCGGCCCGATGTCTCCGGGCGACACCATCGGCGCGGCCCTGGCGCTGATGCAATCACGGAATGTCGACATCGCGCCCGTTGCCGACCCGCAAGGCCGTTTTATCGGGGCCGTGACCCGGAACGATCTTCTGGCCGCCTTGCGAAACGGGGAGCTTATGACGGCGACGATCGCCGACAGGCTTTCCGCCGATTCGGCCCGCCTGAGGCTCGATGAGGAGATCGCCGGCATTCCCGGGTCCGATATCCCGGCCATCGTCCTGGACGAGAACGACAAGCCTGCCGGCGTTGTTTCCCTGAAGGGTTATGCGGATGCGCTGCAGGCATGCATCACGGAATTCCGCGAGCAGGTCTCCTCGATCATGAATTCGGCCGAAAGCGGGATCATCGCCATCGACGAGGACGGCACCATTGTCGTGGCCAACCGCATGGCGGAGGATCTTCTCGGCATCCGGGCGGTTGAATCCCTGGGCCGCAACATCCTCGATATCATCCCCAACACGCGGCTCATGGACATCATGAAGTCGGGCAAACTCCTGACGGGGCAGAAGTTCCCGGGGAAAGGAGTGTCGCTCATGGTCAACTATGCGCCCGTCATCCGCGAAGGCCGGGTCGTGGGCGCCGTCAGCGTCTTCCAGGATTTCTCGCGCGTCGAGGAGATCTCCCACGAGCTGAGTGTCGTCAAGGGCCTCAACCGCGAGCTCGGGGCTATCATCCACTCCTCCTACGACGGCATCTGGGTCACCGACGGCGAGGGCCGCGTCCTGGACATCAACGAGGCCTACGAGCGGATCACTGGGATCCAGGCAAGGGAAGTCATCGGCCGCACGATGCAGGAACTGGTCGACGAGGGCTACTTCGACCAATCCGTGACCCTCATCGTCATGAAGGAACTCAAAAGCGTCACCATCAACCAGACCGTCAAGGGGAAAAAGCAGATCCTCGTCACGGGAAACCCGATCTTCGACGACGAGGGGAAGCTCTTCCGCGTCGTCACCAACGTCCGCGACGTGACCGAGCTGGTCAATCTCCGGGAACAGCTCACCCTGGAAAAAGAGCAGAGCCGCAAGTACGAGGCCGAGCTCACTCACCTGCGGTCCCTGCAGGTGAGGGACTCCTGCCTCGTTTTCCGCAGCAAGCCGATGACGCAGATCGTAGAGATTGCCGTGAAGATGGCCAACGTCGACTCCACCCTGTTGATCACGGGCGAGTCCGGCACGGGAAAGGAACTCGTGGCCAAGCTGGTCCACCGGCAGGGCAAAGGCGAGGCAAGCCCCTTCATCAGCATCAACTGCGCCGCCATCCCGGAGCAGCTGCTCGAGTCCGAGCTGTTCGGCTACGAGGGGGGCGCCTTCACGGGGGCCAAGAAGGAGGGCAAGCCGGGGCTCTTCGAGCTGGCGCACAACGGGACGCTTTTTCTCGACGAGGTGGCGGAACTGCCGCTGACCCTGCAGGTGAAAATCCTCCGGGCCATCCAGGACAAGGAGATATCCCGCGTAGGCGCCACGAAGACGATCCCCGTCAATGTCCGGATCATTGCCGCGACGAACCGCGATCTCGCAAAGATGCTCCGGGAGGGCACCTTCCGCGAAGATCTCTACTACCGACTCATGGTGGTGCCCCTGCACGTGCAGCCGCTGCGCAACCGCAAGGACGATATCCCGCTGCTCGTCCGGCATTTTCTCGATGAGTTCAATCAGCACTTCGGCTATGAGAAGACACTCTCGCCCGAGGTCCTGGACAGACTCGTGAACTACCCGTGGCCCGGCAACGTCCGGGAACTGAAAAACGTCATCGAACGAATGATCGTCATGGCGCCGGGCAACGAAATCGGGATGGAGAGCATCCCGGAGTCGATCTATACCCGGAAGTATGTGCCCCGCCAGGGAGCACGTCTAAAGGATGCCGTCGAGGAGACGGAGAGATACCTGATCGAGGAGGCCTATCGGGAGCATCGCTCCTGGAAAAAGGTGGCGGAAGCCCTCGGGGTCGATCGCACGACAGTATTCAGAAAAGCGACGAAATACCACATTGTGGAACAGTAGTTGCAATATTGCATATGTTGCAAATATGAAATTGATTAATAAATATAAATAATTAATTTGCTTATCCCGAAGTGTTCTGTGCAATATTGCAACGTGAATGGTGGGTTGCCAACAATATTGCGCTGCAACATAATGTTTATTTTCTCCAATGATGAGTGGGCTTTGCATGTGTTTGCAAGGCCCTTTTTTTTTATCCCGGCACAGCCCGTGTAATAAGCCCGTCCGCGATAAAACCTTTGATGCTCGTTTCGCAATGCCCCTGCAGGGGCTGACGGATCCAAAACGTCAAGAAGGAAGAGGGAGGGCAGGGGGGTTTTATTTGCAGTAAATTGCGAAAGGAGAATCGTGCATATGAGTAATTGGTTAGGTCCCGTTTATAAGCGTCAGCATGGTCAAATCCAGCCCTACATCCCATTTGGTCCCTTTCAACTGCGTATTCCTTTCATCCACTATCGTTTTGAAGTAGCGGATTTCACACAAGGGTTGATCATGTGTGCCGTCTGCCTGGGGATTATCCCCATCTTGCAGGAATACCTCGGGATGCCCTTCGAGATCGCCATCACGATCGTCATTTTAAATGGATTTTTCTATATGTGGCATGCGCACCTTGGCGATCCCGTGGTGCCCGGGTGGATCACTCCGGCAATCCCGCTGCTCCTGCTGTGGCTCAAGACGTTCCCTGAAGGCGTTCCCCGCATGCACGCCCTGATCGCCTTCCAACTCGAACTGGGGCTCGTTTCTTTATTTCTGGGTGGGACGGGTCTTGCCAAGAAATTCGTCGACATCGTTCCCGATGCGTTGAAGGCTGGCATTTTGCTGGGCGCAGGAGTTGCCGCCGTCAGGCTCGTTTTCGAGAAAGGGGGGCGATTCGATCTCTACCCCTGGACGGTAACGATTGCCCTGGGCTCCGTTTTCTACATCCTGTTTTCCAACCACTTCAAAACACTGCGTTCGAAGCACGCGTTCTTCAAGCATCTTTCCGATCTGGGCCTCCTTCCCTCGCTCATTTTGGCCATCATCATCGCGCCCCTGGTCGGCGAGCTGCCCTGGCCGGACATCAAGTGGGGCTTCACGATCCCGCAGTTCTATGAACTGTTCACCCAGTGGACGCCTTTCTCCGCCCGGATCGGATGGCCGTCATTCGATCTCTATCTCAGTGCCGCTCCCCTCGTTGCGGCGACCTACATCGTGCTTTTCGGCGAGCTGATCCAGGCCGAGGCCCTGATCGACGAGGCCCGCGAATTCCGCCACGGCGATGAGGATGTCCATTTCGACGCCAACCGCAACAACATGATCGTCGGCATCAGAAACATCGGCATGTCCATGTTCGGGCCCGATTGCTCGATGTGCGGACCGATGTGGGCGGCCATGCAGGTCGTGGAGTGCGAGCGATACAAGCACGGCCCGCAGGCGATGGACAGCCTCGTCGGCGGAGTGGCCTCGTTCCGCATCGGGACCTTCTTTGCTTATTTCATGGCGCCCATCGTCACGCTGGTGAAACCCGTTCTTCCGATCGCCCTGTCGCTGACCATGCTCGTCCAGGGGTTCGTCGCGGTCCGCGTGGGTATCTTGAAAGCGCGGACATTCAACGATCTCGGCGTGGCCGGGTGTGTCGGCGCAGTCCTGATCTCCCGAGGCGCGGGTTATGCCTTTGCCGTCGGCATCGTTCTTTGCCTGCTCGTATACGGCACGGATTTCTTCCGCAAGTGGAACACCTACGACAAGGTGAAGGATCCCGTATTCAACAAGTGCATCGCCCCGGAACCGGAAGACGAAAAGCATTTGCCCAATCAGTAATATGATATGATACTGCATTGCCCTGGAAGCAGGGCATGAAACGAAGGGAGGCATGGATTGCATGGTTCCGATCCATGCCCCCCTTTGAAAGAATGAAGAAGGAGATTACGATTATGCCGTTAAAGACACCCGAACAATACGAAGAGAGTCTTCGCAAGATGAACTTCAAGGTTTACATGATGGGCGAGGAGGTCAAGAATGTCATCGACCACCCCATGATCCGCCCCTCGATGAATTCCGTGAAAATGTCCTACACGCTCGCGCAGGATCCGCAGTACGCGGAGCTGATGACAGCCACGTCCTCGCTGACGGGCAAGAAGATCAACCGCTTCTGCCACCTTCATCAGAGCCCCGAGGACCTGGTGAAGAAGGTGAAGATGCAGCGGCTGATGGGCCAGAAGACGGCCGCCTGCTTCCAGCGCTGCGTGGGCATGGATGCCATCAACGCCGTGGACAGCACGACCTTCGAGATGGACAAGAAGCTCGGCACCGAGTACCACAAGCGCTTCCGGAACTTCCTGCTGAAGATGCAGGAGGAGGACTGGACCGTTGACGGCGCCATGACGGACGTCAAGGGCGACCGCAATCTGCCTCCCAGCAAGCAACCCGACCCGGATGTGTTCTGCCGCATCGTGGAGAGGCGCAAGGACGGCATCGTCGTGCGCGGCTGCAAGGCGCACCAGACGGGCGCCCTCAACTCCCAGTGGGTCCTCGTGATGCCGACCCTCACCATGACAAAGGACGACGCCGACTACGCCCTGTCCTTCGTGGCGCCGGCCGATGCCGAGGGCATCATCTACATCTACGGACGCCAGTCCTGCGACACCCGCAAGCTTGAGGGCGGCCAGTTCGACGTGGGCAACAAGGAGTTCGGCGGCCACGAGGCCATGATGATTTTCGAAAACCTCTTCGTGCCCTGGGAAAACGTGTTCATGGCCGGCGAGTACGAGTTCAGCGGCGCGCTGGTCGAGCGCTTTGCGGGATATCATCGCCAGAGCTACGGCGGCTGTAAGGTGGGCGTGGGCGACGTGCTGATCGGCGCGGCGGCGCTGGCGGCCGATTACAACGGCGCCAACAAGGCTTCCCACGTGAAGGACAAGCTCATCGAGATGATGCATCTCAACGAGACCCTCTACTCCTGCGGGATCGCCTGTTCGGCCGAGGGCCACAAGACCGCATCGGGCAACTACCTCATCGATCTGCTGCTCGCCAACGTCTGCAAGCAGAACGTCACGAGGCTGCCCTACGAGATCGCGCGGCTGGCCGAGGACATCGCGGGCGGGCTCATGGTGACCATGCCCTCCGAGAAGGATCTCAAGCACCCCGTGGCGGGCAAGTACATCGAAAAGTACCTGCACGCCGTTTCGTCGGTGCCCACGGAGCATCGCATGCGGATCCTGCGCCTCATCGAGAACATCACCCTCGGGACGGCGGCCGTCGGCTACCGAACGGAGTCCATGCACGGCGCGGGCTCGCCCCAGGCGCAGCGCATCATGATCTCGCGCCAGGGAAACCTCGAGCAGAAGAAGGCGCTCGCGAAGAAGATCGCCGGCATCCCCGCGTAGGGTGTGCCCACTCCCCGAAGAAAATCCCCCTCTTTCCTGTGGGGACCTTATTCCTTGATTTCCCTCTCCCTTGAGGGGAGAGGGTCAGGGTGAGGGTGAAAAAGGTGCGGGGAACATTCCCCCTCACCTCACTCCTCTCCCCCGGAGGGGAGAGGAAGATTAAGGTTCACGGCCTTTATAGGGGGATGGACGGGGGATTTGAACCCGGAGCACTGAAACCGGGGGGAAGCGATAAACAAGAACGATTCATTCGGGATAGATACCGTCATGCCTGAGCGGTTGGAAGAGCAAATCCAGGCGGTGCTCGACGAAAAGGTTAGGCCCCTTCTCAGGGCCCACAACGGCGACATCGAGCTTGTGGGAATCGAGCAGGGCGGCGTTGTCCGCCTGCGGCTCCTCGGGGCCTGCGCCGCATGCATGGGCGCGGAGCAGACGGTGAGTGACGTCATCGTGGCCGGCATCCGCGAGTCCTGCCCCTGGGTGAGCGACGTCCGCGTGGAAACCGGGGTCAGCGAGGATCTCATCCAGGAAGCCCTGCGATTTCTCAAGAGGCCCCGGGAATGAAGCCTGCAACCCTGGGCATCCAGTTCTGCGGGGGATGCAACCCCCGGATCGACCGGGGCCGCATCGCCCTGGAGCTCCAGCAGGCCCTCGAAGGCATGGGGCACAGCGTGGTCTACAACAACCCCGATGCCGAGTTCGTGATCTTCCTGAGCGGCTGCATGTCGGGCTGCGCGTTCAAGTTCAACCCGAAAAACCCTCCCTACGTCACGGTGGCGGCGACCACGGTGGATGGCGAGGAGGTCGGTGAGGCACGGATCGTCCCGGAAGTAGTAAGAAAGGTGAGAGACTATTATGAGCGACTGGAAACAGAAATACGCAAAGAAGATCATGAGTGCAGCGGATGCACTCAAGCAGGTTAAGGACGGCGACCGTGTCGTCGTGGGGCATGCCTGCGGCGAGCCGCCCTCCCTGGTGGAGGCTCTCGTGGCCCGCGGACCGGAGCTCAAGGGCGTGGAGATCGTCCACATGGTGGCCATGGGACCCGCCAAGTACGCGCAGTCCGGGATGGAGGGGAGCTTCCGGCACAACTCGCTGTTTGTCGGGGCCTCGACGCGAAAGGCCATCTCCGAGGGGCGCGCGCTGCACACGCCCTGCTTTTTCTCCGAGATCCCCCGGCTCTTCTCGTGGCGGATCCTGCCCGTCGACGTGACGCTGATGCAGGTCACGCCGCCCGATGCCGAGGGCTTCTGCAGCCTTGGCGTCTCCGTGGATTACACGCTGGCCTCTTCGCGCTCCGACCGCGTGACCATTGCACAGATGAACAAGCACATGCCCCGCACCCTGGGGGCGAAGATCCACCTGGACGAGATCGACTGCATCGTCGAAAAAGATGAGCCCCTCATCGAGCTCAAGCCGCCCGTCATCGGTGACGTTGAAAAGGCCATCGGGGAGAACGTGGCGAAGCTCATCGAGGACGGCTCGACGCTGCAGATGGGCATCGGCGCCATCCCTGACGCCGTTCTGCTTTTCCTGAAGGGCAAGAGGGACCTGGGCATCCACACGGAGATGTTCTCCGACGGGGTCGTGGCCCTGGCCGAGGCCGGCGTTGTCACAAACAAAAAGAAGACGATCAACACGGGCAAGTTCGTCGCCACCTTCCTCATGGGGACCCGCAAGCTCTACGACTTCGTCGACGGCAACCCCGACGTGGTGATGCATCCCGTCGATTACACCAACGACCCCTTCGTCATCGGCCAGCACGAGAAGATGGTCTCCATCAACGCGGCCCTGCAGGTGGACTTCATGGGCCAGGTCAACGCCGAGATGATCGGGCGCAACCAGTTCAGCGGCGTCGGCGGCCAGGTCGATTTCGTCCGCGGGGCGAGCCGCTCCAAGGGCGGCAAGTCCATCATCGCCGTTCCCTCCACGGCGGCCAAAGGCAAGATATCGCGAATCACCGGCGCACTCGATGCGGGCGCGGCCGTGACCACTTCGCGAAACGACGTGCACTTCATCGTCACCGAGTACGGCTCGGCCGACTTGAGGGGCAAGAGCATCCGCGAGCGCGCGAAAGCCCTCATCGCGATTGCCCACCCCGATTTCCGGGAACCGCTCACAGCCCTGGCGAAAGAGCAGGGGCTGCTGGTATAAAGACTCTCTCTTTCATCTACCTCTCCTATTGGCTGTGGTGAGGGTGAAAC
>DASRZY010000147.1:0-3681 GCA_035685905.1 Syntrophales bacterium
AGTGCCTCCATCATCACCAGGGTCCTTGCAAAAGGGTTCACCGCGGTGATGTCGCCGAATCCCGCAGTCGTCAGGGTGACGACGCTGAAATAATAAAAGGTCTGGTTCAGCCTCACGTCGTGCCCTGCCTGAGCGGGGGGCATCTGGAAGGAGCCCGGATGCAGGGATTCAACCTGGCTGTAAGCAACGGCGAAAATAATCGACAGAAGGAGGTAGGCGGCAATGGCGCCCTGGATCCGATGGATCGTGACGGGTCCTTCCCTGTAGACCTGCCACAGCACAATGACCAGGAAGCCAATGGTGCATGCCAGCATGAGAAGGCCGTCCAGAAGATCCAGGCCCGTCATACCGAAAACGAGACGTGCAAAGTGTGTTGCAACGGCCATGGCGACAAACATGGCCAGAACGGACTGGAGCGCCTTCTGTCGCGTCACGGTGAGAAGTCCCGCCAGGAGAAGCAGGGAAAACAGGAAGTTGTTGACCAGGCCGATTGCCAGCCCCGCGAGGTTCATCGGTGCGATGATGAATATCTCGACGACGAGGAGGATCAGGAATGCCGTCAGGCTTCGATCTTCCGACCAGAACCGCATGACGTGCCTGTGGATTGGCTTCATCCGGAAACCTCTCAGGGGTTTTCCGTCTTTTGTTCCTTCTTTTCCTTGTCTTCCTTGCGCGCGGTGTAGGTCTCCGGCGACGTGAGCTTGTCCGCCTCCACCACCCATCCGCCGCCCATGGCTTTGTACAGGTTTACAAGCGCGACGAAGAGAATCCCCTGCGTCTGGGCATAGGTCAGCTCGGCCGAAAAGAGGCTCCGCTCGGCATCGAGAACCTCGATGTAGCTCGTGTAGCCGTTGTCGAAGCGAAGCCAGGCGATGCGGGCGTATTCCCTCAGGGATTCGACCTGCCGTTTCTGCGCCTCGAGCTGCTCGCGGGTGCGTTTCTGATCGATAAGGGCGTCATTGACCTCGCGGAAGGCCGTCTGTACCGTGCTCTGGTAGTTGAACAGCGTCTGCTGCTGGACGGCCTCGGATGCCCAGAACTGTCCAAGCAGAGAGCCGCCCGTGAAAATTGGCGCTGCGGCAGCGCCCCCCCAGCTCCAGACCTGCGCGGGTGTGGTGAAAAGGCTTGACAGTTCCGTGCTCGACCAACCGAAGAGGCCCGTGAGCGAGATGGTGGGGAAGAACTGCGCCTTGGCCACGCCGATCCGGGCGTTTGCGGCGACGAGGGCCTGCTCCGCCTGGCGGACGTCGGGCCGCTTCTCGAGAAGATCCGAGGGCAGCCCCGCCGGGACGACCGGCAGGGTCAGCTCGTCGAGGCTCTTTCCCCTCTCGATGGCCCCCGGGTTTCTCCCGAGGAGCAGGCTCAATGCGTTTTCCTGGAATTCGATCTGTTTCTGGATCTGCGGGATCGTGGCCAGGGCCTGTTCGTACTCGGACTTGACCTGGTTGAGCTCGAGCTCGGAGATGACGCCTCCCTCGTAGCGAAGCTTGAAGAGGCTGTAGGAGTCCTCCCTCGCCTTTGCCGTGCGCTGGGCGACCTCCAACTGTTTGTCAAGATCGCGCAGGTTGATGTAGCTGTTGGCCACTGCGCTGACCAGTGACAGGATAACCGCCTGCCGCGCTTCTTCGGTGCTCAAAAGATCGGCTTTGGACGCCTCGGTGGCTCTTCTCAATTTCCCCCAGATGTCGATCTCCCAGCTGCCGTTGAAGCTCAGCTGGTAGCTGTCGGAGGGGTTTTTCAGGCCCGACAATGCGGTGGTGGAGACGGATTGCTCGCTGACGCGGTTCTGACCGGCGAAGGCGTTGGCGCCGATCTGCGGGAAAAGGCCCGATCGCCCCACCCAGTATCTTCCCACGAACTCGTCGACCCGGGATGTGGCGATCCGCAGATCGTAGTTCTGCTTCAGGGACTCGTCGATCAATCGGTTCATGACAGGGTCGTTGAACTGGCTCCACCACGCCGTGTTGGCCGTGTCCTTCGCTTCCTTGTCCTCGACGCGCCAGGCCTTGGGGGTGTCGATCGTCGGCCGCTTGTAGTCGGGACCGACGGCACAGCCGGCAAGAAACATCGTTATCACGATGGAGAGGATTGTTTTATTCATGGCTGTCCCCCTCCTTTTTAGTCTGTTCAACGGGAGCATGTTCGCCCGCTTTGCCTCCGTGCGAGAGCTTCTCCACGACAAAGAATGTCACGGGGATGATGAAAATGGCGATGAAGCTTGCAGCCAGCATACCGCCGATGACGGTCATTCCCATGACCCGTCGGGAAAGGGCCCCGGCGCCGCTTGCGATGGCCAGCGGCACGCAGCCCAGGATGAAGGCAAAGGACGTCATCAGGATCGGCCGCAGGCGCAGTTTCGCACCTGTCAGGGCCGCCTCGATCACGGGTTTTCCCTTGTCGTATTCCATCTTGGCGAACTCGACGATGAGGATCGCGTTTTTCGCCGCAAGCCCGATAAGCATGACGAGGCCTATCTGGGCATAGACGTTGTTCTCGTACCGTAACAGCCACAGGGCAAAGAAGGCGCCCATGACAGCAATCGGAGTCCCGAGCAGAACACTGAACGGGAGCGACCAGCTCTCGTACTGGGCGGCAAGGATCAGGAACACGCACAGAAGCGAGAACCCGAATATGACGGCGGGCGACACGCCTTCCGCGGCCTTCTTTTCCTGGTAGCTCATGCCCAGGTAGTCATAGCCCATCTCCGTCGGCATCGTCTCGGCAAAGACCTGCTCGAGGGCTTCCATGGCCTGGGCCGAGCTGTAGCCCGGTGCGGCAGACGCGTTGATCTGGGCGCTCCTGTAGAGGTTGTATCGCATGGTGAACTCCGGCCCCGCCGTGGAGCGCACGCTGGTGACGGCCGAAAGAGGGACCATCTCACCCGCGTTGTTTCGCACGCGGAACTGTCCGAGGTTCTGCGCCTTCGTCCGGAACTGTCCCTCGGCCTGAACGTAGATCTGCCACTGGCGGCCGAACCGGTTGAAGTAGTTCACGAAGGCGCCGCCCATGAAGCACTGCAGCGTCTTGTAGACGTCCGAGAGGGCCACGCCCTGCTTGAGGACCTTGTCGCGGTCCACCTCAACGAAGACCTGCGGCACCGTCGGGCGGAAGGTCGTGCTCAGGCCGGTCAGCTCCGGCCGTTTCCGTGCCGCATCGATGAACTTGTTGGTCTGCTCGGCAAGGAAGGCAATGTCCTTCCCTGACCGGTCCTCGAGGACGAAGGTGGCGCCGCCCGAGGTCCCGACGCCCGGGATGGCCGGGGGCGGGAAGGCAAAGGCAATGGCCTCCGTCAACCCTCTCAGCTCGCGATTCAGGTGTTCCTTGATGGCGCCGTACTGTTCCTCCGGTTTCTTCCTTGCGGCCCACTCCTCCAGCGTGATGAAGAAGAAGGAGCTGTAGGTGTTGGAAACCCCGCTGAGCATGCTGTAGCCGACGACGCTCGTGCAGTACTTCACGCCGGGGGTCTTCATGATGATCTCCTCGGCCTTCTTCGTCACGGCGTCGGTCCTTTGCAGGGAGGCCGCGTCGGGGAGCTGCAGTCCCGCATAGACGAATCCCTGGTCCTCGTCGGGAAGGAACGAGACCGGCAGGTGCTTTCCGAAGAACCCTGCCATGACAGCCACACCGGCCAGAAACAACAGGCTCATCTTGCTCTTCCGGATGAGATGATCGCACCAGTTC
>DASRZY010000148.1:0-3409 GCA_035685905.1 Syntrophales bacterium
GGATGGCGATGATGGCCACGACGATCATGAGTTCGATCAGCGTGAAGCCCTTCTTGTTTCTCTTTTTCGCGAAATAACTGATCATTACAAAGCCTCCTGTAGTGTTTTCTTTCCTATATTTCTTTACGATCTTTCGCCTTCTCACTCATCAATTTCAGACCGAACTGCCTTTTCTGTTATATCGCCCTCCTTGTCGTGATTTTTTCGTTCTGACCTTGGATGAGCAAATCGCATGCCATGCCACAATGATGTGCTCAATATTTGTTTTCTTGTATGTATTCAACATGTTACGATGATTCATTGTATTGATCCTTTTCTGAGAACAGATCGAAATGTCCGGGACAATTGCTGATTCTCAGCACGGCCTGACGATTTTCATCACTGCGACAGGCCTTCCTGATTCTCGAGCGCCAGCTTCTCAATACGATGGCGGAGGCTGGGGAAACTCACCCCGAGCAGAGATGCCGCCTTTGTTTTTGACCCCTTCGCCCTCTCGAGAGCCTTGCGGATGACCTCCCGCTCGAATCGCTCCAGCTCCCGGTTCAGATCGATCCCGCTTTCGGGAAACTCCTCGGCAGGCCCCGCAGGGATATCGGCAATGATCAGGTTCTCGGGCAATATGATGCTCGAGCTCTCCAGGGCGACGCTTCGCTCAATAATGTTTTCCAGCTCACGGATGTTCCCGGGGAAGGGGTAGCGCATGAGCAGCTCCAGGGCGTACGTGGAGATCCGCTTGACTTCCTTGCTGAATTCCTTCGCGTATTTCTCGATGAAATACTGCACGAGAAGCGGGATGTCTTCCCGCCGCTTTCTCAATGGAGGAATGTGTACCGGGATCACGTTCAGCCGGAAGAACAGGTCTTCACGGAACTCGCCCTGCTTCACCTTCTCCTGGAGGTCCTGGTTCGTAGCGGAGATGATTCTCACGTCGGTCTTGATGTCCTCTGATCCGCCGACTCTGCGGATCGTCTTTTCCTGGACGACTCGCAGCAGCTTCACCTGGAGGACGACGGGCAGCTCGGCGATCTCGTCCAGAAAGATCGTCCCCCCCCTCCCGATCTCGAAGAGGCCTGCCCGGTCTGCAAAGGCGCCCGTGAAGGATCCCTTCATGTACCCGAAGAGCTCGCTCTCCAGAAGGTTCTCGGGAATGCCGCCGCAGTTGATGGCCACGAACGGCCTGTCTTTTCGCGAGCTGTTGTCGTGGACAGCCCGCGCGACCAGTTCCTTTCCCGTCCCGCTTTCCCCCAGGATGAGCACGTTGGCCGGCGTTTCAGCCACCTTGCGAATCAGGGAGTACACCTTGTGCATCTCCTTGCTGCGTCCTACCATGGTCCCGAAGAAGCGGGCGTCTTCCCCTTGCTGTATCGGGACGGAATTCTCCTTTTGATCCACCTTTTTCTTTTCGAGAGCATCCTGGACAATGTCGAGCAGATCGTCGACGTTGAAGTTCTTTTCGACATAATCGTGGGCCCCCTCGCGCATGGCAGCCAGTGCGGTCTCTCCGGAGGCAAAGGCCGTCAGGAGGATCACGGCTGTCCCCGGCTTGGTCTCCTTGATGCCCTTGAGAAGGTCGATCCCGTCCAGACGGGGCATCTTGAGATCCGTGATGACCAGGTCGAAGGTTTTCTTCCTGACGAGTTCGAGGGCTGCGGCCCCGTCATCGGCTGTCGCGACCTGGTAGCCTGCTCGAGTGAGCATAATCTCGAGGACGTCCTGCATGCCCCTGTCATCGTCGACAACGAGAATTCGTGCCATGTTGACTCCTTAGCGACCCACCACGCCCGACGCCGCCGCTTCTTTCGCCGTGAAATCCATCGCGCTTTCGCGGACGGTTTCCTCTCGAGCCGGACCCGGAAGCCGTATCGAGAATCGAGTGCCCTGCAGGGAATCACTCATCACCTCGACGACTCCCCCATGGGTCTCGACAATCCGCCTCACGATGGCGAGCCCCAACCCGCTGCCGCGCTCTTTCGTTGTGTAAAAAGGCTCCCATATCTTTTCCAGCTGGCCCGGGTCGATACCGCAACCCGTATCGGTGATCTCGATCCTGACGGCAGGCATTCTGTCGTCGAGTGTGTCGGGGCTGACAGTAACTCCCAGTGTTCCTCCCCCCGGCATAGCCTGCATCGCGTTGATGATCAGGTTCCAGAGGATCTGCCGGATCTCGGCCGGGTCGCCCACCACGAGGAGCCCCTGACCAAAGCTCTTGTGCACTTCCACGCGGGGATTCCACTCCGTTCCGTAGGTGAGCGATTCCATCACGTCCTCGACCAGCCTGCCGACATCCGTTTCCGTCTTCTTTCCCTGGTTCGATCTCGCCATGAGGAGGAAGTTCTTCACGAGGCTCTCCATCTGGTCTTTCGCACGGAGAATGACCTGCATGAGCCTCTCGTCCGTCGGCTCGAGGTTGAGATCCCGCCGGAGGATCTGGATGGACCCGCTGATGGACTGCAGCGGCGTGCGCAACTCGTGGGCAAGCCCGGCAGCCATCTGTCCGACAAAAGCAAGTTGCTTGTTTTTCTCGCTTTCCCGTTCCATCTCCTTGACGGCCGTGAGGTTCTGGAAGATGAGGATGCTGCCGATCTTCACTCCTCGCTCGTAGAGCGGGGATTCGGACAAGCCCAGAACCATCGATTCCCCGGACTTCTTCCGGATCACGATCTCCAATCGTCGCCTGAGGTGCACCCTGTCGTCCGATTCTGCCCGGTTGATCAGGGCCGATGCCCCGGGGAAGACGTCTTCGATGCTTCGGTTGCGCACCTCGCTGAATGTATAGCCGGAGATCTCTTCGGCAGCACGGTTGAACGACCGGATGTGTCCTTCGAGGTTGACCGTCAGAATGCCCGTGTCAACGGATTCGATGATGCTGCGGTGAAGGAAATCGAGACGATCGAAGGCTGATGTTTTTTCCGCCAGCTGGCGCTTTGTCTTGCGTTCCTGCTCGACAACGAAACTCGTCAGCAGGGCAATGCCGATAAAAGAGGCCACATGGGTGATGACCCTCGTGAGGATGTATCCCCTTGACAGGTCCGATTTGAGAGCAATCCCTTCTTCATAGAGGAATTCGAAGATGCCCGAGAAATCCAGGTTGACGAGCGTCACATAGCTCAGGCTGCACAGGGCCGCGATGAAGAGCCCCCCGCGGCGGCCCATGAACAGGGTCGAATAGATGATGACAAGCGAGTAAAGGACCGAATAGACACTGTCGATGCCTCCCGTGACGGCCACAATCCCCGCGACAAAAATCACGTCGGAGACGGATTGGATGATGATGTTCAGCCGGAAATCGCGGATGAGCTTCGGCAGGACCAGGCACACAATCGAAAAAATATAGATGGCCGAAATCAGGACGTAACTGGCCCACAGGAGCTCTTCCGGCAATCGCCTCATCGCCCGGAACTGGATGAAG
>DASRZY010000149.1:0-3674 GCA_035685905.1 Syntrophales bacterium
TGGAATATGCCTACCTGCTGGTATCCATGGCGGCGGCCTACTGGCTTTTTTCGCTTCTCCTCCGTGTGCCCCTCATCAACTTCCTCTTCACCTATACGACCTTTACCCATGTCTTCCGACGTTATCACGAGCCGGAAACCAGGGCCCGGGACCTTGTGGGAGGGTAGGAACGGTGATTTCTTCATCCCGGGAACGTCGATCGCGTCCATGATCGATCACGGCGTCGTCGCAACGAGATCCGCCGGCGCCGGATCTCACAGTCTCTCTTCGAGCCATTCCGCCACGGCCCGGTAGTCGAAGGCACCGTGAGACCGCGGGGCTGACAGGATGACGGGAAGGCCCCGTGCGGGGGCCTCGGCGAGCGACACGTTCTCCCGAACGACGGGACTCACGCGCCCCGGGAAGAGGGCTTCGAGCCTGTCCATGATCTCGTGGTGGATTCTCCTCCGGGGATGGGCCCGGCAGGGGATGATGGAGTGGATCGCCAGGCCGGGGTTGTGCCGCCTCACGGAGCCGATGATGGCGGCGATCTGCTGAAGCCCGTTCAACCCGAGGAAATGCACCTCCACGGGGACCAGGACCTGCCCGGAGGCGCGCAGGGCGCCCAGTGTGAGAATGTCCTCTCCGGGCGGGCAATCGATGACGATCCGGTCCCATGGGCCGGGCGTCCGGTCCAGGCAGCGGCGGAGCAGCTCGAGACCGATGCCGCCGCTGAACCGTTGCCGGGCCTCCCCGAGACCGGGGCCGGAGGGAACCAGGCTCAAGCCGGGCATTCGCGTGGCCGCAACGGGAAGGGCCGTCGACTTCTTGAGGGCCTGCAGGAGTCCGTGCCCATCAACCGGAACATTCAGGGCGAAGCTGGCGCTGCCCTGCGGGTCGTGATCCACGAGAAGCACCTTCTTGCCCTGTTCGGCCCAGCAGGCGGCCAGATTCACTGCTGTGGTGGTCTTGCCCACACCCCCCTTGTGATTCATGACGGCTGTTACCTGTACCATCGTTCACCTCCCTTTGCCCGTACCGGCGCGGACAATATGGAACCCGGGCGCCCGGCTGAACGTCCCATCATCATCGATCCGGAGAAGGCCTGTAAGGATTCGGCTCCCAGCGCAGCAGCCTGCTCGAGTTGAGCATGATCCCCATCGTGTGGATGATGTGCAGGATCCCCCCGGCGACCGGGGCGAGGTTCCCGAAGATCGCGAAGACGATCCCGACAAGGTTGGTCGATACCGCGAGCCAGTGATTCTGTTCGATCACCCGGAGGGTCTGGCGGCTGACCTGCCTCAGCAGGATGAGTTTCCGCAGATCGCTGTCCGCCAGGGTGACGTCCGCCGCCTCCAGGGCCGTTTCGGCGCCCCCCGCCCCCATGGCCACCCCGATGTCGGCGCCGGAGAGAGCCAGGGCGTCGTTGATGCCGTCTCCCACCATGACGACGATCCGGCCCTCGGAGCGGAGCCGTTCGATTTCCCCGGCCTTGTCCTCGGGGAGAAGCGAGGGCAGGACCCTGTCGAAGCCGAGCCGCTCTCCCAGGGGGCGGGTGACCTGTTCGGTGTCGCCGGTGACCAGGACCAGCCGGCCGACACCGTCCGTCCTCAGCCAGTCCAGGACGTCTTTCATCCCGTCGCGGGGGCTGTTGGATATGCCGAGCAGGCCCCGGGCCTGCGCGTTGAGGGCAACATAGATGGCCGTTTTCCCCTCCGCGTTGAGACGCCTCGCCGCACGGGCGAAGCGGGTGACGTCCACACCGGAGTCACGCATGAAAAGGCCGCTGCCCACGAGGATCGTTTCCCTGCCCAGCTCTGTTCTGACGCCCCGGCCCAGGATGAACCGGCTGACCCCATCGGGCGAGAGTTCGATGCCGGCACGCAGCGCCTCCTCGACGATGGCCCGGGCCAGGGGGTGAGGGTTGTGGAATTCGGCCGTGGCCGCCAGGGCGAGGATGCTCTCGGAGCCTTTCCGGCCCCCGGGGCCGATGACGGCCGTGACCTGCGGGGTTTCCCGGGTCACGGTGCCTGTCTTGTCGAAGCAGAAGCAGTCAGCGCCGTTGAATCTCTCGAGGTAGAGGCCGCCTTTGACGAAGATGCGGTGGCGGGCCGCGTTGGCCAGCGAAGCCGAAACGGCCGTCGATGCCGCCATGACGGTGGCGCAGGGGCAGGCCGAGATCAGCAGCACCGTGAGGGCCTTCATGGCCTGCCTTGTTATGAGAAAGGTTCCGATGGTGGCGACCGTGCCCAGCAGAAGAAGCCGCGAGGCAAGGACATCGGCCCGCTGCTCGGCCGGTGCCCGATTGGCCAGGGATTCCTCGACGAGCCTGATCATCCGGTTGAGGTAGGTCTCTTCACCGACCCTGTCGGCACGAATCCGGAGGAGACCCTGCTGGAGAAGGGTTCCGGCAAACAGGGCGTCTCCCTTTTTACGGTGCTCCGGCTCCGCGCGCCCCGTAATATACGCCTCGTCAACCAGGGCCTCTCCGTCCACGGCGGTCCCGTCTATGGGGATCCTCTCCCCGGCTCTCACGACGACGATATCCCCCTTGGCAATTTTTTCCACGGGCATTTCCACTTCGGTGCCGTCCACGAGGACAAAGGCGCTGCGGACGATGACCTGCAGGGTCTCCCGGATCGCCCTTCGCGAGCGATCGGCGACATAGTCCTCGAGGACAATGCTGAGACCCGTCACCCAGAGGATCTCCATGGCCGTCAATGCCTCGCCCATGAAGATGGCCAGCAAGCAGGCCCCCGAGAGGAATAGATAAATGGTAAATCCCCGGCGCACGCGGGTCTCCCTGACGGTGTGGGCAAGAAGCGGCAACGCGCTGATGAGGGCGGCGATGCCCGTGACACTGAAGGGGGTTTCAGACAGGGGGGATCTCAGCAACAGCTTGCGGATAAGCCCGAAGGCCAGGAACCCGGAGACGAACAGGAGGATGGCCAGCTGAAGGACGAAGGGAACCCCGGGAAGCGACAGCCCCCGGGCCGGTTTGCCCCGACGGGCTGAGCGGGTCACGGCTTTTCCCGGACGAGAAGGCCGGAAGCCGCGCAGCTCTCTGGCGACGGACCGGACGAGCTCCCGCGGATCCGATTGGATGGGGCAGTAATGGAGTATGATACTGCCCGTGACGGGCCGGATATCGACGTCCCGGAGTCGCTCACAGCGGGTCAGCCTGTCCCGGAGCAATCCGGCGTCCTCTTCGGTCATGCGGAATGCCCGCAACCGGATGCGGCCCCGGGTGATGTGGCAAACCCTGACGTCGATCTTCCGCCGTGCGGGCTGCATCGTTCTTCTCCTTCAATGATGATGAACTGTAAACCGGGGGAATGTGCTTGTCCATCTTTTTTCGCGGCTCTCAGAACTGCTGCGAGGACTTCTTCAAGCTGCCTCATTTGTCTTGCCTTGCCCGGCACAGGAGGCGTATCCTGTAAGCAAATTGACGAAGGAGGTGTGAGCATGCAGGATTTTATCAGGAACCTCAGACTGCTCGGTATCGGCCTTTTTTACACGGGGAAAGAGAAGATCGAAGAGACCATCGCGGATCTGATCAGGAAGGGGGAGATCTCCGAGCCGGAAGGCAGGGCACTGGTCGACGAGCTCGTCGCAAAATCGCAGGCAGCTGCAAAGGATATGGAAGAGTGGATCCGCAAGATGATGTCCGACATCCAGGCCCCGATGAAAAAAGA
>DASRZY010000150.1:0-5001 GCA_035685905.1 Syntrophales bacterium
GCCGCTTCCTGTGCGACGGTGCTCTTTATCACATTTACTGGTGTGGCGGGGCTTTTCCCCAACCTGATCCCGTCGAGTCTTGACCCGGTGTGGAGCCTCACGATCTACAATTCGTCCTCCAGTCCGTATACGCTCAAGATCATGACCGTTGTGGCCTTCATCTTCGTGCCCATCGTCATCGCCTACAAGATCTGGGTGTACCGGGTCTTCCGGGCACGGGTCACGGAAGACGACGTCCTGAAGAAGTCCGGGGCGTACTGACCGGGGGCGCGTCCCGCAAGACCCGCCTTGCAGGCGGGGTTAGGGCGCGCAATCATGTCTGTTTCTTTCCTTGCCGGGAAGCCACGCCCTGTGGGCGGGGAGCTTCACATCCGGTTAACCGATACAGGCCTTCAGCGCGCGGTATGTGTTCCCGCCCATGTAGGCCGAGATCTCCTCCCGCGTGAATCCTGCATCCTGCATGGCCCTGACCAGCTGGACAAGGTCGCGGACATTCACGTAGCCTTTGACGAATCGCGGCAGGCCGCCCCCGCCGTCGGTGCCCAGCCCGACGTGCTCCATGCCGATGTTTCTTTTCATCTCGAGAATCTCCGCGGCCCAGTCGCGGAAGCTCTCCCTCTTCGATTTTCCCCGGCTCGAGGCCAGGGGCCATGTGCAGACGACACCCCCCGTCTTTGCCACCGCCTCCATGTCCTTCCAGGTGCGCAGGCGTCCGCATTGCTTCATGTCGCTCAGCGAACAGGGGTGGCTGTGTGAATCCACGACAGGCCGCCTGCTCATCCGGCAGACCTGTTTCAGTGTCGGCGAATCGGCATGGGCTACGTCGACAACCATGCCCAGTTCCTGCATCCTCTCGACGACGCTGCGCCCCGCCGCGGTGAGGCCGTTGTTCTTGGGTCCGGGGTTCAGGCCCGGCCAGTTTTTCATGCAGTCGCCGAGCTGGTTGTTGTTGTAGTGGATCAGGGTGATCAGCCGCACGCCGTACCTGTAGAATTCGTTGACCCGGTCCGGATTGCCCGCAAGGGGGTCGCCGCCCTCGATGGCGAGGATCGCGCCGGGAACTCCGCCGGGGGCGGGGGCCTCCGGGATGTCGGTGCACTTCAGAACCAGGCGCACCTTGCCTTCCCTTACGATGCCGTCCTTCCAGAAGTCGAGTTGGATCATTGCGTTCTGGTACTCAGTGCCCGGCAGGCGACCCTTCGACAGGTAGACCCGGTCCCCGACGGCGGAGAAGACGCTCGCCGCCATCCCCAGGTCCGTAATGGCTCCGACCGTCGAGGAGATGTCGATGTGGCTGTGGTCGACACGATACCCGTCTGGGTGGGCATGGGCATCGATGATTTGAAGTCCCTCGATAAGGGCCTTCTGGTCGTTCGTGAGGGGCGGATCAAAAAAGGACAGGGCATCCCGGCTCCCGAAGACGAGAGTGGAGAGGCCGAGAAATTTCAGAAACTGACGGCGGTTCAACGACGACCTCCTGAAAAATTTTGTCATTCCGGGCGCGGCCCGGAATCCATCTTCATCCGTGGATTCCTGCCCTTTCAACATAGAAGGAATGACAGGGCTCGAAATGTTTTTATTTCCCCGTCGGCGCGGAGAGCAGCATTTCGATTTCCGCGAGGATCCGGTCGCCGTCGGCGGGTGTGACTGCGTTAAACCAGGCCTTCTGGGGGTAGATCATTACGTTGGGCCCCTTCCCGCAGAGCCCCATGCAGCCCCCGCTCGAGACGCGGACGCGGCCCTTCCAGCCCCGCTTCTCGACCTGGTCCTTCAGGTAGTCCTTGAGTGCAGCATTGCCGCCGCCGTCTGCGCAGGACGGGCGCTCGCCGTGGCGGTCATTGGTGCAGACAAACACGTGGCAGGTGTAGGGGCTTGTCTCTTTCTGCATGTCGCTATTCGCTCCCTCCTTGAAACTCCTGTCATAGGATAGTCCAGAGCATAAGGATTATGCAAGCGACTCCTCATGCGGGACGGTGCGGGGTCGCAGAAGTGCGCTCAGGCGATGGTGGTTTGCTTTTTGCATCTTTTCCCCGCAAAAGCTGCACCACGAAAGGGAATCCGTCATGAAAGACGCAGCCATCCGAATCATGGGGACCATCCTGGCCCTGGTGTGCCTGCTCGTCCTGGTGATGAGCGCAGAGCCCACGGCCGCCAAGGCCCCCACACCGCCGCCGCAGGATATCAGCCAGTCCTACGCCCAGCGGGCGAGCTGGTTCATCGACCGCACGCTGGAAGGCCAGTACGCCGCCGCCCTCCAGGTCGGGAGCGACCGCTTCAAGAGGGACATCGGGGAGAAGGGCTTGCGATACTTCCGGGACAGCATGGCCAAATACGGCAAGGGCCGCTTCGTACCGATGACGGCGGGCGCCGAGGAGGGGTTTTTCATCGTGGCGGGCCTGCTGGAATTCCCCGGCGGCCGGAAGATGGAGGTGCACGTCGTCTTCAAGGGCGACAAGGTCGAACACCTCTACCAGCGCTGGGCGTAGCCCGCGGGAAAGGACACGAACATGAAAAAACATGAACTCATCCTCACCGTGGCGGCTTTGATTTGGCTCATCGTCCAGCCTTCCCCGGGCCACGGAGGCCTGAACCCCTGGGACTGGAAGTACGGCCTGACCCAGGAGCAGCAGATCATCGTCCGCGACTGCATCCTGGAGGGGCGAGAGCAGGTCAAGGCCCTCTCGGCCACCGGGAGGGCGAAGGAAGCGGTGGAACTGGAAGGCATCCTCAGGAACCTGGAGGGCCGCAAGTACTCCCTGACGAACAATCCCATCGGCTACGCAAAGGGGGCCTACGCCCATGTCTACTCGTGGACGGGCATCCAGACGATCCACCTCTACAACAGCTTCTTCGATCTGTCCCGCAACCCGAGCCGGGTGCTGACGCCCGACATGACAAAGGAGAAAGCCCAGCGGATTGCCCGCCTGGAGCAGCTCTCCCTGCTCATCCACGAGTACCAGCACACGAATTACCAGTCGGCCTTCGATTTCGGCCGTCCCGAGGGGGAAGCCTATCAGACGCAGTACAAGTGGCTCCGTCTATTCGGTGTGAGCGACGGCATGGTGATTTCCGTCGTGAAGGACCAGCTGTCCAAGAACAACATAACCCCCGTGGAGCCGCCGCCACCGCCGGTGACCCCGAAGCCGCCGGCAGCCGATCCAAAGGATAAGGGCGCCATTGTCTGCGCAAGCTACATGGCTGCCCTGCAGCGCGACGTGGCGGCGAAGAAGAACCCCGGGACCCAGTACCGCCTGGAGTTTACCCGCGCCTATGCCTACGACGCAAAGACGAACAGCTGCGTCGGCTCCCACGTCATGTGGGCCTCCTACAACGGAGGGAAGTGGTACGAAGCCCTGGTCTACTACAGCCCGGAGAAGCCGGCCCACGAGAACGTGGGGAGGATCCAGGGCGACTACACAAAGAAATACCCGGATCTGAAATGGCAGTGACCGCCAGCACGGGGCGGGCAAAAAGCGGGACCTGCCCCCTTCAGGGCGGTTCGCCGGCATGGCGGGGCATCCGTTTTGCAGATGTTAGAAATGGTAGAAATGTTAGGATGTGTCGATAGTCCGGGTTTCCCCGGACCTGATACCATGAGGAGGTGCTCATGAAAAAGGCGATATTTCTTCTTTCCGTCCTGATTGCCATCCTGCTCGCCATGCCGCCGGACCCGGCCGATGTGGAGGCTGCGCAGCCGCAGGACGTGATGGCGGGCCACTGGGTCCTCAAGTTCGACGACGGACGGACAGGCTGGGCCAACCTCGTGTCGGACGACTACGCCAAGACGAGCTTCTCGTCCAAGGGGAAGATCGAGGTGCCCGGATTCAAGCCGGTGGACCTCACCTCGGGCGTCGTCCCGGAATTCTACAAGGTCGGCCAGGTGATCCTGTACAACCCGCAGGCACAGCAGAGGCCCTTCCACTTCGTCCGCTTCACGATCGAGGGCAACCAGTTCATGACGGGCTACGTCTGGACGTTCGACAGCAAGGAGTACCGGTTCAAGGCCCACAGGCGGTAAGAACTCGCAGGCGCATCCGGAAAATGGAAATCCCCACCCTCGGGCGGGGAGTTTTTCATCCCGCTTTATTGGAAATCAGCGCCTGCCTGCCGCAGACCTTCCTCCTTTGGCCCATATTCTGTTCGTTATACTCGCGGCCGAAAGCAGAGCTGCTGGTGAATTGTTCAATGCAGAGGTTGATCATGCGTATGTTTCTGATTGTCCTCTCGGCCTCTATCCTGATTTCCACCCCGGCAATTGCCGCCGACAAGTACCACGTCTACAAACTCCAGAACGGGGAGTGTGAAATCGACACCCGAAACCACAAGAAAATGAAGGACCAGCGCGGCACAAACGATTGCCTGGGCCACTACGACAACCGCACCGACGCCCAGAAGAAACATGCCGAGGCTGTCAAAAGCGGCTCCTGCAAGTGCCCCGCAGGGCAGAACTGCTGATTCCCGTCCTTGCCGGTGGGCTCGGTAACGCCGGCCGTCAGGGCGGGGCATGCGGCTGCCTGTGCCAGAGCGCGTATTCGATGAGCGACAGAAACGCAAAAAGGGCCAGCCCTGCGATCCAGGGTTCAACTTGCCGCAGGCTGAGCTGAACCTGCGAGACTTCCCGCTCCAGAAAGTAGGAACCGAGCCCCCAGAACCCCACCCACAAGAGCGCCCCGAGGGTGTTGACCTTCGTGAACCGTCCCCAGGGCAATTGGAGCAGCCCCGCCACGATGCCGTTGAGCTGCCTGAGACCGTCGACGAATCGCGCGACGAGGATGATCGCTCCGCCGGCCCGGGCAAAAGAGCCTTCCATGCGCTGCAGATGCGCCTCGTTGACGTGCAATTTCTTCAGGAGGGGCCGTCCACCCCGGAAACCGATGAGGTATCCCAGACTGTTGCCGAGCCATGCTGCGGCGAATGCCCAGGTCAAGACCCAGGAAATGCCAAGATCGCCCCTGGCAGATGCCAAGGAGGCGGCGATCAGGAGCGTCTGACCGGGCGCCG
>DASRZY010000151.1:0-7564 GCA_035685905.1 Syntrophales bacterium
GAACTCTGGAAAGAAAATTTCGACGATTTCGCCGAGGACGTGGTGAAGCCCGCAGGCCTGACCTACGGGCAGTTCTGCGAGAAGGGTTACCTGAAAGGGCCCGAGCGGTTCAAGAAGTACGAGGAGAAGGGCTTCTCCACGCCGACGACCAAGGTCGAGCTGCGGCTGAGCACGGCCGAGAAGTTCAAGCTCTCACCGCTGCCTGTTTACAAGGGACTGCCCGAGACGGAGGATCAGGCCTACCCGCTCGTCCTCACCAGCGCCAAGAGCCGCTACTTCCTCCATTCCTCTTACCGCTGGATTGAGAAGCTGCGGAAGCTCAATCCCGACCCGAGGCTGGAGATCCACCCTGTGACGGCGGGCAAATACAACATCAAGGAAGGCGATGCGGTTCTCATCGAAACCCCCTACGGGAAGATCACCCAGGTGGCCTATCTCAGCGATGCACTCGATCCGCGCGTTCTCTGCGCCGCCCACGGCTGGTGGTTCCCGGAGGGCAGCCCGGAGACCCAGTACGACTGGCAGAAATCGAACTTCAACATGCTCACGTCGGTCGCCAAATTGGGGAAGGAGTACGGGACGCCTAATCTGAAAGGACTTCCCTGCAGGGTGAGCAAGGCAGGCTGAGGCGGAGCACTGAAATGGAAAACGGCAGGGCCTGAGGCCCCGCCGTTTTCCATTCTGATAACCGGCGTTTCAATCAAAAGTGGAAATTGACCCCCAGGGTAACCTGGCTTGAAGTCTGGGGGACCGTTGAAAAGTAGCGGTAGCCAAGGTCAACCGACCATTGTTTCGAAAGCTGCGAGGTGACTCCCGCCAGGATCTGCCAGGCAAAATTGGTCGAACTGTCACTGGGCGTGCCGCTGAAATTGTACCAGGACGACCCTATGCCGACGCCGATATACGGATTAAACATTCCCTCCGGGTAGCGGAATCGGACGTTCACCATCAGGTTGTCAAACGACGCATTGCCATTCACATTGGTACCCATTACGTTCTGTGGGCCGACACTTTGATCGAACATGTGGAAATACTCCAATTCGGCAGCGACGAAGCGCCATTGAGGCGGGATATAGCCGAACTTCGCCCCCAGCATCCAGCTGTTGTCCGCTTCCACCTCGGTGCTGCCAAGGGGCTTGATTTCCACCTTCCCGGGCCAGACGTAGCCGCCGAGGACCCCGAAATACATGGGGCCCGCCTCCTGGGCCATCACCACGCTGCAGGGAAAGAGCAGGATGACGATCACCAGTGCCTTCGCGATAAAACCGCAACGCTTTGCTCCCATAATCACGCCTCCTTTTTCTAATGATTCATACGGGAAAATCACGCCAGGGTTTGATAAAGATTTCAGGAATAGAAGAAACGAATAAAACAGATGGCTGCTGCAGGAAGAGCTGTGTGCATTGTAAGGCGAGCGGGGCGGCTTTTCAACTCAAATTTTTACATCCCCGCTGCGGACCCGGGCATGCTCCGAAGCGGCTTCCCGCATAGAGCCGGCAGGGGCACGTTACATGACGCCGTATTTTTTCAGCTTCAGGTGCAGCGTGCGGCGCGTGATGCCGAGGCGGCGGGCCGCCTCGCTTTTGTTTCCGCCCGCCTCCTCGAGGGTCTTGAGAATCGTCGATTTCTCCACAGACTCGAGGAAGGAATCGCTTCCTGCAGCCGGGCCCGCCTGATCGGCAGGCGCATGAAGGGCCTGCGCCTCCAGCACGGGCGCCACGTCCTGCTCGTCGAGAACGTCGGCACGGCTCAGCACGACGCCACGCTCCACCGTGTTCATCAGCTCGCGTACATTCCCCGGCCAGGGATAGCGCAGAAGACGGTCCAGGGCCCGCGGGGTGAATCCCTTCAGCGACTTGCGGTTTCTCTCCGAAAAAATCTTCAGGAAATGCTGGGCCAGAAGCGGGATGTCCTCCTTGCGTTCCCGAAGCGGGGGTACGCGCAGGGTTACGACGTTCAGCCGGTAGTAGAGGTCCTCCCGGAACCGGCCCTCCGTGACGGCGCGGAGCAGGTCGCGGTTCGTGGCGGCGATGACCCGCACGTCGACACGGATGAGTTCCTCGCCCCCCACGCGGGTGAATTCCCTCTCCTGCAGGACTCGAAGGAGCTTCACCTGCATGCCGAGCGACATTTCGCTCACCTCGTCGAGGAAAATCGTACCCCCGTCTGCCTGCCGGAACTTGCCTTCCTTGCGCCGGTCGGCGCCGGTGAAGGAACCCTTCTCGTGTCCGAAAAGCTCCGACTCGAGCAGGGTTTCCGTGATGGCGGCGCAGTTGATGCGGATGAACGGCCCGCCCTTTCGGGGGCTGTTGTAATGGATGGCCCCGGCGATCATTTCTTTCCCGGTGCCCGACTCGCCCGTGACGAGCGCCGTCGCCTCGGAGGGGGCCACCTGGGCGACCAAATCCAGGAGCCTCGTCATGGCGGCGCTGCGGCCGATGAGGTTTCCGCGGTCGAAGCGTGCGCCAAGGGTTTCCCTCAGGGCCCGGTTCTCCTCCCTCAGGTGCGTGTGCTCAAGGGCCCGCTCCAGGGAAAGCCGCAGCTCGTCGAAGTCGAGGGGTTTGGTCAGGTAGTCGTAGGCCCCTTTCTTGAGCGCTTCCACAGCCGTTTCCACTGAGGCATAGGCCGTCATCAGGATCACGGGAAGGGCTGGGTTGTAACGGTGGATCTCCTCCAGGGCCTCGAGCCCGGAGACGCGGACCATACGGATATCCATCAGTACGAGATCGAAGGGGTCACGATTCACGGCCTCCACGGCCGCTGAACCGTCGTTGGCCTCGCGGACCTCGTAGCCCCAACCGGCGATGAGCGTCTTCAACATGGTCCGGTGAGCAAAGTCATCATCGACGACAAGTATCTTATTCGGCGTTTTCATATCAAGCATCCGGCCTCATGCAATGTTTTCCATGAGAAAATTCGCGCCCGGGGGCAGGTTTATTCATGACCGACGGGAAGAACGATCACAAAGGTCGTCCCCTTCCCCGGCTCGCTTTGCAGGCGGATCTCGCCCCCGTGGGCCTCGACGATCCGGTGCACGATGGCAAGGCCCAGCCCCGTCCCCGCAGGCTTTGTCGTGAAATAGGGGTCGAAGACTCTCCCAAGATCCTCCCTGCGGATACCCGTGCCCGTGTCGGAAACGGAGACGCGCAGGGTTCGCTCGTCCTGCCGGGCAATTCCCACCGACAGCATGCCTCCCCTGTCCATGGCGGCCATTGCATTCAGGAAAAGATTGAGAAAGACCTGGGTCATCCGGTCCGGGTCGATGGAGGCCGTTGGAATCCCGGGGGGCAGGTCTGCCTTTACGGTGATCCCCTTGTCGCGAGCCTGTCCCTCGACCGTGCCCAAGACCTGTCTTGCGAGATGCGCAAGGTCCGTTTCCTTCTTCTTCAATGCCATGGGTCGGGAAAATTCCAGGAGTTCCGTGATCACCCTGTTTAGCCGGTCCACCTCCTGGATCATGATGTCGGCCACTTTCACGTCGTCGGGCACCCCGCCGTAACGCTGGCGAAAATAGGTGGCAAAGCCCTTGATCGAGCTCAGCGGGTTGCGGATCTCGTGGGCCACGCCAGCCGCGAGGCTCCCGACGGCAGCCAACCGCTGGCTGCGCTCCACCTCATTGCGCAGGTGCCGCAGTTCAGAGAGGTCCCGAAAGAGTGCGATACGCCCGATCAACGTCCTCTCGTCATCCCTCAGGACGGCCGCAATCACTTCCAGGGGAACGGCGCTGCCCTCCCCGATTGCGCAGTCGAGTTCCTTCTCGATAATCAACTGCTCCTTCCCCAGTGCCCTCAGCATGTCCATGCATGCAGGGGGGAGAATCTCTGACGAGGGCTTTCCAACCGCCTCCGCCGGGGTCCGGCCCAGCAGCTGTTCAGCCGTTTCATTCAGCACCATGATTCGTTCTTCGGGATCGATGGCCACGAGACCGACGGGCATGTGCTCGACAAGACTATCGGAGAGGGCCTTGACCCTCGACAGGGAGGCCCGTGCGGACCGATACCCCAGGGCAAGGAAAAGGGAGACCATCCCGGCGATGCCGATGAGAAGAAGCACAATGGCAGTGATGATCGTGTTCCGGGTGTCCTGATCATGAGCCGCCTGGACCGGCGCCATGTTGAGCCCTACGAAGATCACGTACGATGCGGCCTTGCCCTTGCCGGAAAATCCGCCATAGGGCTCCTCCCGGGGGGCAAACCGGCGATAGACCTCGAAGATCTCCGGCCCCTCGGTTCCGGTGACAATCCTCCATCGGGCGGCGCCCTGTCCGGAAAGGGCCTTGAGATCCAGGTCCGTCACGTAGGTCTCGCCGACCACTCCCGGGTCGCTGTCCGCAAGGATTCGCCCGTCGGTGTCGGTGATCGTAAAATACTCCACGCCCGGCTGCTGGGCCGTTTCGATCAGGAGTTTCTGCAACTGGAAGCTCCCCCAGGCCATCCCCTCGCCGGCCCTTGCGCCCGCCTCGAAGGAACGGATGAGGGCCTCCCCTTTCTCGAGGAGCAGGCGAGTGCTCATATCCTTGTGGCGGCTGACATTTTCCCAGGTGAAAAAAACAAAAAGAGGGACCAGCACCGCCACGGCCCCGAGGATGACCCAAGGCGGGACGAGCACCCATATCCTGCTCTTGCCGGAGTTTTTCATTTGAATATTACCGATTCCCTTGATCCGGTTCCTGATCTTTCTCCTCGAACCTCGATCCTCGCGCCTCGATCATGCCTGAATACTTTCTACCCATGAGTATACACATGATGGATACTAAATATCCATTTTATTATCGGGCAAAGGCATGGTCACTTGGCCAGAAATAGAAATAGTTGTCAAATTACAGCAGGTTACGAAATATTTCCCTTTTGTGGCACGTTCGTTGCCCTATGGTTCATGCAAGAACGCAACTCCAAGGAGAGTGATACAATGAAAAAATTAATGGTTTTTCTGGCAGCGATTCTTCTGGTGACGGCTTTTGTCATGCCCGCTGACGCATACCGCGGGGGAGGCAGGGGCCACGGCTCCTGCAACGGAAATGACCTCTCGAGTGTGCCGGGACTCAACCTGACGGCGGAGCAGAAAACAAAAATCACGGACCTTCGGACCGCCTACCTGAAGGACATCAAACCCCTTCAGGACAAGATGCACAGCAAGGCGGGCGACCTGCGGCTCCTGTGGCTGGAAAAGACCCCTGACGAGGCGAAGATCCGGGCCACGGAAAAGGAAGTCCGGGCTCTGCGCGACCAGATCCATGACAAGTCGACGGATTACCGTTGGGCCTCATACAAGGTCCTCACCCCCGAGCAGCAGGCACTGCTGAAAGAAAATAAGGCAAGCGGCCGCTGTTTCGGCCCCGGGCAGGGCGCCGGCAGGGGCATGGGCCAGGGCAAAGGCCCCGGCATGGGTTCCGGCATGGGCCCGGGTGCAGGTCCCGGGATGGGCCCCGGCATGGGCGGAAACATGAAGTAACCAGTAGACGCGTGACCTTCTCAAACACTTCCCCTTTTCAGGATCACCCGGCAACCCTCCGCCGGGTGATCTTTTTTTATATCTGTTATTCATCCCTTTCTCGGTTCTTTTTTCTTCACCCTTTACCCTGTACCCTGAACCCTGTACCCTTTTTTAAATCATTTGACTTTTTCCGGGAAGCAGTACAGAAAATGCGGCGACAGCCTTCGCTGTCATTTCCGACGGCTCCGGGAAACAGCGATATGAAGAAAGACGGGCAGGATCAACAGCAGCTTCACTGGGACAGGGCCTACACCGCGGAGATGGACTTCTTCGGCGACGAGCCGAGCACGGCGGCGCGACGTGCGGCGGATCGATTCCTGGAAGAGGGGGCCAATCTCATCCTGGAGCTCGGCGCCGGCCAGGGACGGGACACCCTGTTTTTTGCGGGTCTCGGATTCCGGGTCTACGCCCTGGATTACAGCGAAAGCGGGCTCTGGGGAATCATCGACAAGGGGGTGAAGACGGATCTGGGCGAGATGATCACGCCCGTATTTCACGATCTGCGCAATCCCTTGCCTTTCACAGACAATTCCATCGACGGCTGCTTCTCCCACATGCTTTACTGCATGGCCTTGAGCAGGGCGGAGCTGGAATTTCTCAACGGGGAAATCCTCAGGGTGCTCAAGCCGGGTGGGCTGAACATCTACACGGTCCGCCACAAGGGGGATGCCCACTACGGCAAGGGGGTCCACCTTGGCGAGGACCTTTACGAAGTGAATGGTTTTGTCGTACACTACTTCGACCGCGCCATGGTGGAACAGCTGGCGGAGGGGTTTGAACTGCTCTCCATCGACGAGTTCGAGGAAGGGTCGCTCCCCAGGAAACTTTTTGGAGTGACCCTCCGGAAGAAGTGAAACTGGTACAAATCTTGATTGAAGACCCATTCATGAAAACAGTCATGACCCGAAAAGACAAGATCAGCATCCTCCTGGCCCTGGCCGGGATTGCCCTCGTATTCGTCTACGCCTACTGCGGGGATTCCTGCTCCTATCTGAAGGGATCGATCTTCGGGATCGATCTCAAATACATGGGGGTTCTTTTTATGGGGTCGATCATCGCGCTCAGCCTCTTGCGCCTCAGGGATTACCGGCTTCTTCTGCTCTCTGCCGGCGTGGGGGCGGAAGTGTTTCTCATCGGTTTCCAGGTGCAAAACGACGTATTCTGCCCCTACTGCTTCTGCTTCGGGGCCGTGCTGCTTCTGCTCTTCGCCATGAATCTCGACTGGTCGAAGCGAAGGCTCATCACCGTTTGCGCCGTCCTGGGATTGCTGCTCTTCGCCGTTTTCTTTGACGGGTCGGTGTTGCCCGCCTTCGCCGAAGAGCCCCTGCAGCCCTCCTTTGGAAACGGCCGGGTCCATGTCCGCATCTACAGCGATTATTTCTGCAACCCCTGTTCGAAGCTCGACCCGGAAATTGCGGCGCCTGTTGCCGATCTCGTGAAGAAGAACATCATACGGGTGACCTTCGTCGATACGCCGGTCCATCAGCACACGACGCTCTATGCCCGCTATTTCCTCTATTCCATGAATGAGAAAAAAGAAATCGACTACGCCAACAAGGTGCGGCACGTCCTGTTCCAGGCAGCGGCCCAGAACATCTCGGAGCGGGAGCAGTTGGAGGCATACCTGAAGAAAAACGGGATCAAGTACAAAGTCTACGACCCCTCGGCGAGCTTCAATGTTCTCTCGGGCTATCTCGTAGAAGACAAGGTGCGCTCGACACCGACTGCAGTGATTATCGACAGCGGCCGCAAGCAGGTGGTCAAAGGCTCCGCCAACATCGCCAGGGCCATCGGGGAAATCAAATGAGCGGCTAGGATCGAGGTCCGGGGAGCGAGAAAAGAAAAAGCTTCAAACGCAAGATGACATGCCGAACCGAAGGATCCCCATCCAGCAGCCGGGAGAATCGAAAGGCCGGCAAACAAATCATAAAGCCCATGACTGTGATGGTCGCGGGCTTTTCTTTTGTCCGTGCCCCCCTGCAGCGCACACCTCTCGCATCTGCTGTTCCCTGCTTTACAAAAACGCGCCACTGGCGATTTTCGATTGAAACGAACAGGTATTTAGGGCATG
>DASRZY010000152.1:0-11504 GCA_035685905.1 Syntrophales bacterium
CGCAACTGTCGAAACAAAAAACTGTAAAGATTGTTTACGAAGAAAGGGATGAAGGCAGGATCTTTGTGGCGGGTTCACACTTCAAATCAATCTGTTGTGCAGAAATGGTTGCATTGTAAAGATTTGTGACGAACAAACAACTCGAGGCAACGCGTGCAACCAATTAATCAGTTGCACTTTGAAACGACAAATGTCCTATGTAAAAAATATTTCAGATTTTTTATCAGACCTGCTTTTTGTTGCGGTAGTAACGGAGAGGCAAGACAAGCCCGAAGAAGGGCAGCAGGTACATGGCAGCCGTAATGGTTTCCCGCGGCCCGAAGAAATGCGAGGAAAAGACAACCAGGAGGATGTTGTTCATGTGCGCCAGCATGACCGCACCCCCTACCCGCTCTTCGATCGGCTTGCCGCGAAAGAAAACGATTCCCGTTGCGCAGTAGACCCCCGACAGAACGATGCCCACCAGCGCTGCTTCCACGATCAGGGTCGGGTCGGTGTAGAAAATATCGGCATACTTGGAGAACACGCCGAGATTGATGAGTGCGAACATGACGAGATTCACCGGGTAGGAGCGGCGATTCGCGGCGTCGAGCCAATGCGGCGCCAATCGCCGGAGAACCTGAACGGCGGCAATGGGGACGAAGATGGCCAGCGCCAGCACCTGGAGCATGTTCCAGAAGGACATGTGCACGCTTTTCGCAAGGACGAATCCCACGACGGCGGGAAGACTGAAGGGCACAAGGATGGATGTGATGACCGTTACGACAAGAACCCGCGCGCTGTTGCCGCCCACGAGGTTCGACATGAAAGGCGCCACGACGCCCGTGGACACTCCCGTCAGCAGCAGGGCCGCAACGGCATAGTCAGGCAAGGCCTGCAGGAAAAGGAAATAGATGACCACCGGCAGGATAAACATCTTCAGGACGACGATGGAGACGATCGAGAGACTTGCCTGACGAAGGGCCTCGCTGACTGCCTCGAGGCGGATGGAGAGAAAACTCATGAAGAAGAGGATCATGAGGCACAGCAGGGGATAGGGCTGGAGGAAGGCAAAGATATCGGGGCAGCAGATCCCGGCCGCCATGGAAGAGAACACAACGGCGAGCAGGACGATATCCCTCGATCGGAACGGGAGTGCCATGGCCGTGCGATTACTCCCTGCCGGCCGGGCGGCGCCGGACGATCTGGTTGCCGATGACCGTGAAGACCGTCTCGCCCTTCTGGTTGAAGGTGGAGTACCGCAGCCGGATGATGCCCCGGTCGCCGGACTTCGAAGGCCTGAGCTCCAGCACCTCTCCCGCGGCGCGCAGCGTGTCGCCGGGACGGACGGGTTTGAGCCACTTCAGGTCGTCGAATCCCGGGGACCCCAGGCTGTTCTCGGCGTTCAGGGCGCCCGTCATGAGAAAGAGGCGGAAGGTGAGCGCGATGGTGTGGATGCCGCTTGCGATGAGACCGCCGTAGGGTGTTGCCTTTGCCGCCTCGGCATCGACGTGGAAAACCTGGGGGTCGAAGTGCATCGCGAAATCGATGATCTGCCCTTCCGTCACGGTCATCCCCGGCGACTCGAAACGGTCGCCGACCCTGAAGTCATCAAAATACAGTGTATTCATCTATCCTTCCCTCTCCCGGTCGAAAATGTTTTCCGGATTCCCATGCTCTGCGGCCTGTTTCCTTTTTTCTTGCTCCTCGATCCTCGTTCCCCGAGCCTCGAACCTTCCTTCGCGTACTGAAAAGCCGGGGGAGCCCGGCCTTTTTTTATATACCATCCCGTACGTCATCAAATCCATGTTTTCTTCGAACAAAAAAATCCCCCCGGGTGACCGAGGGGATTTTTCAACTCAAACGAAGAATGCCCCGCCTGGCGAGGCCCGGCTCGCAATGACTTTCTTCCTCTTCACTCAGACACTGAGACACTCAGACACTAAGACACTTCCTTTTCGTCCCTACACCCTCGTCCCTGGTCCCTTTCTAAAAAAGGTACTCCGTCGAGACCCTGACCCCATACTGGTACGTCCGGCTTGACGGCTCCTGCACGACGAAACCCGAATAGGTCCCGTTCGTGTAGTACAGGGGCTCCCAGGGGCTCTGGCCGATCTCGCTGTATTCGTACCAGGGCGTCACCGTGAAGGCCCAGTTCACATAGGGCCGCCAGCTGAGCGGGAGTTCCGCCAGATAACCCAGCTTGTTGCCCAGTTGCACCGTCGTGTTGGCGTAGACGTCATTTTTAGTGGAAATGGTCATCCAGCCCTCGAACATGATGTTCATCGACGCATTCAGACCGACGGAGAACTTCTGATTCACAGGGTAGAGAAACTTCACGCCGACAGGAAGATACCACCAGCTGTAGGTTTCGTTGTACCCGATATCCCTCTTCCAGTAACGGTAGCCCAGTCCAATGTAAGGTGTGATGGACAAGGGGAGATTCTCTTTGAAGGTGTAGCCCATGTTGACTTCAGAACGGGCGAAGTCATCCCGGGTTGTGCCTGTAACAGGTGTCCCGGTCAGTGTCGATCCATCGTAGTCCGTGTTGTCATTTCCAAAGGAGATCTCACCGAAGGCCCTGAAGTAGAACTGATCGTCCGCGACGTAGCTGTAGCCCACCCTCACCTGCGGAATCCATCCCGTTTCAGTGCTTTTCAGAGGAGGCTGAAGATCCTCCTTGTAATCGAACTGGCTGTAGGAAAAAGCGATCTCAAAGCGGTGCGGCAGGGTATAGACGATGCCCTTGGATTTCAGGTAATCCTCGGCCTCCTTCACTCCCAGCCTTGCGGCCGTCTTGAGGTCCTCTTCCGCATCGGCTGTGCGGCCGAGCTTGAGATAGACGAGCCCCCGGTTGCAGTATGCCTTTCCGTAGACAGAGTCGAGTTCGATGGCCCTGGTGAAGTCGGAGACTGCATCGCCTGGTTTGCCCAGACGGTTGTACATCAGGCCGCGGTTGTTCCAGGCATCGGGGTCTTTGGGGTTGATCTCGACGGCCTTGCTGAAATCGGCCAGTGCGCCCTCGAGCTGGTTGAGCTGCATGCGGGCCACGCCCCGATTGTAATACGCCGCGGCAACCTCGGGATCCCTCTGCAGGATAGCGCTGCAGGCGCTGATGACCTCCTCGGGCTTCGAGGCACCGTTGGAAAAACAGGCTTTGTATACCGATGAGTCGACCTTCGCAGGAGAGGTCTGGGCAAAAGCGGCAACCGGAATAACGGTCAGAATGAGCAGGCAGGCCAGGTATCCTCTCCGGTTCATCCAATCTTCCTCCTCCCGAAAAACAATAGCGCTTTATTGATCCGAATGTTCAACGTTTGCAAACTCCATACCGTCGACCGCGGTCATCCCTGTGCGGGCAAATGCCATTCATGCCGACCCGGGGATAAAGACCTGTCGATCTTCGTCCGATAACAGAAGAATGAAGAGAGACCATCGGCTGATCCTGCCGATTCTGTGCCTTGCACTTTTCCTTGCAGCCCCGGCTTACGGATGGCACGGACGGGTCTGCGGGGTTACAGACGGGGACACCCTTTCCGTGCTCCAGAATGGCAAATCTGTCAAGATCCGCCTCTACGGGATCGACTGCCCTGAGAAACGTCAGGCATACGGCCACCGGGCCCACGAGTTCACATCGGATTTTGCTTTCGGCAAGGAGGTGGAGGTCCGCCCCGTTGACAGGGATCGCTACGGCCGGCTCATCGCCTGGGTCTATGTGGGGCGCCGTTGTCTCAATGAAGAACTCCTCCAGGCGGGTTACGCATGGCACTTCAAGCGATACTCCCGGGACAGCCACCTGGCCGAGATCGAAATACAGGCCCGGGCCGCCCGGATCGGGCTCTGGCATGACCCGCAGCCTGTCCCCCCCTGGGAGTTCCGGAAGGCCCGTAACGGCAAACGGCTTGTCAGCCAGTCACTCGCCACAGTTCCCCGAAAGAATTGACAACACACGGAAGACCCCTCTATACTTCCGTCATAACGAGAACGAAAGGAACAGCCGTGCAGAGAAAAAAGAAGATCGCGTTGGCTTTTCTTGCCCTCCTTGTCCTTCTGACCCCTCTCGGCCTGTCGGGTTGCGCGAATCAGTCGAAAAATGAGACGGCGGCGATGTTGGCCCAGGATTACCGGAAAATGGACAACGACGAGCTTCTCCTCTACTACTACCGCCTCACCGAGGAGATTGACCGCACAGAGCGCTCCGGTTCCGGCTCGGCAGTCAGCATCGGTATCGGCGGCGGAAGCTGGAGTTGGGGAGGCGGCGGTGTTGGCGCGGGAGTTTCAACGACAACCCCCGTGGGTGGGGGAGGCGGCACCGAGGAGTTGCGGAACCGCCGCGCCGAGGTGCGGGCGGAGATGCAACGGCGGGGGATGAAGGCGCCATAAGACAGTGGCCAGTGACCGGTGATCAGTGAAAAGAAAAATCCTCCCTGACCCTCCTTTTCAAAAGGAGGGGACCCAATAAGTCCCTCTTTGACCAGGCACCTAGGAAAAATCACTACCCTGATCCCCCTCGTGCTCGGAGTGTCTTTCTCTTGGTCCTCGATCCTCGTACCTCGTTCCTCGCGCCTGCGGCTGCGCCGCACGGCACCCTTCTTGCACCATTCCATTGAAAACCGGTCATTGCACAAGGGCATGGGCGATAATGCAGTACCGTGAGATTGCATCGCCATGCCCGCAATGACGATCAAATGTGTCGATGCCATCACCGCGAAAAACAGAAAAGCAAGAAAAATCAACGTCACGCAACCGAACGCGGCACCGGCGCCTGCTGGATGTCCTCGCGGATTCGCGCACGCTCAAGGTTTGGTTGCGCGCCGGGAACGGTTCCCGGATAGAGGCCTTCGTCATCCTGGGCCAGGGGCTCCCGGCGAAGGATCGGGAATTTCTTTCCGACAAAGCCGATGTTGTCGTCGACCCGGCCGAGGATCTCCTGGGACGGCTTGTCGCACTGGAGCGCGAAAACAGGCAACTCAGGTCGCTCAGCCTGAGCGATGACCTCACCGGGCTCTACAACAAGCGTTTTTTCTCGATCCAGCTGGAAATCGAAATGGCTCGCGCCCAGCGCACGGGACAGCCCTGCTGCCTCCTGATGATCGACTTCGACAACTTCAAGGAAATCAACGACCGCCTGGGACACGACGAGGGCGACCGGTTTCTCATCCAGATGGGCGGGCTCATCCGTGAGAAGCTGCGTCCCACCGACTTCGTCTGCCGCTACGGCGGAGACGAGTTTGCCGTGATCATGCCTGCAACATCCCTGCTGGACGGGATCGGCATTGCGAAACGACTTCAGGAATTCACCGCCCACTTCACCTGGAAGATGGCCTTGCGAGTATCGGCTAGCTTCGGCATGGCCGCCTTCGAACCCTCCAACCCTTTGAATGCTGAAGAATTCTTCAAACAAGCCGATAATGAATTGTATAAGGCCAAGAAGGCCGGGAAGAATCGCATCTCCCACCCGGCACATGTCTCGGCGCAGGTCCGACAGCGGGACGCGGTGGCGCGAAATGAACGGGAGGCACTGTTCAGCCTCGACACAGGTGCATAGACGCGCCGAGGAAGAGACAGGGAAGAGACTCAAGCTCATGACCCAGAGACCGTCCACCCAACCCGTCATCGCCACCGTCACAAGCGGCAAGGGCGGCGTCGGCAAGACCTTCGTCACGGTAAACCTCGCCGCCACGCTCGCCTCTCAGGGGCGGAAGGTCCTCGTCGTGGATTGCGACCTGGGGCTCGCCAATGTGGACATCATGCTGGGGATCCACCCGCGGCTCACCCTGAAGGATATCCTCTTCGGTGAAGCCCTCCCGGAGGACGTCATCATTCCCGTTAAAGGGGGGTTCGATCTCCTTCCGGCATGCTCCGGCGTGCGCGAGATGGCCCAGCTGCTCTACGAGAAGATTCAGATCGTGAAAACCCTGGTCCTCTCCCGGGAGGATTACGATATCATCCTGCTCGACACGGGGGCCGGGATTGCCGAGACGGTCATGCAATTCAATCTCCTGGCACCCCGAAACATCGTTGTCCTGAACCGGGAGCTCACGTCGATCACCGACGCCTATGCCATGATGAAGGTCCTCCACCAGATTTTCGGGCGGGACGCGTTCAGCCTCATCGCCAATTCCGTAGCCGACGAGCACGAGGGGGACAAGATCTTCCATCACGTCGACGGGATCTGCCAGCGGTTCCTGGGTTTCGCGCTGGACTACCTCGGCCCGGTCTGCCGGGACGAAGCAGTACCGAGATCCATCCTCCGGCAGGAACCCCTGGTTCTCGCCGATCCAGGCTCGAGAGCGGCCCTGTGCTTCGGCCGGATCGCCAGGGCCGTAAGCCGCTGGAAGCAGCCTCACCCCCCGGGGCAGGCGATTCCCTGTACGGAGGTCAGCGCCCGGGGCATACTCCACTGAGAAGCCAGAGAAAGTGTCCAAGTGCATTAGTGTCTAAGTGCTTGAGTGAAGAGAAACAAAAATCGGCAATTCCTGACTTCGAGTAGACCTCTTCTCTTCACTCAGACACTCAGGCACTTTTTTTCACTCAGGCACGTTTTTGTTCCTAAAATATTCATGGACATTTGTTCAAAACGTGTTAGTTATAAATATTCAGGATTATGCCCTCGTGATCATGGAGGTTTTTATTGATGAAACATGCCAAGGGTAAACTTTTTGCAGCCCTATGCCTTCTTCTTATGCTGTTTGTCGTCCTCGGCCCTTACGGCGACAGTCGCGTGTCCGCACTGGATTCTTCGACCTATCGGAGCCTGAAGCTCTTCAACGAAGTCATCGACATCGTCGAGAAGAACTACGTCGAGGATGTGAAACAGAAAAAGCTCATCGACGAAGCCATTGCAGGGATGATCAAATCGCTCGATCCCCACAGCGCCTTCATGACCCCCGACCAGTACAAGGAGTTGCAGGTGGACACGAGCGGTACCTTCGGCGGGCTTGGAATTGTCATTGCCATGCAGAATGACCAGCTCACCGTCGTATCCCCCATCGAGGACACACCCGCCTACCAGGCCGGCCTGAAGGCAGGCGACCGGATCCTGAAGATCGACGGCCAGATCACGAAGGGTATGAGCATCCAGGATGCCGTGAAGAAGATGAGGGGACCCGAGAACACCAAGGTGACCTTGACGATTTTCCGCAAGGACATGAAGGAGCCCAAGGATTACGTCATCAATCGGGCCACCATCAAGATCAAGAGCGTCAAGCACAATGTCTATGACGGCACCATCGGCTACATCCGCATCTCCGCCTTCCAGGAGTCGACGGCCGATGAGCTCAAGAAGGCTCTTCAGCAGATCAACGGGAAGAACAAGAACCTGCAGGGCATCGTCATCGACGTGAGGAACAACCCGGGAGGGCTGCTGGACCAGGCAGTAAAGGCCTCCGATGCGTTTCTAAAATCGGGTACGATCGTCTCGACGAAAGGCCGGGTCAAGTCCATCGAGAGCAAGTTTGTCGCCCGGGACGACGGCAGCGAGCCCACGGTCCCCATGGTGGTCCTCGTGAATGAGGGAACGGCCAGCGCCTCGGAGATCCTCGCGGGAGCGCTGCAGGACAACGGCAAAGCCATCGTGCTGGGGACGCAGACCTTCGGGAAGGGCTCGGTGCAGACCGTGATCCCGCTCGAAGACGGCTCGGCCCTGAAGCTGACGACGGCCAAGTACTTTACCCCCAATGGCCGTTCCATCCAGGCCGAGGGGATCAAACCCGACATCGTCGTCGAGCTGATCCGCCCGACCGAAGGCCCTGAAAACGCAGACACCCAGATGTTGAGGGAGAAGGATCTCAGGGGCCACATCAAGGGAGATCAGGAAGACGTCAAAAAGCCCGTCGAAAGCAAGCCCAAGGAAGAGGTTAAAAAGCCCTCCGAAAGCCAGAGCCAGGGCAAGGACCAAGACAAGGAGAAAACGGATCTCCAGCGGGACAACCAGCTGAAGAGCGCCGTCGACATCCTGAAGAGCTGGGAGGTATTCAAGCGCACCATCAAGAGCTGAGGGCCCGGTACAATCTCTTGAAGCGAAGGGGAAAAAGGCAATCCTCCAGGAAAAAGCGGGGGACCCGGTGGGCTCTCATTCTCGTGGTCGCCTGTATAACGGGTGTCATCGGCCTCTGGCTGATGCCCGGCAGCAATCGACAGCAAGCCCCTCCCCGTCCACAGGCTCCGGCGGCACTCGAGGACACGCAACGAGCCGACGGGAACCGGGTCGAGAGCCCCCCTGCCGTCGTGAAGAAAATCGAGAGGAAGAAGGTTGCCATCCTCATCGATGACATCGGTTACGACCCCGGGGCTCTGAGAAGGCTGCTGGCCATCGAGGCCCCGGTCGCTTTCGCCGTCCTTCCCAGAACCCCCCATGCCAGGTCTTCCGCCGAGGCGATTCACCGCGCGGGAAGAGAGGTTCTCCTTCACCTCCCCATGGAGCCGCACGGCTATCCCGACCGCAATCCGGGAAGCGGCGCTCTCCTTGCGGCCATGACGGCGGGTCAGATCCGCAGGGTCATGGAAAAGGATCTGACGTCCGTGCCCCATGCCGAAGGGGTCAACAACCACATGGGCTCGAAGTTCATGGAGGAGCGTGAGCCGCTTGGCGTCGTGTTTGACGTTCTGCACGAGTGGGGCTTTTATTTCGTGGACAGCGTGACGACGGATTCTTCGGCGGCCGAGGCGCTCGCCGTGGAAAAGGCCCTCCGATTTACGACGCGGGATCTTTTTATCGACGACACAGAGGACCGGACCCGGGCCAGGACAAACCTGGAGCGGCTTCTCACGACCCGGGACCGGTGGGATGGTCTTTTGCTGATCGGGCACCCGTACCCGGAAACGGTCAGCGCCCTGGAGGAGATGGTCCCCCGGTTCCAGTCTCAGGGGATCGACATCGTTGCCCTCTCGGTCATGGTCGACAGGAAACAAGGCCTCCGGCAGGCCCAAGCCCCGGAGAATCCGGGACCGAAGGGAAACGGGAACAAGGACAGGAACAGGAAACCATGAACAGAATCATCCGCAGCGTAATCCCTCTCGCTATCATCCTCGTCGCGATGTTCGGTCTCATCCCCGTCGCGCCGGCCCAGGATGCAAAGACTCCGGCTGCCTCCGGGGATGCCGCCTACTACTACTCTCTCGGCACCAAGCTTGCCCTCGACGGCGATCTGCCCGAGGCGGCAAAGGAATACGAAAAAGCGCTCAAGCTCGACCCGAAGTCTGCTTTCCTCTCCACGGAACTGGCTGCCCTTTATGTGAAGATGGGCGAGTTGGACCAGGCGCTCGCCGTCTGCGAGAAGTCCCTCGTCTACAACCCCGACAATGCAGAACTATACGGCCTCATCGGAAGCGTCTACCTGTTCAAGAAGGACTACGACAAGGCGATCGAGGCATACCGGCGAGTCATCGCCCTCGACCCGAAGAATCAAGACACCTATCTGTACCTGAGCGTGATCTACGCCGAGACGAAACGGTACGACGACGCTGTCAGCACCCTGAAGTCCCTTCTCGTGCAGGACCCCAAGAATGTCATGGCACACTACTACCTGGGGAAGATCTACGGGGAGATGAAGCTCTACAAGGAAGCGACGACCTGGATGGGGAAGGCCATCGCCTTGAAGCCGGGTTTCGAAGCAGCCCTCTCCGACCTGGCGCTGCTCTACGAGATCCAGAGTGAAAACGCGAAAGCGAGGGAGACATACCTTCAACTCATCCAGGAGCATCCCCTGCGCATGGGATACCGCCTGCGCCTGGCCAAGCTCGACATCCGCGAGAAGAAATACGACGACGCCATCCGGGTCCTCGAGGAAATCCTCAGGTTCGACGGCCGCAACCGCGAGGCGCGCCTCACGCTGGCTCTCGCCTACATGGAAATCCAGAAGCCCGAACGCGCCATCACGGAACTGACCACCCTGCTGCAGAGCGCACCCAACGATTACGAGGCCAGCTACTTCCTGGGCGCCGCTTTCGAGGAGAAGAAGATGAGCAGCGAGGCTCTCCGGGAATACGAGCGCATCCCGGCGGCATCGCCCCTGTTTGGAAGCGCCCAGGTCCGGGCGGGGTACATCCTGAAGAACCAGGGCAAGACCGGCGAGGCCATCGAAAGGGCAAAGAAGGCCCTGGCCGTCAAGAAGGATGACCCGGCCCTCATCGGGCTGCTGGCCGCCCTGTACGAGTCTGACGGAAAGCTCACCGAGGCCGAATCAACGCTCAAGGACGGCCTCGCAGTGGATCCGAAGAACGCCGACCTGCACTACCGGCTCGGGATGCTCTATGAAAAAATGGACCGCTTCGACGACAGCATCCGCGAGATGGAAGAAATCCTCAAGCAGGACCCCGACAACCCCGAGGCCCTCAACTTCATCGGATACAGCTGGGCCGACCGCGGGATCAAGCTCGATGAGGCCGAGGCCATGATCAAGAAGGCCCTCTCCCTGAAACCGGGTGACGGCTTCATCACCGACAGCCTCGGCTGGGTGTACTACAAGAAGAACCGGATCGAGGAGGCCGTCAAGTACCTGAAAGAGGCGGCGGCCATCCTGCCTGAAGACGCGGCCATCGCCGAGCATCTGGGCGACGCCTACGCGAAGGGCGGAAAGCTCAAGGACGCCATGGAGCAGTACCAGAAGGCCCAGAAGCTCAAACCCGACGCGAAGGGTCTCAAGGAAAAAATCGACGGGCTCGCAGCCCGCATGGAATCAAAAAAATGAGGTTCGAGGAACGAGGACCGAAGACAGGTTCGAGGTTCGAGGAACGAGGAACGAGGTACAAAAAAGAAACCTCGAGCCTCGAGCCTCGATCCTTTATCCTCGATCCTGACCCGATGATTTGAAGCTCCCGCCCAAAGGGCGGGGCTTCCCGGCAAGGAAAGAACCCAACATGATTGCGCGCCCTAACCCCGCCTATAAGGCGGGGCTTGCGGGACGCGCCCCCGGTCTATGGAAAAACTCGCGCGCTCTACAGAGCTCACATCATTGATCAAGCTGCTGGTTGCACTGTGCTGCCTCATCGGGTCGCTGGCCGGATGCGCACACAAGGAGGCGTCCGTTATTTCCGAAGCGGACATGCCGCCGCCAGCTGCCCTGTACGAGAGGATCACCTCCGATCCCGCGCCGGGGGAAGCCCTCGTCGGAATCCTCTACGTCATCGCAAGTCGCCCCGGTGAGCGCTACACGTTCAAGATTGCCACTGCGGCAAAAAGACCCGGGTGCCTTCGCCTGGAGGACCTCTCCGTCATCGGGCTGCCGGATTTCATGCTCACGGTGAACGGAGCTGACGTACGCATGCTGCTGCCCCGTTCGGGTGAATTCCTGGTGGGAACCGATTCGTCGCAGCGCCTCAGGCGCATCTTCCCCCCCGCGGTGAAGCCCGTGGACCTCATCGCACTTTTATTCGGGCAGCCGCCCGGGTTGACTCCGGACGCAAAGCAGGTAAAGGGATCGCTGGACGGAAATCGGTTTCGCCTGGACGTCTATGCTCGCGGCAAATGGGTCCAGTCCCTGTGGGTCGATCCCGGCACGGGGCTTCTGATCGAGGCCGAGATA
>DASRZY010000153.1:0-2849 GCA_035685905.1 Syntrophales bacterium
GTCGCTTACATTCCGTGGGCAGGCGGGCTGGAGCGGGGCAAGCAGCAAGTGCATCCTTCTGAAGGCCAAGGGGAAATACTACCTGCTCGTCACGACGGCCGAGAAGGAAATCAAGGCGAGGCTCTTCAAGAAGGAGTTCGGCACCAAGGACATCCGATTTGCCAATCGGGAGGAACTGATGGAGGTGACCGGCTGCGATCCTGGCTCGGTCCCCCCTTTTGGCCACCGCGACCCGTCGCTTCCCTTCTACGTGGACGAGGATATTTTCCGGGCGGGGCACTTCATGTTCAATCCCGCCATCCCCACAAAGAGCTTCCGCGTCAGCATCGCGGATCTGCGGCGCATCTATGCTGCCGTCCCCAACCCCGTCAGCACCTTCGGTGAGGACGAGCAAGAGCGCTTCGTGATTCGGAAACTGGAGACATCCGAATGAGCCAGGCGCTGCAGAAAAACAGAGATGACCGGGCGCCGGGCTTTCTCGGTCCTGAACCGATGACCGTGCTGACGGATATTCTCCTGGCGGTGGCAGCCATCTGGGGCGGCTCGCGGATTTATGGCACATCGCAATCGCCGGTGCAGCTGTACTTCGCCTTGTCGTTTTTTCTCATCGCCCTGGGGACGCTTGCGGGTGCGACAATCCATGCAATACGCCATACGTCCGGGGTGTCCTGGGTTCCGCTGCTGTGGCGCATCACGGGGATTGCCGTGGGACTCTCCGTGATGGCCATGCTTGTAGGCACGTTGTACCACCTTCTCACAGTCGACTATGCCGACATCCTCCGGTGGACTGTCCTGGGCCTCTCGATTGTTTATGCTGCCTTCATCTGGCGAGACTACCGCTTCCGAAATGTCATCGTCTTCTACTCCATCTCCATGGCGTTTATCCTCGGGGCCATGGGGTTGAGCTATGTATCGACGGGCTCACCGGGAGCAAAGCTCATCAGCATTGCCATTCTCGTCAGTTTCGGAGCCGCCGCCGTCCAGCGAAGCGGATTCAAGCTGGCCAGACATTTCAACCATAACGACATCTACCATGTGATCCAGTTGATAGGGTTGTACTTCTTCTACAAAGGCGCCCTCCTGCTTTAGAGCCACAAGCATCAAGCCTCAAGCCACAAGAACCCAGCCCCTCAATTCCTTCAAAAAATGGATTTCTCAGCTATTTTCTTCACTTCCGCACTCAGACACTAACGCACTCACACACTGATTTCGGTGGTCTTGACAAGCAAAAAACGCGATTTATTTTATCTCCGAAAAGCGAAACGGGGGCATCGGCTCAAGAAGCTCCCGGGTAAATAAAACATCACGTGAAAGGAGGTTACATCAGAATGTTTTGGCCGGAATTTGGTCGGTACGGGAGGGTCTGGAGCCCCTGGCGGGAGATGGAGCGGCTGCAGCAGGATGTCAATCGTCTTCTCTCACAAGAGAGCACGCCGTATGCCACCACGTTTCCCGCTGTCAACATCTGGGCTTCCGAACAAGATGTCATTGTAACTGCTGAGGTCCCCGGCGTCGATCCGGACAGTCTCGATATCACGGTCGCCGAGAACGTCCTCAAGCTGACCGGCTCGAGAAAACCTGAGGAGCTCAAGCCGGGCGAAGTATCCCATCGTCAGGAGCGCGTAAGCGGCGGATTCAGTCGAACCTTCCGCCTGCCCTATGCCGTGGACTCGGGAAAGGTGGACGCGATCTGCGAAAAGGGAATCCTAAAAGTCAAGCTTCCGCGCGCCGAAGCGGACAAACCAAGAAAAATTGCGATCAAATCGCAGAAGTGAAGAAAGGAGGCAACCCTCATGGCGGAAAAAGAGATGCAGAAGCGTGAGGCGTCCTCGCCCATTGAGACGGAGAGGACGACCGCCCGAAAGGTCTTCATTCCCCGGGTGGATATCCGAGAAGTCGGGGATGCCATCGTCCTGCTCGCGGACATGCCCGGCGTGGACGAGAAATCCATCGATATCACCCTTGAGAAAAATATTCTGACCCTTGCGGGCAGGGTCGAGCCGGAGGTGTACGAAGGCTACCGCACCGCCTACGCGGAGTATGAGGCGGGCGACTATGAGCGGGCTTTTACATTATCCGACGAGATCGACCGCGACCGGATCGAGGCGTCGGTGAAAAACGGGGTACTGAAACTCACACTTCCGAAAGCGGAGCCCGTGAAGCTCAGAAAGATCAGTGTGAAATCAGCATAAATGCGATTCAAACCCAGAAACAGGAGGCGGACTATGGCAGGCAAGATCAAGGATATAGTCCCGGCGGGCAAGGGAAGCGAGGCCCTGCCGGCGAGACGCGAGGAAGAGTATCCCCTCTTTTCCCTCCAGAGAGACATGAACCGGCTCTTCGATGACTTCTTCAGGGGATTTGACCTGAAGCCCCTCCGGATGGCCGATGAAAGATGGGCCGGATTCAACCCCAGGATGGACCTCGAGGAGACGGAAAAGGAGTACCGCATCACGGCCGAGCTCCCCGGTATGGAGGAGAAAGACGTGGAGGTTTTCCTGACGGGCAACTCCATCACCCTCAAGGGGGAGAAGAAGGAGGAAAAAGAGGAAAAGGGCAAGAACTACTACCACACGGAACGCTCTTACGGTTCCTTCCACCGGACGGTCCCGCTGCCCGATGGGATCGACCTCAAGAAGGTCGACGCCGAATTCAAAAACGGCGTCCTCATGGTCAAACTGCCCAAGACGGTGGAGGCGAAAACAAAGAGCAAGAAGGTTCCCGTCAAGAGCGGGAAGAAGTGATGAAAAAGCCGGCAAGCGAAAGCAAGCCGGCTTTCTCATTTTCTGCCATCTGTTGTCAGTGGACTTTATCCTGAAATGATCCTCACATGCACCTGCCGTGTCCTG
>DASRZY010000154.1:0-4062 GCA_035685905.1 Syntrophales bacterium
CGCCATGGTCCGCGTGCCCATGTACAAGCCCGGCAAGGAGAAGGCGACCCGCATCGAGTTCCGCTCGCCCGATCCGACCTGCAACCCCTACCTTGCCTTCGCGGTCATGCTGGCGGCGGGGCTGAAGGGCATCGAGGGCAAGTACCCCTTGGCCGAGCCGGTAGAGCATGACATCTTTGAGATGGACGAGAAGGCACGCGCAGAGGCGGGCATCAGCTCTCTGCCCGGAAGCCTGTGGGAAGCCATCCAGGAAACCAAGCAGAGCGTGCTGGTGAACGATGTACTCGGGGATCACATCTTCGGCAAGTTCATCGCGAACAAGGAAAAGGAATGGGACCTCTTCCGGACCCACGTCACGGATTTCGAACTTTCCCGGTATCTGCCCATGCTGTAAGGGCAAAAAGAGGGCAGCCCGTCGGGTTGCCCTCTTTTTTAACAAAACGTTGAGAAAACAGAACGATTCAGGTATATAAGTGCCGCGGGTGCGATCCCCATCAGCATGGGGACCACCCGCATCGCCTTGTCTGATAACGCCATCGGGGATAAGAAAAAGCCATGCATCTGCTGAAAAAAAGACCCAGGGCCATGCTTGTCCTGGAGGATGGTAGCATCTACCGGGGGTATGCCTTTGCACACGTAGGCCAGGCCCTGGGGGAGGTCGTCTTCAACACGGGCATGACGGGCTACCAGGAAATCCTGACGGACCCATCCTACAAGGAACAGATCGTGACGATGACCTATCCCCTCATCGGCAATTACGGGATCAACCCCGAGGATATGGAATCGGCGAAGATCCACCTCGAGGGATTCGTCGTCAAGGAGTATCAACCCTTCCCCAGCAACTGGCGGTCGCGCAAGACGCTCAAGGAATTCCTCGAGGAGCACAAAAAACTCGGTGTCGAGGGCATTGACACGCGGGCCCTCACCCGCCGAATCCGCATTGCCGGCGCCATGAAGGGCATCCTATCGACGGAGACCGACGACACGCGGCTCCTGCTCGACAAGGTGCGGGCCTATCCCGGGCTCGTGGGGAGGGATCTGATACCGTTTGTGACCTGCGAGAGGCCCTACCTCTGGAAAGACAATGGGCCCAAGCCCATCGAACTGCTCGGGAAAACAAAAACGAAGAATCGACTGCGCGTCGTCGTCATCGACTGCGGCGTCAAGTACAATATCCTCCGCAATCTCGAAAAAAGAGACTGCGACGTAATCGTGGTTCCGTGCCAGGCAACAGCCAGGGAGATCCGGGTGTACAAACCCGACGGGGTCCTCCTGAGCAATGGCCCCGGCGACCCGGCCACCTTGCCCTACATCGTCAATACGGTCCGCGAACTGCTCGGCCAGACGCCCATCTTCGGCATCTGTCTCGGGCACCAGATCCTGGGGCAGGCCCTGGGCGGCACAACGGCCAAGCTCAAGTTCGGCCATCACGGGATCAACCAGCCCGCGAAAAACGTGAAGCGCAACTGGGTCGAGATCACCTCGCAGAATCATGGGTTTATCGTTGTCCCGGAATCACTTGCCGGCAAGCTCGACAAATCGCACTTGAATCTCAACGACGGAACCCTGGAAGGACTCTTCGTCCCGGACAAAAAGGCATTCAGTGTTCAGTACCACCCCGAGGCGGCTCCCGGACCCCAGGATGCCAACTACCTCTTCACGGAATTCACCGACCTCATGTTGAGAGAGAAACACAAACATGCCAAAGCGTAACGACCTCAAGAAGATCCTCATCATCGGCTCGGGGCCCATCATCATCAGCCAGGCCTGCGAGTTCGACTACTCGGGCACCCAGGCCTGCAAGGCCCTCAAGGAGGAGGGCTTCGAGGTTATCCTCATCAACTCGAATCCGGCAACGATCATGACGGACCCCGAGATGGCAGACCGGACCTACGTGGAGCCCATCACGGCGGAAGCCGTCGTGAAGATTATCGAGAAAGAGCGGCCCGATGCCATTCTCCCCACCCTGGGCGGACAGACGGGGCTCAATACAGCCGTGGCCGTGGCCCAGACCGGCGCCCTCGAGAAATATGGCGTGGAACTCATCGGGGCTTCCCTGGAGGTTATTCACAAGGCCGAAGACCGGGAAAAGTTCCGCAATGCAATGGAAAAGATCGGCCTTCGGGTTCCCCGGAGCGGTTTCGCCCGGAACATGGAGGAAGTGCTGGGCGTTGCGAATGAAATCGGGTTTCCCATCATCATACGGCCCTCCTTCACCCTCGGCGGGACGGGCGGCGGTGTTGCCTACAACCGCGAGGACCTCCTCGACATCGCCAAGCAGGGGCTCGATGCCAGCATGATCGGCGAGATCATGCTCGAGGAGTCGGTTCTGGGTTGGAAGGAATTTGAGCTCGAAGTCATGCGCGACAAGGCCGACAACGTTGTTATCATCTGCTCCATTGAAAACTTCGACGCCATGGGCGTCCACACGGGGGACTCCATAACCGTGGCGCCTGCCCAGACGCTCACCGACGTGGAGTTCCAGGAGATGCGCAACGCCTCCATCGCCATCATGCGCGAGATCGGCGTCGAGACGGGGGGCTCCAACGTCCAGTTTGCCATCAACCCGAAAAACGGCGAGATGGTCGTCGTCGAGATGAACCCCCGCGTGTCTCGCTCCTCGGCCCTTGCCTCAAAGGCAACCGGGTTTCCCATCGCAAAGATCGCAGCCAAACTCGCCGTGGGCTACACCCTCGACGAGATCCCCAACGACATCACCCGCGAGACGATGGCCTCTTTTGAGCCCACAATCGACTACGTCGTCACGAAGATACCGCGCTGGACCTTCGAGAAATTCCCCGAGACGGAGGACCTGCTGACGACCTCCATGAAATCCGTCGGCGAGACGATGGCCATCGGGCGAACCTTCAAGGAATCGCTCCAGAAGGCCGTCCGATCCCTCGAGATCGGCCGGTTCGGGCTGCTACAGCAGCTGCCTCCCGACATCGAAAACGCCGAAGACTTCCTCATTCCCAAGCTGACGACACCCAATTCCCTGCGGCTCTTCTACATTGCCACGGCCATCCAGTGCGGGATGTCCGTCGAGGACATCTCCCGCTACACATCCATCGATCCGTGGTTTCTCCATCACGTCAAGGAGATCGTGGAGTCCGAGAACGCCCTGCGGGTCCTCTCCCCCTCGGCCGAGACGCTTCGCGAGGCCAAGGCCCTCGGGTTTTCCGACCGCTACCTGGCCAAGCTGTGGAACAAGACGGAACAGGAAATCCGGGATATGCGGATGAAGGGGAAGGTGCTGCCCGTTTACAAGCTCGTCGACACCTGCGCAGCCGAGTTCGAGGCCTACACACCCTACTACTACTCGACCTACGAGATCGAGGACGAGGCGAGGCCGTCAACCAACAGGAAAGTCGTCATCCTGGGTGGCGGGCCCAACCGGATCGGACAGGGCATCGAGTTCGACTACTGCTGTGTCCACGCCTCCTACGCGCTTCGCGAAGAGGGCTACGAGAGCATCATGGTGAACTCCAACCCGGAGACGGTGTCCACCGACTATGACACCTCGGACAAGCTCTTCTTCGAGCCCCTGACCCTCGAGGATGTTCTGCACATCCTGGATACGGAAAAGCCCTACGGGGTGATTGTACAGTTCGGAGGCCAGACGCCCCTCAACCTGGCCCGAGGCCTTTTTGATGCGGGGGCCCCCATCCTCGGAACGTCTTCGGAAGCGATCGACCGGGCCGAGGACCGGGAGCGTTTCGGCGACATCGTCCGCAAGCTCAAGCTCAATCAGCCCGACAACGACAACGTGACCAACGTCGAGGGGGCGCTGAAGGCGGCCGAGCGGATCGGCTACCCCGTGCTCGTCAGGCCCTCCTACGTCCTTGGCGGGCGGGCCATGGAGATCGTCTACGACCCCCAGACGCTCCGCGAGTACATGGACCGGGCCCTGCTGATCTCGCCGGATCACCCCATCCTCATCGACAAGTTCCTCGAGGACGCCGTGGAGCTCGACGTGGATGCCATCAGCGACGGGGAGATGACCGTCATCGGCGGAATCATGGAACACATCGAGGAGGCGGGAATCCACTCGGGCGACAGCGC
>DASRZY010000155.1:0-19381 GCA_035685905.1 Syntrophales bacterium
AGGGACGAGCAATCAGTAATAGAATCGTGCACACGATGAACAAAGAGGGCTTGCCGTGCGGCAAGCCCTCTTTGTTTCTCGGATATCGTGGTCCCTGGTCCCTATCTTGTCGCCTGGAATTTCTTCACGACCTCGCGGAAGGCGGTGAGCTGCTGCTCGTTCATCTCGAAGGTATAGCGGTTGCCGCCCTTGAAGGTCACCGTGATCGAATTCGACTTCGCCAGCCGGATAATCCTGTCGTCCTCGGTGATCTCGTTGTCGGACCACTCAGTCACCCCGTCGGAGTCGATCATGGACTGTTTCTGGGGGTAGATCGTGTCGACGGTCAACTTCGTGCCGTTCTGGCCCTGAAGGGTGACGGATTCGTAGGAAAGATACTCGGGGGCCTGGTATCTCGTTTTCAGTTTGAAGAACTTCTTGCCCGTGTATCTCTGGATGAAATAGAGCTCCACGAAGAACTTCCGGTCCTCGCCGACCTGTTGGGTGAGCATCCGGGTCGAGCGATAAACCTTCCAGGACTTGATCGGGTCATCCTCGATGAGGATGTGGCGGCTGATATCCCGCTGGGCCTCGAGCTCACCATCGAGGTCCTCCCGCAAGGCCTCGCGGACCGCCAGGAGCTTGTCGGTGAGGTCTTTCGTCAGGAAGGTCGTCTTCATCTCCCGGTCGATCAATTCTACCCTGGCCCGGAGGTCCCGGGTCGTCTCCACGGACTGGACGATCTTCTGATAGTTGTTCAGGGCTAGATTCCGGATCTCGGCGATTTTCTCGGTGGCTGCAGGTGCGTGCTTGCTCGTAGGGAACCGGTCCACAAGGGTCTGGAACTTCTCCAAGGCTTCGCCGTACTTCTTCTCCCCGTAGAGCTGCATGCCCGTCTGGTAGTAGAAATCGGCCAGATCCTTGAGTTGCTTCAGGTCCTGTGTAAGGGCTTCATTGTGCTGCTGCGAAAGCAGCAACTCCTTGTTGAGCCGGTCATTCTCGAGTTGGAGGTCCTCAAATTTCTTGTAGGAAACACACCCTGACAGAAGAAAAACGCAAAGAACAAAAAGAACGATACGCTGCATAGGTACTCCAGAAAAGCATCATGAACCATCCAAAAAAAGATAAATAATGCAACCAATGTTATTATTAAATCATATTATCGCTATTACCTGTAAATATCAACGAATTTTGAATATCCGAGATGATTTCCTGTCCAATTCGAAGGTCGCAGGCCCTACTGCATTCTTTTGTGTTGCATGTGTTGCATTCGTTGGCTCCCGCCGGTCATCTCGGCAGGGCGCCCTTGACGTCGCCGGGCACGATCTGGTAAGCAATACAAGCGTATCGATCCTTCCCCCTTTTTTTACGGGATAAGAGAATGCCGTTCAACCATCTCGAGTCAGCAAAAGAACAGGGCTGCAACCGACCGGTTTGAAACGGGCCGGTTTCTTGCTGCCCCTCTTTTTTAGCGCGTGTAGCCGCTTTCACTGTCATCTCCGTTTGCTCCCCCACGTGCCGAAGCGAGGGCCTCATGAACTGGCATCAGAGAGAAGCCAAAACGATTCTTGCCGAGTTGGAAGTCCCCGTCGACGGCCTTTCATCGGATGAAGCCGGCAGGCGCCTCGCGAAATACGGCCGCAACGAGTTGGAAGAGAAAGGGAGGCGCTCTCCCCTGGCCATGCTTCTGGACCAGTTCCGGGACTTCATGATCCTGGTGCTGATAGCCGCCGCCGTTGTCTCCGGATTCGTAGGGGATCTGGCCGACACGATCGCCATCCTCGTCATCGTCATCCTGAATGCCGTCATCGGTTTTGTCCAGGAGTACCGTGCCGAAAAGGCCATGGAGGCCCTGAAACAGATGGCCGCCCCCGCCGCCCGGGTCCTTCGTGACGGCAGTGTCTCGACCGTCCCCGGAGCGGAGATCGTCCCGGGGGACCTGGTGCTTCTCGAGGCGGGGGGCATCGTCCCGGCCGACATGCGGCTGACCGAGGCGGCCGTGCTGAAAATCGAGGAGGCGGCCCTCACGGGCGAGTCGGTCCCCGTGGAAAAACAAGCCCGCACGCTGCGTGAGGAGATGCTTTCCCTGGGGGACCGATCGAACATGGCCTTCAAGGGCACCGTTGTCACTTACGGCCGGGGCACCGGTGTCGTCGTCGGCACGGGGATGACCACAGAACTTGGGAAGATCGCCACCATGCTCCAGGAGGAGGAAGAGGTCAAGACCCCCCTCCAGAAGCGTCTCACCGTTTTCGGGAAGAAGATCGCCGTGGCGATTCTCTGCATCTGCGCCTTCATTTTCGGCGTGGGGCTCCTGCGGGGCGAGGCACCGATTCTCATGTTCCTGACGGCCGTCTCCCTTGCCGTCGCCGCCATCCCCGAGGCCCTTCCCGCCGTCATTACGATTTCGCTTGCCCTGGGTGCGCGGAAAATGGTGGAGCACAACGCCCTCATCCGAAAGCTCCCGGCCGTGGAAACCCTGGGGTCGGTCACAACCATCTGCTCCGACAAGACGGGGACCCTCACCCTGAACCGCATGACCGTCGAGGAAGTTTACGCCAACGGGACACTGTTCAAAAGCGATGACCCCGAGATCGGGCGGTTCGACCTCCTCCTGAAGGCGCTGGCCCTCAGCAATGATGCGCTTCCATACGTCCACGAGGATATCGTCGGGGTCAGCGGGGACCCGACGGAGATCGCCCTCTACCGGGTTGCCAGGGATCACGGGTTTGTGAAGGCCGATCTCGAGAAGGAACACCCCCGGGTGTCCGAGATCCCCTTCGACTCGGAGCGCAAGTGCATGACGACGTTCCACCGCTGGCCCGGGGGGTACATGGCCCTCACGAAGGGAGGGGTCGACGTGATGCTCGAAAAGACCATCAACGTGCTCACGGAACGAAAGCTCGCGCCGATCGATGCCGACGAGATCAACCGCGTGAACGACCGGATGGCCGATGGCGGGCTTCGCGTCCTGGCCATGGCCGCGCGCCTCTGGAAGGAAGTGCCTGATGATCTGTCGCCCGAACACGTGGAAACAGGGCTCACATTCCTCGGTCTCACGGGCATGATGGACCCGCCCCGGGAAGAGGTCCGCCAGGCCGTGTCTCTCTGCAAGTCCGCCGGCATCCGGCCCGTCATGATCACGGGGGATCACCCGCTGACGGCGCGCTCCATCGCCCGGCGCATCGGGATCATCGACGACGCGGGTACGGTGATGACCTGCCGGGAACTGGACAGGCTCTCCCTCGAGGACTTTGAGAACCAGGTGGATGACATCCGGGTCTACGCGCGAATGATCCCCGAGCAAAAGCTCAAGATTGTGAAGGCCCTTCAGGACAGGGGGCAGATCGTGGCCATGACGGGCGACGGCGTGAACGACGCCCCGGCGCTCAAGCGGGCCGACATCGGGATCGCCATGGGCATCATGGGGACCGACGTCTCCAAGGAAGCCTCCCACATGATTCTCCTGGACGACAACTTCGCCACGATCGTGAACGCAATCAAGGAAGGCCGGATGATCTATGACAACATCCGGAAGTTCATCAAGTATCTGCTGGCCTGCAACTCCGGCGAGGTCTTGACTCTCTTCATAGCCCCCCTCCTGGGACTGCCTCTTCCCCTGCAGCCGATCCAGATCCTGTGGATGAACCTCGTGACGGACAGCCTCCCGGCGCTTGCCCTGGCCGTGGAACCCGCCGAGGGCGAGGTGATGAAGCGCCCGCCACGGGACCCGCGGGAGGGCATCTTCGCCCACGGGCTGGGCGTTTTCTGCGTCTGGGTGGGCCTGCTGATGGCCGCTGTCTGCATCGGGGTGCAGTACATGGAGGTCAAATCGGGCAACGACGATTGGGAGACCATGGTCTTTACGGTTATCGTCTGGAGCCAGCTGACGGCGGCCCTGGCGATCCGTTCGGAAAAGGCATCCCTCTTCAAACTGGGGCTCTTCAGCAACAAGGCCATGCTGGGGGCGGTTGCCGCGGGAGTGCTGCTGCAGCTCGCGGTGATCTACGTGCCCTCCCTGAACCCCATCTTCGACACGAAACCCCTCACGGTTGGCGAGCTTCTCCTTTGCACCGCCCTGTCCTTCGTCCCGCTCATTGCGATCGAGATCGAAAAGTTTGTAAAAAGAAAAAAAGGCTGATAAAATCCCTAAACTGCATCGCCAAACGGCCGGGGCGGAAATCCAGGCAGGGCCGGCGAAAATCTCAAAAGGAGGAAATCATGTCAAAAACGGAAAACAACCTGAAGGAAGCCTTCGCGGGCGAGTCTCAGGCCAATCGAAAGTATCTCGCCTTCGCGAAGAAAGCCGAACTGGAAGGCTTCAAGCAGGCCGCCAAACTGTTCCGCGCCGCCGCCGAAGCGGAGACGGTCCACGCACACGCCCATCTCAGGGAGCTGGCCGGGGTCAGGTCGACGAAGGAGAATCTCGAGGAGGCCATCAATGGAGAGTCTTACGAGTTTCAGAAGATGTACCCGGGGATGATCGCCGACGCCAAGGCCGAGGGAGTTGCGGGAGCGCTTCGGAGCTTCGAGTTTGCCAATGCCGTCGAGAAGATCCACGCGGCGCTCTACAAGAAGATGTTCGAGAACCTGGGCAAAACCCCCGACGTAGACTACTGGATCTGCCAGGTCTGCGGGATGACCGTGGAAGGCGAAGCGCCCGACGAGTGCCCCGTCTGCAAGGCCAAGAAGCAGGCATTCAAAAAAGTGGACTAAACCAGGAACGAGGAACGAGGTTCGAGGAACGAGGCAAGAAACAGGAGGGGTGGGGTGCTGTTGCGCTTCACCCCTTTTTGCATTCTTTTCCTCGGACCTCGATCCTCGATCCTTCTTACCTGGCCATTGCAGCGCAGCTGCCAGGGGATGGATTTTGGGCTTGACTTGGGGAGCCGGGTATGGATAAAAACTCGTCCGTGAGATGAACCCGGCATAGAGGTTAGAAACATGGGGGCAAGAGGGACATCATCGGCCGGCGAGCAGAGGCGAAACCTGTTGAGCGTCTGGTTTCAGGCAGCCCGGCCCTTTTCTCTGACGGCATCGGTTTTGCCCGTGGTCATCGGCGCCGTGCTGGCGGCAACCGTTGACGGCCCTGTCGACTGGCCCCTTTTCCCCCTGATCGTCGCCTGCTCGCTGCTGTTTCACATCGGGACGAACATGGTCAGCGATTATTTCGATTACAGCAGGGGTGTGGACCGTGACGAGACGTTCGGGTCAAGCCGGGTCCTCATCGAGGGTCTTTTGACCCCGAAACAGCTTCTTGCCGCAGGTGTCATCCTCTTTGCCGTCGGCTTTTCCCTGGGGCTTCTCCTGGTTGCGGTGCGCGGCTGGCCGATTTTCATCCTGGGTGTGATCGGGCTCCTGGGAGGCTGGTTCTACACGGGCGGTCCCGTCGCCTACAAGTACGTTGCCCTGGGCGACATCCTTGTCTTTGTCCTCATGGGGCCGCTCATGGTCATCGGTTCCTTCCTTGCCCTGACGGGCGGATTCAGTATGACGGTGCTCTACGCGTCGCTTCCGGTGGGCTGCCTGGTGGCGGCCATCCTCCACGCTAACAATCTGCGGGACATTACACACGATGCCCGGGCGAACATCAAGACAATGGCCATGGTGCTGGGCCTGCCTGCCGCAAAGGCCATCTATCTGGGCCTGGTTGTCGGGGCCTATCTTGTCGTTCTCGTCATGGTTCTGGGAAAGCTTGTTACGCCCCTTGCCCTGGCCGTACTGATCACATTGCCCCTGGCGGTGCGAAATGTGAAGGCCGTCCTGGCAAGCGTTCCGGGTAGGCCCGAGACCATCGCCATGGGGGATGTCATGACCGCACAGCTGCACCTGGCGTTCTGCACCCTGTTCGGGATCGCCATCTTCATCGGGACCTTCCTTAAATGACGGCAGTCGTCTGTCTCTGCGCCCTTGCGACGCTTTTCTGGTTCGTCATGTTCTCGCCGTGGACTGCCCCTCACCTGAATTTCTGGCTTGTCATGGCGATGGCAACGGCAGTCCTGGCGGGGATGGGGATATGGCTCCAGAAAGAAAGACTCCGGGCAATCTATTCATTCAGGCTCTCCCACCTGGCCATCGGGCTGACATCCGCCGCTATCCTCTATGCGATCTTCTGGGTTGGAAACGTCGTCTCGTCACAGCTCTTCCATTTTGCAAAGCCGGAGATTGCCGGCATCTACAGCACACGGGCGCAGGCCTCACCGCTCACCATCGGGCTTCTGCTGCTTCTCTGGGTGGGACCTGCCGAGGAAATCTTCTGGCGTGGGTTCGTGCAGGAGCGGCTCTGCGGGCGTTATGGCAGGACCGGCGGATATCTCGTTGCCTCGATGGTCTACGCCGCCATTCACGTATTCGGGTTCAATTTCATGCTTTTCATGGCCTCGCTGATCTGCGGGCTTTTCTGGGGCGCCATGTATCTGCGGTACGGCTCGGTGTGGCCGGGGCTGATCTCGCACGCGGTGTGGGATGTCATGATCTTCGTGATCATCCCTGTCCAGTAAAGGATCGAGGATCGAGGTGCGAGGCTCGAGGAAAAAACAAAGGACCGAAGAAGACCCTCTTCGATCCTTTTTTTATTCTACTTGGGTCCTCGTTCCTCGGACCTCGAACCTGCATGCCCTGATCACCGATCGCTGGTTTGCTTATACTTGAGGCACAGCGCGAGCAGGAAGCCGATGACGGGCAGTGCCATGGTGGACTGCAGCGCCGCGGGCACACCGAAATGATCGGCAATCACGCCGAGCAGCGTCACACAGATCCCCCCCGTGCCGATGGCAAATCCCGCCATGAGCCCCGATGCGACACCCAGGCCCTGCGGTATGAGATGCTGCGCCATGACGATGGTCACCGAAAAACTCGAAATGAGGATCATCCCCAGGAGCCCCAGGACGGCGAAGAGCAGGATCCCCTTCGTGATGAAAAACAGGGGCAGCATGACGGAAGACAACAGCATGGACAGGACCAGGTAGCGTTTATGTCCCCAACGGTCCGCAAGAGGCGCCCCGGCAAGCGTCCCGATCGCTCCGCCGGCGAGGAAGGTGGAGACGAGGGTTCCGGCCTGGAGTGCGTCGCCCTTCAGGTGGTCGATGAAGTAGAATGGGATATAAGTCAAAAGGCCGACCTGGATCCACGAGCGCATGACGACAACTGCGATGAGCATAAACAGGGAAAACCATTGAGCCCTTTCCGCTCCTCCTTCCTTTTGGGCTGCGGAGGCTTGGGCTGCTGAACGGGGGATGGCGATCGTGTGCCAGAAAATGAGGATGGCCGTGACGAAGATCAACGCGGGTGCGGCCATGACGGGAAGACTCTCGAAGCCGTAGGTCTGGATGACAAAGAGCACCAGCAGGGGACCGATGGCAAAGCCCAGGTTCCCGCCCACAGAGAAGATGGACATCCCCGTCACCCGGCGCTCCCCCGTGAAGAAGTGAGCCGTCCGGAAGCCCTCGGGATGGTACGAAGCGATTCCGAGGCCGCTCAGGACCACGAGTGGCAATACCAGGGCGAAGCTCGAGGGGAAGGCGAGCATCGAAAATCCCAGGCCGGCGCAGAGACAGCCCAGCGGCAGGAGCAAAGGTTTTTCCTTTCGATCCGAGATGAAGCCGAAGAGGGGCTGGATCACCGACGACGTGAGGCTGCCCACCAGGAGGATGACCCCCGTCGCCGTGTAGGACAGCATGAGTTTGGCCTTCAGGAAAGGCAGGATGACGGGCAGCGCCCCCTGGTAGATATCCGTGACGAGATGCCCCGACGAGAGTAGAAGCAGGACTTTCAGATTGAACTTGTTCGAAGACAAGAGGTTTGATACCCCGGTGATGGCAATCGCGACTCGGGCATGATCGTGGAGTAACGGGCCCGACGCACAGGCTTCCCTACATTATCTTCCCTATACCGTATACCCTATACCCTGTACCCTCGAGTGCGGATGCTCTCATACCCGCTGCCGCAAGTCAAGCCAAGGGTCCTCTTCGAGCGTGGCATGGAACTTGCTGAATATCATTTCGGTCCGGTCTGCCCGCGTATGATTTCCCAGAGGAATAAATGGACAATAAAGAGGCGGCAATGGTGATCAAGTCAAGGTCGGGTTCCGAGAAAACACTGGGTCAGATTCTCGTCGAGAAAGGCGTCATCAACCAGGAACAGCTCGATCGCGCCCTGGCGATCAAGTCGGATCAGCCCGGCAAATACCTCGGCGAGATCCTCTTCGAGATCGGCATCCCTCAGGAGAAGGTCAACAGGGCCCTCTACTACTTCAACAAACGCAGAACCATCGGCGAGATTCTCGTCGACCAGAAGCTGATCACCCCTCAGCAGCTCGAGGAAGCGCTCTCGAAGCAAAAGAAGATCAAGGAGAAATGGGGCCATACGAGGCCGCTGGGGCTTCTGCTCATCGAAATGGGCTACATCAACAGCCGCGGATACCTGACCTCCCTGTCGAAACACTTCAACATGCCCATTCTCTCCATGAAGAACTACGAGCCCTCTGTCCAGCTCCAGAAGATTATCGGCGAGCGATATGCCATGGAACGCAAGATCATCGTTCTCGAAAACAGCGCCAAGGCGATCAAGCTCGTCCTGGCCGAGCCTTCGACCCAGATCCTGGAAGAGCTCCAGAAGGCCATCCCACCCGGCAAATCGGTGGAGTACTACCTGGCAGGCTACTCCGAGCTCGACGAATGCCTTCGCAAGGTGTCCGACCCGTTCAGCTTCACGCAGTACCGCTAGCGGCTCCGCCGCTGGCTACAGGCTTCAGGCTACAGGAATCAGGCTTCAGAAAAACAAAGGATCGGGACGTCCCGATCCTTTTTCTTTGTCATGTTGCCTTTTCTTCACTCAGACACTTAGACACTCAGTCACTTCTTCCTCGTCCCTGGTGCCTTGTCCCTGGTCCCTTCTTCACGCTCCCGACACCGGGGGGCCGCCTTCGTATTTGGCTGCTTTTTCCCTGAGTTTCTGCAGCCACTTTTCCCGGTAGAAATAGGCGAGGATCAGGCACAGTCCCGTGATGACGAGCAGGGCGGCTAGGGGCCAGAACTGGTTGTTGCGGGCGAAGCTCCCGAAGACGGAGAGCAGGATCGTGCCGAAGAGCCGGCCCACCGTGGAGATGATGAGAAAGGTCCATGCGCGCATGTGGGACAGTCCCAGGATATAGCAGAGGTAGTCCTTGGGGAAGCCCGGGATCAGGAATAGAAAGAAGGCGACGAAGATCCCCTTGTGCTCCAGGACGTAGTCGTATTGGTTGAGTGTCTCCGGCTTGACGATACGTTCCACCAGGGGCAGCCCGAAGACGTGGGCCAGAAGAAAGGCCAGCCAAGACCCCAGGGTGAGGCCGATTGTCGAGTAGAGCGTGCCCAGGAGCGGGCCGTAGAGATAGCCGCCCAGGAAGCCGCTGACCTCGCCGGGGATCGGCGCAAAGACCACCTGCAGGACCTGAAGGGCGATGAAGACGATCACATCATACGGATCGTACGCAGTGATCATCTCGACTGCTCGTTCGCGATCGGAAAAGAAGATATGCAGATCGTAGTGGAAGAACAGCCAGGTCCCAACGCCGAAGAAGGCGATCAGGGCAAGTGCGCCGAGGATGTAGTGGCGTTTCATGGTCTTGGCAACTCTCCGGGGAAATGCCGTTGTTTCCGCTGTTCAGGCCCGTTCCCAAAGTTTCTTTTTTTACCAGAGATTCAAGACGAACACAAACACGATTCGCAGCAGATCGGCAGAACATATCGGGAAGGAAGCAGACTTTCTGCCGCAGGAGAGGATGGAGCCATGGAATCATGGAGCAATGGAAAAGAAGACAGCCGGAACGGGACTAATATTCCATCATTCCAGTCACCCATTCTTCATGCTGATCCGACCGTTTCACCCAGACCGGTTGATGATTTTAGCCTCTGCAGCTCGCCACGGACCCGCGTGAGCTCTTCGCTCGTCTCCTTGAGACGGCGGGCGAGGACTTCGGCCATGACCATGTAGTAAATGGCCGCGAAGGCCACCCGGTCCTCTTTTCGAAGCTCTTCCATGGCGGAGACATCCGTGACGAGACAGACCGTTTCGTCGACAGCCTCGACCGAGGACATCCGGGCGGTGAGCGACAGGAGCCGCATCTCGCCGAAGACATCGCCCGTGCGGCAGAGCTGCTTCATCTCCACCCCGTTGCGGGTGACCCGGACCTTTCCCGAGACAATGAAATAGATCCGGTGGTCTGATGCTTCCTCCCCGGTGATCTCTTCCCCGGATTCGTATTTCAGGATCTGGCTGCAACTCAGGATTTTGCGGAGATCCTTTTTGTCGAAGGCTTGAAGCTTCGGGATCTTCCGGAGCGCTTTGATGATCTCGCCGTTTCCCTGCAGAACTTGCATATCGTCTCTCTTTCCATGGGAATGAGACCGTTAGGGAGAGTGTCACCCCATGAGAAATCAGAACTATTGAATATATATGAAAGATTCGTGCCATCGTGAAGAAAGGGACTAGGGACCGGGGGGTAGGGACGAGGCTCGGGACGAGGCAATGGATAAGAAATCCCTCTCTTTCCTCTTGCCCCTGGTCCCTACCCCCTCGTCCCTAGTCCCCAATCCTCTGTTTGTCCCATTGACTTCCCGAATGTCTTCGTCTAACTTGAAACACCATCCATTCCGGTCAATTGGAGTTCTCATGCGAGTGGGCATCATCCATACGTCGGGTTCGCCCTGCCGGTGTGCCGAGGCCTTGACCCTGGGGCTTTCCTCCCTCGGTCATGAGCACCTTCTGGTGGATTCGGAGGAGGTCGAACTCCGTACCGTGGAGCTGGCCCGCGGGTGCGATCTTGTGATCGACCACACCGACACCTACCGGGGGAGCGGCCGCTTCCGTTCTCTCGTGCGATCCCTGCTCGAGTCTCATGAAATTGCCGTCGTCGGCTCCGATGCGCGGGCCTGTGCGCTCGCAGACGACAAAGCCGCGGCGAAGACCCGTCTCGGGGCTGCGGGAATCCCGACGCCCCCGGGAATTCAGGCCGTCTCGGGAGCCGGGCCCCTTCCCGGCTGGCTCGCCCCGCCCTGCATCCTCAAGCCTGCCTTCGAGCACATGAGCCGCGGGCTTGTCCTTGCGCGGGACAGGGCCGAAGCGGCAGCAGGCCTGGCGGATCTCCTTTCGCGATTTGCTCAGCCCATCCTGGTGGAGACGTTCATCCCGGGCCGCGAGTTCGCCGTTTCCGTTGTCGACGGGCCCGGCGGGCTGGAGCTCCTCCCGCCGCTGGAGTGGAAAACGGGCGAGGGGCACCCTGATGTGCTCACGGAGGACTTCAAGCTCCAGGTCGTCGAACCGGGAAGCCGTGATGCCGCAAGGGCTGAACTTGCGCCGGGCGAGCTCCGGGATTTGGAAGCGTTTTCGCTCGCCGCCTTTCGGGCTCTGGGGCTTCGCGATTATGCCCGCTTCGACGTGCGCCTCTCTCCCGGCGGGACCTTTTATTTCATGGAGGCCAACGTCACGCCGAGCATGGAACCCCTGGAGCCGTTGACGCTCTCTGCCCGATGGGCCGGGATGGATTTCCCCGCCCTGCTGAACCGGATTCTCGTTGCGGCGGCAAAGCGAGTGCCGACAGGTTCGGCCGCCGGGCGGCAGGAAGCAGACGTCGAATTGCCGGCGGGAAACATCCATTTGCAGCTTTCGCAGGGCGTTCACGTCCCGCCGCCCTCCACGGTGGAGATGGCCGGAAGGCTCGATGTCCGACCGGGTGAGCGGGTCCTGGAGCTGGGCTGCGGCAGCGGGCTTCTTTCCATCGCCGCGGCGAAGATGGGCGCAGGCCGGGTTGTGGCCGTCGACATCGATCCCCGCTCCCTCGACTCGGCTGTCGAAAATGTGCGGCTCAACGGGTTTTCGGATCGCATCAACGTCCGGGCAGGCTCATGGTTCGAAGCGGTTCGTGTAGGGGAGCGATTCGATGTGATCATCGCGACCCCGCCGCAGACGCCCGGCAGGAGGCCCTTCGGGCCGCGTTACGGGGGGGCCGACGGCACGAAGCATCTGCTTGCCGTCTCGGATGGGGCCCCGGACCGTCTTGACCCGGAAGGGGGCCGGCTCTGGATCATGGCCATATCGATTGCGAATGTCCCCGAAGTGCTGACCCGGCTTCGCGAGCGTTTCAGCCGGGTCGAGATCATGGGGGAGTCGCAGCGGCCGTTCACTCCCCGGGAGTACAATGAGCTGGACGACGGGCTCTTTGATTATCTCGATGCCTTGCGCGCCCGGGGCCTGTCCGATTTCCATGAGGCATTCGGAGGGGAATATGTCTTCCGGAACCTTTTCATCCGGGCCGCAGGATTGAAAGCGCGATGAAGCGGCTCATCATCAATGCCGATGATCTCGGCGCCGACGAGGGGCGCAACGAAGGGATCCTCGAAGCGATACGCGCCGGCATGGTGACGAGCGCAAGCATCCTCCCCAACGGGCCTGCCCTGGCGCATGCACTGCGAGGGATCCGGGCAGGAGGGTTTGAGAACGTGTCCTTCGGGGTCCATCTGAACCTCACCGAGGGAAGGCCGCTGGCTGAAGGCCTGTCGCGCCTTATCGGCCCCGACGGAAGTTTCCGCGGGAAAGCGGATGCGCACAGGCTTCTCTTGGCAAAAGGGGATGCAGCCCTTCGGTCCGAAATCGCAAGCGAGGCCGCCCTGCAGATCGACCGGCTGCTCGGCGCCTCAATCGGGATCTCCCACGTCGACGGCCACCAGCACGTCCACGTCTTTCCCGCGGCCCTGCGTACGGTTGTGGAAACCGCAAAAAGCCGCGGCATACGGTGCATGCGCATACCCGATGATGCGGTTTGCACCGGCGATGAAACCATTCCGGCGGATTGGCTGGAAGAAGCGCGACGTTTCAGTGCCCTGGGAAAAAATGCCCGGGTTTGCCTCGATGGATCGGGAATTCTGGTGCCGGATCATTTTTGCGGCCTGCTGCTGAAGGGACGCCTGTCCGCTGAGACGCTCGTGGCCGCGATCGAGCAATTGCCCGACGGGCTCACCGAGCTGATGGTCCACCCCGGACGGGTCGCGGCAGGCTCTGCATCGGGGCCCTTTGCGGGGTTTTCCACGTCGGACCGTGAGCGCGAGATCGAGGCGCTCCTGGATCCTGCCGTCCGCCGTGCGCTGAAGCGGGCAGGGGTGCTGCTGACAAGTTACCGGGAGGTTGAGCGTTGAATTCCTTTCGCCTGTTGATTCTCACGCCGACGGCATTGCCGACCGTGTCGGGAAATGCCATGACGGCCGAGCGCTGGCGCCGGTCCCTCGTGGGCATGGGGCTTGACGTTCACGTGCTCGCTGCCGAGAGCCTCGTCCCCGGCGAGCTGAAGGGAGAGATCTCGAGGTTCAATCCGCATCTCATCCACGTCCACAACGCCTATCGCGCCGGGGGGCTGCTGCGTCAGCGAGCCCTGGCTCACGCATGGGGAACGCTTCCCCTCGTCGTATCGCCCTCGGGCACCGACATGAATATCGAATTGCGGCATGAGTCTGGAAGGGAAATCATCGGCACGGTCCTGGGCCGCGCCGATGCGATCATCGCCCAGAGCCAGGAGGGAAGGGAGCGGCTGGCGGAGATCATTCCCGGGAGGATGGAGAAGGTTTTTTTCGTCCCGAAGTCTTTTGTCTGGCTGGGCGAAGAGCCCGCGGAGCTGCACGGCGCAGCCGGAGCCGGACCCGGTGACGTGCTGTTCTTCATGCCTGCCGGAATCCGCCCCGTGAAGCGCAATCTGGAGTGCCTGCTTGGTTTCGAGAAGGTTCACGCCCTTCGTCCGCAGGCAAAAATTGTCTTTGCCGGCCCGGCTCTCCATGGCGACTACGCCGATCGCTTCCGCAAGGAAATAAATCGACGGCCGGGCTTTGCCCGCTGGATCCCGCCGATTGCGCCCGCATCGATGCGATCGGCTTACGCCTCGTCGGACGTTGTGCTCAACGCTTCCTTCTCGGAGGGGCTCTCCAATGTCCTGCTCGAGGGGAAGGCTGCCGGCAGGCCCCTTCTTGCCGCCGACATTCCCGGCAACCGCTGGCCCGTTCTCGGCGATCCCGGTGACGCGCCCATGGGAATCCTCTTTGACCCCAGAGACGCAGATGATTTCGTCAGGAAGGCCCTGCTGCTCATCGATGATGCCGATCTTCGGCGAAAACTGGGTGCGGCCGGCGCGTCCTACGCATCCCTCATGCCCGGCCCGAGTGACGAGGCGCGGGCCCTCGTTGCGGTCTACGAGGCGGCGATGGGGCGCGGCCTTGCGGCAGTGACCAGTGGAAGGAGAAGCAGGGACCAGGGACGAGGGACTGGGGACGAGGAAGAAGTGACTGAGTGTCTACGGGTCTGAGTGAATAAAAAATCCCCCTCTTTCCCCCTTTGTAAAAGGGGGATGAAAGGGGGATTTTTCTTAACCGAGTTGACTGGTCCCTACACCCTGGTCCCTAGTCCCTGCATCGCTTTTTACTTCTTGGGCACCCGCTGCGGGAACAGGGGCAGCTCGGTGTTGATCCGGAGCATGATGAGGCTGTTGAGCGTGCTCTCGACCTGGAAGAACCGGTTGGCGGCCGAGGCGCCCATGGCCTTCATGAATCGCTTGTAATATTTCTCCTTCAGCTTGAGGGCGGCCTTGTCATTCTCGAAGACCTGCTTGGCAATCGCTTCGGCCTTCTTGTCGGTCATCTTGTCGTAGCTTGCCGCGTAGTCCTTGATGATCGCGATCCGGGTGTCGGTCAGCTTCTTGAGGTCATTCTGGTAATCCCGGTAGGTGTTCCAGAAGGCGGCGGCCTCTTTTCCCTCACCCTCCTTGAACGTGATCGTCTCCCGGATGATGGCCTCTTTCTGGTCCCGGATGTCCTGACGCAGCATCTCGACATAGCGGTTCACCTGGGCCTCGTCGGCAATCGCCGCGGCGGCGGGGATCAGCAGGGAAAACATTACGAAAAGTACTACCCATCTCTTCATCATTCAATCCTCCTGTTGTGTCTTTCAATTTTCTAATGATAACATGCTTTTTATCTGTTTTCTCCGTCTTTCTTCGATGAACACTGTCGCCCGATCCCCGGTTTCATCCTTTTTTGAGCTGGTTTGCAACGGCCTGGGTGGCCTTGGCAACAGCCTCGGGGTCTCCCAGGTAGTAGTTGCGGATGGGTGTGAGATCGTCGTTGAGCTCATAGACGAGTGGGATCCCCGTGGGGATATTCAGCTCGACAATCTCGCTCTCGGGTATGTTGTCGAGGTACTTGACGAGTGCCCTCAGACTGTTGCCGTGGGCTGCGATGACGACACGCTGCCCCGAACGGACGGCCGGCGCGATTGTCTCGTGCCAGTAAGGGAGGAAGCGCTCCACCGTGTCCTTGAGGCACTCCGTGAGGGGAATCTCGCCTGGCTTCAGGCCCCTGTAGCGGGGATCCCTGCCGTCGTAGCGCGGGTCGTCCGGCGCGAGTGCCGGCGGGCGTATGTCGTAGCTGCGGCGCCAGATGTGGACCTGCTTCTCGCCGTGTTTCTCGGCTGTCTGCTTCTTGTTGAGCCCCTGAAGCGCCCCGTAGTGCCTCTCGTTGAGCCGCCAGCTGTTGTGGACGGGGATCCACATGAGATCCATCTCCTCGAGGACGATCCACAGGGTCTTGATGGCCCTCTTGAGCACGGACGTGAAGGCGACGTCGAAGACGTATCCCTCCTTTGCAAGGATCCTTCCGCCCTGGTGGGCTTCCTCGAGCCCCTTGTCGGAGAGCCCCACGTCCGTCCATCCCGTGAATCGGTTCTCCTGGTTCCAGGTGCTCTCGCCGTGGCGGATCAATACGATCTTGTACATGGGGTTTCCTCGCGGACTCGGATTTGGCGGTTCTATTTATAGCTTTTTTCCCATGGAGAGGTCAACGATTTCCATGCGGTGATTGGCCTCGGGATTCTTTGCAGAAGGCCCCTCGGTGAGTACGGCAAGCTCGCCCGACATCCCGTGACCGCTGAGCCAGCGGCCGATGTAGTCCCGCCAGTTCTCGGGGTGATCCTCTTCGCAGACCGGGTAGACACCCCAGGAGAACAGGAGCCGCTGGCAGGTGGCCGCCTGGGAGCTCACGGCGACAATCCAGACGGGAAGCCGGAACCGGGTGATGCTGCGCGCCGTGGCGCCGCTCCGGGTGGGCACGAAGACGGCTGCCGGCGTGACCCGGTCCACCGTGGTGCGCACGCTCATGGCGATGAGGTCCATGAGCCTCACCCCGTCTCCTCGCCGCTGGGAGCGCGCAAGATCGGCCACGGTGTATCCTGCCAGTGCCGGCTCCGTGGCAGCGGCGATGCGCGAGAGCATGGCCGTTGCCTCCACGGGGTACGTGCCGATGGCCGATTCCCCGGAGAGCATGACGCAGTCGGTGCCGTCCAGGATGGCGTTGGCCACATCCGTCGCCTCGGCGCGCGTGGGCCGGCGATTCGTCGTCATGGACTCGAGCATCTGGGTTGCCGTGATCACGGGCTTGCCGAGCAGGGTGGCCTTGTTCATCAGCTTCTTCTGCACCAGTGCGATCTGCTCGATGGGGATTTCCACCCCGAGATCTCCGCGGGCGATCATCAGGCCGTCGGCCGCCTCGACGATGGAGTCGATCTGCTGGAGGGCCCTGGCCCGCTCGATCTTGGCGATGATGCAGGGGCCGTAATTCATGGAACGGGCTGCTTCACGCACGGCCTCGATGTCGACGGCACACTCCACGAAGGACTGGCTCACGGCGTCGAGCCCCTCCTGTGCGGCAAAGCGGAGCCATCGGTGGTCCTCCTGCGTGAAGGCGCCGATCCCGAGATCGATGCCGGGCAGGTTCAGGCCCACGCGGGAGCGGATCTCACCGCCCACTATGACGCGGCACCGCACCTCGCCGCCATCCACGGCCGTGACCTCGAGTTGGACAACCCCGTCGTTGAGAAAGAGCGTGTCTCCCTTTTTCACGACGAGCGGCAGCTTTGGAAACGTCATTGCCGCGCGGCTGCGACTGCCCGTGATGGCTTCCGCTGTGAGGGTGAAATCGTCGCCGGGCTCGACGTCCAGACGTTCGGGTTCCAGGTTTCCCAGGCGGATCTTCGGCCCGGGCAGATCGGCGAGAATTGCCACCCGTTGCCCGGTCATTGCAGCTGCAGCCCGGATATTGGCGATGATTCTTGAGTGATGTTCCTCGTCGCCATGGGAAAAGTTGAGTCTCGCGATATTCATCCCCGCCAGGATGAGTTTTTCGAGGACCTCGCGAGACTCCGAGGCCGGTCCGATCGTGCAGATGATCTTCGTCTTGTGATCCGGAAGCATGGGGACTCCGTCCGGGATACAGGGTATAGGGTACAGGGAAGAAAATTCCTAACCAGGATCCGGTCCCTGGTCCCTTCTTTGTCTTCCACCGGTCACTGATCACTGGTCACCGGTCACTGTCTTTCACTGTCTCGCTGTTCTTCGGTTCGGCGGCGGCGTCTCGCCGCAGTTTGTGCGGAAGGGGTTGATGTCGAGGCCGCCCCTGCGTGTGAAGCGTGAGTAAACCGTGAGCCTTTCGGGCCGGCACTGCCGATGGATGTCCATGAAGATGCGCTCGGTGCAGTGCTCGTGAAAGCCGCCGTACTGTCGGAACGACACCAGGTACTTCAAGAGACCCCCGCGGTCGATGCGCGTCCCCCTGTAGCGGATCTGGATGCTTGCCCAGTCGGGCTGGCCCGTCAGAGGGCAGTTGGTCTTCAGCAGGTTCGAGACGAGCGTCTCTTCGATGCCGGAGCGGCCCGCTGCAAGGTGTCCCGGGTTCGGCAGGTAGTCCCGGATCTCCGCGTCGATCTCGTCGATGAGCTCCCCGTCCATCTCCTCGAACTGCTCATCGGCGAATTCGCCGGGCAGCACGATCTGCACTCCGACGGGTGCGCCGCAGGCGTCAGCCAGGTCTTTGCTCAGGAGTTCTCGCAGGACTTCCGGGGAGGCGAAGGCACTCTGGTTGAGAGAGTTGAGGTAGAGCTTAAAGGATCTCGACTCGATGAGGCTTGGCGACTCGGCGGGAACGATGAAGGTGCCCATGGCCACCCGGGGCCTGCCCTTTGGGTCAAGCCATGACAGCTCGTAGGCCGTCCAGATATCGGCGCCGGTGAAGGGCAGGGCGGCCTCGATCCCGAGTTCCCTGCGCTTCGGCGCGCGGGCCACCGGTTGGAGCAGTGTCGGATCGTAGACGTCTTTGTAGGCTTCGATAGGGCTCATGACGGTTCATGGTTCAGAATATAATGAATCGTTGCAGGTGGCAGGTGACAGGTTGCAGGAAAGAAAGATCTTCCTGTTTTTCACTGGTCACTGGCCACTGGTCACCGGTCACTGCTTTTCCCGGCGTATCAGCTTGTCCGTGTCAAAACCCAGGCCGCGTGCGATCCCGACGAGCTCGGCATAACGGGCCTCGTCGATTGCAGGCGTCCGGGCCATGACCCAGAGGTATTCCCGGTCCGGCGTTCCGACGATCACCGTCCGGTAAGCGTCATCGAGGTAAAGGATCCAGTAATTCCCCTGCGGCTGGGAGGGGATGAAGACCGAGAACCACTTGTCGAAGCGGACCTCGAGCTTTGCGTCCGTCCTGGCATCCACCGCCCTGGCCCTGCCTCGAATGGATTCCTTCCCGTCGGCGGTCTCGCACTCGTTGAGGACGGAGACCTCGCCTGTTTCGAGAATCCCGTAGGTGGCCTGCGAGCGCAGGCAGTTTCTCTGGAACCACATCGGGAGCCTGGCGATCTCGTACCAGGTCCCCTGGTAGCGGGCAAGCTCGACGCGGGCAACCGTCGGCGGAACCTTCGACGGATCGAGGGCCGCCGGACCCGCACAGGCGAAAAGGAAGACGCAGAAAACGAACGCGAACATGATCTGTGCCCTCAGCCTCATCGGTCGCCCCTTTATTCCTGGCTTCTTTTTCGTCTTCACCGGGACACTCAAGCACTCAGACACTTTCTTCTCGTCCCTGCCCCCTCGTCCCTGGTCTCTTCTTCGTCTTCCACCGGTCCCTTTTTCTTTTCCACCGGTCACATATTCTTTATGGGATCAATTTCTTGTCGCCGAGGGCCCTCACTTCCAGGCCGACAAATTTGGAGATCTGGCCTTCGCTCGGGGCGGGATTGACGGCATTGACGGTGGACCGCCAGACGATCTCCGCGGTTTTCCCATCATAGAGACGCGACTCCAGGGTTGCCACCTGGCTCCGCTTGCCCATCGACGGCTCGGGGCCGAACCATTGCAGGTTCATCATCGAATCCGTGCCGGTCGAGCCCGCAACAAAAGACGGGCTGTCCGCCGCGGTGGATTGCATTTCCGTTCCCGACCCCAGGACCCGCACGATCAGGTAGGCTTCGATTCCCATCCCCTGGCCCACTTGCATCAGCTCCTCCCGTGTCACCTTGTCGGGGTCGGGGATGCATTCGTGGCACGTGGCCGTCTCGACAC
>DASRZY010000156.1:0-12371 GCA_035685905.1 Syntrophales bacterium
CAGGTCGTATCCAAAGTTGATGGCGTGTTTTGCCATCTTGAGAGCAAATCCGGGCAGGTTGGCCATTTTCGCGGCCAGTTTTTTTGTCTCCGCCATGAGCTGATCCAGCGGGTAGACCTGATTCACCAGGCCGATCTCATAGGCGCGCTTGGCGTCGATCTGCCCGCCTGCCATGATGTACTCCTTGGCGCGGCCCATGCCGACAAGCCGGGCAAGACGCTGTGTGCCGCCCCAGCCGGGGATGAGACCGATGAGGATCTCGGGCTGGCCGAACCGGGCGTTTTCCGAGGCCAGACGGATATCGCAGGACATCGCCAGCTCCACCCCGCCGCCGAGGGCAAACCCGTTGACCGCCGCGATGACGGGCTTGGGAAGGACTTCGAAGGCCCGGAACGTCTCGATACCGGCCTCCATGAAGGCCATGGCCTCCTGGGGCCTCAGTGTCGCCATCTGGGAGATGTCGGCGCCGGCCACGAAGGATTTATCTCCCGAGCCGGTGATCACGACCACCTTGATGGCCTCATCAGCCTTGCATTTCGCCGCGGCGTCATAAAGCTCGCCCATCACCGCTGAGTTCAATGCGTTGAGCGCCTTGGGACGGTTGATGGTGATCGTGGCGACCCCGTCGGCCACTTCAAAAAGAATGTTTTCATATGCCATAACAGTACCACCCTCCTTTCTGTTGAAGATTCCGTTGGGTGCGGGGCAGGGGCACAGGCCGCCCCTGCCGCCGGTTCATCGCTGGCTATTTTGCACTGTAGTCGTAGACGCCGCGGCCGCTCTTGCGACCCATGAGACCCGCGTCCACATATTTCTTCAGGAGCGGGCAGGGACGGTACTTGGAATCTCCGAAGCCCTTGTAGAGGACGTCCATGATGGCCCAGCAGGTGTCGAGCCCGATGAGGTCGGCCAGTGTGAGCGGCCCCATGGGGTGATTCATGCCGAGCTTCATGATGTCGTCGATCGCCTTGGGCGAGCCCACACCTTCCATCAGCGTGTAGAAGGCCTCGTTGATCATGGGCATGAGGATGCGGTTGGAGATGAAACCCGGGTAGTCGTTGCACTCGACGGGGATCTTGCCGAACTGCTTCGAGAGGGCCTCGACGGTGTTGTAGGTTGCCTGGGAGGTCACGAGACCCTTGATGATCTCGACGAGCTGCATGACCGGGACGGGGTTCATGAAGTGCATCCCGATGACAAGCTCGGGCCGCTTCGTCGCGCCGGCGATCCGGGTGATCGGGATCGACGAGGTGTTCGACGCGAGGATCACGCCGGGCTTGCAAACCTCGTCGAGCTTTCTGAAGACGCCAAGCTTCAGGTCTTCTCGCTCGGTGGCCGCCTCGACGACGATGTCGGCATCCTTCATGTCCTCGAGGTTGGTGCTCTTCTTGATCCGGCTGAGGATTTCCGTTTTCTGATCCGCCTTGATCTTGTCCTTGGCGACAAGCCGGTCCAGGTTCTTGGAGATCGTGTCGAATCCCCTGTTGACGAACTGGTCGGCGATGTCGTTCATGATGACATTGATCCCGCCCGGGTAAGCCGCTACCTGGGCGATACCATTGCCCATCTGACCGGCCCCAATGACGCCAATAGTCTTGATTGCCATCTTCCTTACCCTCCTATCCTGTATTTGTTATTGATGATGAATCCAGCCCGAACCGGCGTCCGGCCCGTGTGAATATCCTCTCTCCAAAGGGCGGGCAAAACGCGCGGAGCGGCGAATCTCCGGTACCGACGGACCGGTTCCCCGGCGGAAGAGGATCTCCTCCCCGCCGGGACCCGGTTGAATGCGAGGTGCCGAAGCCCGAGGGCTTCCGTTGACTGACAGGATGACGAGTTACGCTTTCTCGAGAACCATGGCCATGCCCTGGCCGCCGCCGATGCACAGCGACGCCAGGCCGTACTTGTGGCCGGCCTTCTTCATCTGATTGGCCAGCGTGTAGGTGATGCGGGCGCCCGTGCAGCCGATGGGGTGGCCGATGGAGATGCCGCTGCCGTTGAGGTTGCACTTGTTCAGATCGACGCCGAGCTCCTTGATGCAGCCCAGGGCCTGGACGGCGAAGGCCTCGTTGAGCTCGATCACGCCCATGTCCTTCATGGTGAGGTTGAGCTTCTTGAAGAGCTTCTTGACTGCCGGAATGGGGCCGAGGCCCATGTATGCCGGATCGAGGCCGCCCGAGGACCAGCCCACGATCTTGGCCAGGGGCTTCAGGCCCAGTTCCTTCACCTTGTCAGCGCTTGCGACGACCACGGCGGCGGCGCCGTCATTGATGCCCGAGGCGTTTCCGGCCGTGACCGTTCCGGTCTTGTTGAAGACCGGGGGCAGCTTCGCCATCTTCTCGAGGGTCGTGTCCATGGGACGCTCGTCCACCTTGAATACCTTGGGGTCGCCCTTCTTCTGGGGGATCACGACGGAGACGATCTCGTCGGCCACGGCGCCGCTGGCGTTGGCCGCGCGGGCCCTGCGGTGGCTCTCGTAGGCCAGCTGATCCTGCTCTTCCCGTGAGATCTTCATCTTCGCCGCAATGTTCTCGGCCGTGAAGCCCATGTGGTAGCTGTTGAAGATCTCCCAGAGGCCGTCATGGACCATCAAGTCCGTTACCTTGCCGAAGGGCATGTTCATCCGCATTCCCCAGCGGGCATCGGCCAGGGCGTAGGGGACGTTGCTCATGTTCTCCATGCCGCCTGCGACGAGGATCTCCGCCTCGCCCGCCATGATGGACTGGGCCGCCAGCGCGATGGCCTTCATCCCGGAGGCACAGACTTTCTGGACCGTGAAGACATTGGTCTCCTCGGGAAGCCCTGCGAAGATGGCCGACTGCCGGGGGGGGTTCTGTCCCTGGCCGGCGTTCAGGACGTTGCCCATGATGACCTCGTCGAAATAGACGGGCTTCAGCCCCTGGTCGTAGCTGTAGTGTTTCTTCTGGATCTCCGTCATGTCGAAGTCGCCGAAGGCGGCGGGACGGGCTCCCTTGATGAAGTCGCTGACCGCCGGCCGAAGACCCGCCCGGACGATCGCTTCCTTGATCACAAGCCGGCCCAGTTCGACGACCGACACGCCCTTCAGAGAACCGCCGAATTCGCCGACGGCCGTCCTCGCTCCACTGACAATGTATACCTCTTTCATGTCTACCCACTCTCCTTTCTGGAATATTCAACTCTCGCTGTTTTCAAAGGAAAGGAAGGCTCGAGGATCGCAGTCCCCGAGCCCGTCTCCCTATTTCTCCACCTTGATCAGCATCGCATCACCCTGGGCGTGGCCCGAGCAGATGCCGCAGACGCCGAGGCCGCCGCCTCTTCGCTTCAGCTCGTAACCGAGCGTCATGAGGATCCGGGCGCCCGTCGCGCCGATGGGGTGGCCGTAGGCGATGGCGCTGCCGTTCACGTTGACCTTCTTGAACATTTCCTCCTTGCTCATGCCGAGGATCGTTCGGGCGCTGACGATGGCCACCGCCGCGAAGGCCTCATTGATCTCGATGAGCTCGAGATCTTTCACCGTCAGGTCGTTCTGCTCGAGGACCTTCTTGATGGAAAGTCCCGGCACCGTGGCGATGTCCTTCGTGGGCTGGGAGACCTCGGCATAGTCCAGAATTGTAAAGAGGGGCTTCATGCCGAGCTCTTTTGCCTTCTCGGCGCTCATGAGCATGACCACGTCGCCACCGTCGTTGACACCGGGGGCGTTGCCTGCCGTGACGCCGCCGGGCTGGCCGGTGACGGTGCTCTTGTGGTTGAACACGGGGGGAAGCTTGGCGAGGCCTTCAAGGGTTGTGGCCGGCCGCGGTCCCTCGTCCTTGTCGAAGACGACGACATCCTTTCCCTTCTTGATCTCCACGGGGAAGATCTCCTCGTCGAGCCTGCCGGCCTTCATGGCCGCAACGGCGCGCAGCTGGGACTGAAGGGCCCACTCATCCTGGTCCTGGCGGGTGAACCCGAACTCGTCAGCCGTTTCAGACCCGTGGATCGCCATGTGCCGGTTGTAGAAGGCATCCCAGAGACCGTCATAGACCATGAGGTCCACGACCCTGCCGTTCGGGAGGCCCATCCGGTTGCCCCAGCGCATGTCGGGAAGCGAGTAGGGGCAGTTCGACATGCTCTCCTGGCCGCCGGCGATGACGATATCCGCACGGCCCGTCATGATCATCTGCCAGGCCAGGTCGATCGTCTTGATGCCCGAGGAGCAGACCTTGTTGATCGTGATGGAGGGGACGGACTCGGGAAGCCCCGCCAGAAGCGTCGCCTGGCGGCTCGGCACCTGTCCGCTGCCCGCCGGGACAACCTGCCCCATGAAGACGTAATCGACGTCCTCGCCCTTGACCTTGCCGCCGGTCCTGCGAAGGCACTCCTTGATCGCCAGGGCGCCCAGCTGCGGGGCGTCGAAGCCCTTCAACGCGCCGCCGAAAACGCCGTAAGGCGTGCGGCAGGCCTCGACACAGACCACCTGGCGGGCGTTCTTGTGGGGATTCTTGATCTTGCGGCCCATGCCCGTTGTGGGTGCCGGTCTCTCGCCGAACTTCGCGATGGGGGCGCCCTTGTAGTATTCGGCTCTCGTCTTGTCCAGCTTCTGCGGTACCTTTTCCATCTCTTCCTCCTCTTCTCCTGTGAGGGATCTGCGGCAGGGTGGTCCCTGCTCTGCCCATCCCTTGTGATTTTTTCTTTCAGGTCCTGTCGCCTCAATGGCGGCAGGGGACAGACCCGGCATGTGGCGTCAGCCGGCGTCACGGTTTCTCGGCTTCCCTCGCCCGAATCGGGCGCCGGAAGCCGGGATCAACTCAAGCGGTCAACGAACTCGATTTCTCTCGGGATCTTATATGAGGACAGGTAGGTTCTGCAGTGTTTCAGGATGGCCTTATCGTCTGCAGGGGCCCCTTCCTTCTTCACGATGAGCGCCTTGACAACCTCCCCGCGCATGAGGTCTGATTTTCCGATAACTTTTGAATCCTGGACGGCGGGGTGCATGTTCAGGACCATTTCGACTTCCCGCGGATAGACGTTGAACCCGCTGGTGATGATCATCCGTTTCTTGCGGCCCTTGAGGAAGATATGACCGTCGGCATCGATCAGGGCGAGATCCCCCGTGTGGAGCCAGCCGTCGCGCAGCACCAGAGCCGTCGCGGCGTCGTCCTTGTAGTAGCCCTTCATGACATTCGGGCCCTTCACGATGAGCTCGCCGATCTCGCCGCGGGGAAGGTCCCGGTCGGTGTCGTCGACGATGCGCGCCTGCAGACCCGGGATGGGGATGCCGATCGAGCCGGGTTTCTGTTCCATGTCAAGCCTTGTGACGGAGCATACGGGAGAGGCTTCCGTGAGGCCGTACCCTTCGCGGAGCCTCACCTTGAATCTCTTCTCGAACTGGGGCATGTAGGCCGGCGGCATGGCCGATCCCCCCGTGACACAGAACTTCATGGAGCTGATGTTGAAATTGCCCGCCCCCTCATGAAGGAGCATGCCGAGGAAAACCCTCGGGACGGCGGCCGTGTAGGTGATCTTCTCGGCTTCGATCGTCTTGAAAATGCTCTCGATGCTGAATGCGTCGAGCATGACGACGCCGGCGCCCAGCAGGATGGGGTTGAGCATGTTGGCGACGGCGCCGAAGGAATGAAAGAGAGGGATCAGGCACAACGCCTTGTCCGCCGGTGTTGCACCGAACAGGGCCTCCAGCAGCGTTGACTGGGAAATGAGGTTCCCGTGGGTCAGAACGGCGCCGAGGGGCTTTCCCGTGAGACCCGAGGTGTAGATCATGACGGCAGGGTCTTCTTCCATCGCATCGGAAGGCTCGAACTCGAACGGGCCTGCCTCCAGGGCCTTCTTCATGGACAGGGGGCCTTCGTCCACTTCCGTCAAGAGAAGGTGCCGGCAGGTGGTGAGTCGGTCCTTGATCTCCTCGAAGCGCCGTGCAGAGGTTGCAGCCGTGATCAGGACCTTGGAGTCGCTGTTGTCGAGAAGGTACTGCAATTCGTATGCGGTGGACATGACATTGAGCGTCACGGCGACTGCACCGAGTTTCTGGCAGGCGAAGTAGGTGATGGGGAAATCGGGGGTATTGGGCAGCATGAGGGCCACCTTGTCGCCCTTGCCGATCCCGAGGGCCTTCAGGTGGTTGGCCAGGGAGCTCACGGAGCGGTTGAAATTGCCGAAGGCGAGCCGGGTTTCCTCGAAGACAATGGCCACATTGTCTTTGTAGGTGCGGCAGGCATCTTCGAACAATTTCCCAAGGTTCATAAGCCCACGGACCCCCCTGAATTTTTACGGGCGAACCATACCACAACGGGGTCAACTTCTCAACAGAAAACAGCAGAAAAATGGGCATTCCGGGGCTTTTTGCCGCGGGATAAACGGTCACCGGAAGATACCCGAAAGATCCGGCCGAACAGGGCCAAAAAGAGGGCGAAACAATGGAGATACAGGGCTGTAACGCCCGATCGCGCTTGCGGATGGATTGCGGCCCCGTGCTTGACAATTCAGGCTGCCTGCGGTAAAAGCAGAAACCTCTTGAATATTGGAAAGTTGGAGCAACTGGCGGATGTCGGGGACAATCATGGCCACGGTGATAGACGGAAACAGAATCGCCCAGGATGTGAGAGCCGAGGTAAAGGCTCAAGCTATTGAATTAAAAAAGAATAATGGCATCGTTCCCGGTCTTGCCGTGATCCTCGTCGGCGAGGACCCGGCCTCGAAGATCTATGTGGGCCGCAAGGAGAAGGCCGCAAAAGAGGCCGGATTCCTGTCGAGGGAGCACCGCCTGCCGGCAGACACGCCGGAAGACAGGCTCCGGGAGGTCATCGCCTCGCTCAATGACAGCCCCGAGATACACGGAATCCTGGTACAGCTGCCGCTGCCGAAGCAGCTCAACCCCGACGTGATCATTGAAACGATCGACCCCCGCAAGGACGTGGACGGCTTCCATCCCTTCAATATCGGAGGGCTTTTCAGCGGGCGGCCCGGCCACCGGGCCTGCACGCCGCTCGGGATCATCGAACTGCTCGATCGCAGCGGGATCGCCATCGAGGGAAAAGAGGCGGTCATCGTGGGACGCAGCAACATCGTGGGCAAACCGCTGGCGCTGATGCTGCTCAACCGCCATGCAACGGTCACGATATGCCACACCCGGACGCGGGATCTCCCTTCCGTAACGAGGAGGGCCGATATCCTGGTGGCGGCGGCGGGCAAGGCCGGGATGATCCGGGGGGACATGGTGCGGCAGGGGGCCGTTGTCATTGACGTGGGCATCAACCGCGGGCCCGACGGGAAGCTTGTGGGCGATGTGGCTTATGCCGAGGCGGCCGAGAGAGCGTCCTTCATCACGCCCGTACCCGGCGGTGTCGGGCCCATGACGATCGCCATGCTGCTCCGCAACACCCTGGAGGCAGCCGGGATGATGGCCGGAAGCCGAGGCCGTTGATGCTTGTCCGGATTGTGAAAGACTGGGATTGGCCCGACGTGATGCGCCAGACGCCGGGCGGGAAAGGGGTCTGGGACGGCATCCGGTTCACCTGCGACCCGGTGGACGAATGCGATGTCCTGGTCATGCTGAATAACCGGATGAAAACCGACGTGACGGTGCGCTGTCCGCGGGAGAACATCTGGGCCATCATGCAGGAACCCTATGTGAGGGGCTTCAACGACTGGATGGCGGAGGGACTCGAGAGCTACGCAAAGGTTTTCAGCCACTACAGACCGGAAAAGACGGACAAGTTCGTTGTTTCCCATCCGGCCCTCCCCTGGCATGTGAACCGGACCTTCGATGAGCTCGTCTGTGCCGATGTCCCCGAGAAGAGCAAGCCCCTGTCCTGGATCGTGGGCAGCGTTGCGGATCTTCCCGGCCATTTCAAGCGCCTTGCGTTCTTGAAACACCTTCAACGGAAAGCGTCGCTCCCCATCGATCTTTACGGGAAGGCGGTCCGGTACATCGACGACAAGTGGGACGGGCTTGCACCGTACAGGTATTCTCTTGCCGTCGAAAACAGCAGGAGCACAGATTACTGGACGGAGAAATTCGCCGATTGCATTCTGGCATGGAGCGTCCCCCTGTACGACGGCTGCGTGAACCTGGAAGAATACTTCCCCCCGGGGTCCTTCATCCGGATAGACATTACGAAGCCGGAAAAGACGGTTGCCGACATCAAGGACGTCCTGGAGCACGATCGATGGGAATCCCGTCTGCCGGCACTGGAGGAAGCGAGAAACCTGATCCTTCACAAGTATCAATTGTTCCCCTATCTGACATCGCTGATTCCGACGTATGCGGTTGGGCAGAAGGGACGTGAGCGGATCGTCATCCCCGCCTACCGGCGAAGCAACAAGGTGAAATTATTACGCGCGATGTTCAAGTTCCGGAGGATGTTTTTCAGGATGGTTTACCGATAGCGTATTGCCGCACGATCCTGGCCGTGGCGACCGTGATCCCATGAAAACAAGCATCATCATTTCTTTTTTTGAACGGATCGACTACCTGCGCTGTTGCCTGGATGCCCTGAAATGCAGCGCCGGGGATTTCGAAGAGGTCGTGATCGCCGATGACGGGTCGGGCGAGGGCACGGTTGCCCGAATCGAAGCGCTGATCCCGTTGTATGATTTTCCCGTTGTTCACGCGTGGCACCCCAAGAACGGATTCAGGCTTGCGGCGGCACGGAACAACGGCATCCGGCATGCCACCGGAGATTATCTGGTGTTCATCGATTGCGATTTTCTCCTTCTGCCGGGGGCGATCCAATGCCATCTGCGGGCGGCCAGACCCGGCAGATTTGTGGCCGGTCTTGTGAAGTATCTCACCGAAGAGCAAACCGGCAGGCTTCTGGCGAGCCCCGTCACGGGCCGGCTGCTCGAGGAGCTCTACGGGGAATTGCCTGACAGGCCCATTACCCGGGAGCATCGCAAGTTTATCTGGCGCTCGATCCTGTTGAAGCCGGGATGGATCAGCCCCCGGAAACAGCGCTGCAGCAGTCATTTCTCCATACACCGCAGGGATATGGAGCGGATCAACGGCTACGACGAGAATTTCGTCGGCTGGGGCGGTGAGGATGAGGACATCGCCATGCGATTTGTGAAAGCGGGGTTTCAGGGCTTTTCGGTCATTTCCTGTGCGAGGGCCCTCCATGTCTGGCACCCGCATGAACTGAGAGGAAAGCACTGGAAAGAGGGACCCAATGTCCCCTATCTCAATCGGGACAATGTCCCATTCTTCTGCGAGAACGGGTTGATCAAGCAAAGAGATATCGACAGGAGAGAGTAAAGCAACAAATGGCTGAAAGGCCGACAGGGCCGCCCCCATCTGCAAACAGGTTTCGTCGGGAGAACTGTTCCTCTGGGCGGAGTCGTTCCCGGATGGATCGCCGGCCAGAAGAAAAACACCCGTAAGGTGGATGTGAAGACATGAGCGCCATTGAAATTACCACGGTCATAGGATGCCGGAACCGATGCGACTATTGCCCCCAGGACAAATTGGTCCGCGCATACAAGGACCTCGGCGGCGCAACCCGGATGACGCTGGATGCATACAAGGAGATGCTGGCCAAGATTCCCGCAGGAACGGGTATCGATTTCTCGGGTATGGCAGAGCCATGGCTGAATCCCGATTGCACGGAGATGGTTCTTCATACCCACGAGCGCGGCTATGAAATCGCCGTCTTTACGACGGCGGTCGGCATGAGCGTTGCCGACGTGGAGAAAATCAAAGCCATTCCGTTCAACCATTTCAAGGTCCATCTTCCCGATACGGAGCGCTACTCGAAGATCGAAATCGACGGTCCCTACCTGGAGACTCTGGGCGCCATCGTCAGGAGCGACATCCGCAACTGTGCGTTCATGACCATGGGGACCCTGCCGACGGCCGTCAGGAAGGTCATCGGCAAATCCGTCAAGCGCACACGGATGATGGCTCGCGCGGGCAATGTGACGACGATGCCGGATGTTCAGCAACCTCTGCGACTGGCCGGGCAGATTCGATGCCGTTCCTGCGGCGATGCGTTGAACCACAACGTTCTGCTTCCCAACGGAGACGTCGTGCTGTGCTGCATGGATTACGGGTTGCAACACATCCTGGGAAACCTGCTGCTGACGGACTATGAATCCCTGTTTTCCGGCGAGGCATTCAAACGAATCCAGCAGGGACTCGATGACGATTCCCGTGATGTTTTGTGCCGGTATTGTGATAATGCATCGACGCTCGGGGATTACAACCGGCCGGAAAAAGAGCCGCGGTCGAAGAAACTCAGGGACACGCTGCGCAAAATCATTTCGCGGGGAAAGTAGGAAGGCGTGGACACGTCTTCGAGTGGGCAAGGATCAGGGGTTATGCCGGTTGGGAGATGTTGCCCCTGGTTGACGCAACAGCGTGATCAGGACGGCCCGGGACTGTCAAAGAAACAGGGCAGGGCCACGGTGGAGGACGATGAAACGGATAAAAAAACTGACCGACCGTATCCGGTCAACGTTTCAGGGCGAAGGCGATGATTTTGATATAGACCCCGGAGAGGTCTCCATCGGGATCACGACGTTTGAAGCCCGGTTCGAGCGCTACTTTGTTCCGCTGCTTTCGAGGATCAGGGAGGTTGCCCCGGACAACGAGGTGATCGTTGCGATCAACGGCGAGCATCGGCAACCCTTCGGCGAAGAGTACCGTCGACGGATCCTCGAATTCGTGGCCGGGCAGCCGCGAGTGTTCCCTGTTGTATTTCCGCACTTTCGAGGGCTCTCCAAGTTGTGGAACAGCATCGTCATTCACGCAAGCCAGGACCATGTCCTGATGCTCAACGACGACATCATGATCAACGGGACTGGGTTTCTCGAGGACATCTGCTCGGCCATCCGCAAGAATCACGGCCGGACGTTTCTCATCAACCGGTCGTGGTCTCATTTTCTGGTGAGCAGGCAGGAACTGGACGATCTCGGTTATTTCGACGAACGCTTGCTGGGGATTGGCGAGGAAGACGGGGACATGACCTGGCGATACATCCAGCGTTATGGAAATCCGATCACAGATGTCCGGATGAAGGGATTCGTAAACTATGCCGAAGAGACGGTGAACTCCTACAAACCGTTCAACATCCAGACCCATTCGGGTACCAAGTACAGCCTGTTCAACCGGCGGTTCATACTCTCGGAAAAGTATGCACCCGACCCCGGCGGCATCCGGGGCATGTTTCTCGAGCCCGTCGTTCTGAAAAACCCCGGGAAGGAACAGTATCCGAATGAACGATTCTATCGGGAAAGAAAAAGTGAGTTGTGATGGATTCCAACTGAAAGACAGGATGCAACCGGGTATCCGATCTGAATGACGTGGGCAGGATTGATGCTGAAACGCTGATTGCAGAAAAGAAATGGGACGATACGGAAACGGTGTTCGGACAATGGCCGAAAGAAAGACGGGGATGAGGATCCTGATCACAGGCGGTGCAGGCTATATTGGAAGCCATGTGGTGAAGACACTGGGCGCGCTGGGCCATGAACTCTGCGTCATCGATAATCTTTCCACGGGGCACGAGTGGGCTGTTTTATATGGGCGTTTGATTGTAGGGGATCTGGGAGACAGGGACTTTCTCGAACAGGTCATGAGCGGGTTCAGGCCCCATGCCGTGATGCACTTTGCCGCTTCCATCCAGGTGGAAGAGTCTGTGCGGGAACCGTTGAAGTATTATCGAAACAACGTGATCAATACATTGAATCTGCTCGACAGCATGCAGGGCCATGGCGTCCGGTATCTCATCTATTCCTCGACTGCGGCGGTTTATGGGATCCCGTCGAAAATCCCCGTAGATGAGTCTGCGCCGATGAACCCCATCAATCCCTACGGGGGATCGAAATCGATGGTGGAGAAGATGCTTGCCGATCTGGCTGCCGTATCGGAATTTGCTTGTGTCAGCCTTCGTTATTTCAATGTTGCCGGAGCAGACCCTGAAGGGCAACTCGGCCAGGTGTACGAGGAATCCACGCACCTGATCACCAGGGCTCTCAAGACGGCCAAGGGGGAATTTCCCAAATTACTTGTTTACGGGACGGATTACGCGACGCCCGACGGCACCTGCCTCCGCGATTACATCCACGTCAACGATCTCGCGCAGGCCCATGTCCATGCCCTGGATTATGTCCAGAGCACAAACGAACGGGTGGTCTTGAATTGCGGTTACGGGCACGGTTATTCGGTGCGAGAAGTCGTTAGAGCTGTAAAAAAGGTGACAGGCATTGATTTTCCCGTGGAGGAAGCCGGTCGCAGGGCGGGAGATCCGCCATCCCTGGTGGCCGACAGTTCCAGGCTGGTACTGGCGACGGGATGGAAACCAAGATACCATGACCTGGAATACATTGTCCGGACTGCCTGGGAGTGGGAGCGAAAACGGTGAGAAGGCGAGGGCTGGATCGAAGCGCCTCGCCTTTAG
>DASRZY010000157.1:0-2476 GCA_035685905.1 Syntrophales bacterium
CCCCGAAGCTCGGGTTGGGCTCGATCGATCTTTCCGATGTGCGGGTGATCGGGGAAGATCCGGATCACGTGCGCAGGACCTTCCTTCCCCCTCTCTTTCAATTCGTCAGCCGACACCCCAATGTTCACCTCTACCCCGGGGGCGTCTGTCCGGGCTGCCGGCCGAGAATTCCGACTGTGCCGCTTTCCTGCGACCCGTCGAAGACCTACGCAGTGATGATCGGCCGCGAGCCGATCGCGATTCGGCCGGACGTGGAAGCCGACGAATTCTGGCTGGTGGGAAACTGCGCCGTGCGAGCGGGCATGTCCTACCTGATGCGACGGTCTTTTGCCGGAGGGTTTGCCCGAGGCGTTCCAAAAGTGGTGAAGGTGCCCGGCTGTCCGCCCCTTGACTGGTATTCGCAGAAAGTCATCTTCCCGTCCCTCCGGGAAAAAGGCTGGATGAGCAACTGAGACTGGAATCAATAAGATTGACAGAAGAATAAGCAAGCACCAAAATCCAAATAATCACGAACATCCAAATTCCAACGACCCCAAAAGTTTGGTGATTAAGGATTGGAATCTATTTGGAGAGTGGATTTGGTTGTTGGAATTTGATACTTAGGTCCCGTAGGCTGCTCAAAAATGCCCAGATGCAAGGCTCCCGAAACCCTGAGAGTGGCGTCGCGACGAATAAGGAGCGACTCTTGCCACGCCGACGAGTTGGTGAGTCGGCCCGCGGCGTACTTGGACGTACGCCGCAATGACGAAGGATGAGGGAAACGCAGCAGATGGGCGTTTTTCAGCAGCCTTCTTAGTAGACGCTCAGGTAGGTTTCCACAACTTCGGGGTTCTCCAGCAGCTTCTGGGGACTGTCGTGGAAGCGGATGCGGCCGGTCTGTAGGATGTAGATGCGGTCGGCGACCTCGGAAGCCAGCTTTGCATTTTGCTCGGCGAGGAGCACCGTGACCCCCGTCTTCCGCAGGCCCTGGAGACGCTGAGCGATCTCGCCGATGACGATGGGCGCAAGCCCCATGGACGGTTCGTCGAACATGCACAGCTCGGGATTGCTCATCAGTCCCGTGCCGATGGCGAGCATCTGCTGCTGGCCGCCCGACAGGGTGCCTCCGAGTTGCCGCCGCCGTTCCTTCAGGATGGGGAACAGGGCAAATACCCTCTCCATGTTTTCGCGCGCCCGCGCCGCATCTTTCAGCGCATAGGCGCCCATCAGGAGATTCTCTTCCACAGACATGTTGGCGAAGAGTCCCCGTCCTTCGGGTACCAGGACGACCCCTAAACCCACGCGTTCGTGAGGCTGCACTCCGAGAAGCGAATGTCCCTTCAACTCGATGGCGCCGGCCGAAGGCGGAACCAGGCCTGCGATCGCCCGCAAAATGCTGCTCTTGCCGGCGCCGTTCGGCCCGATGAGGCCCACGACCTCCCCTTGCGCAACGGTGAGGAATACGCCGTCAAGGGCCAGGAAGGGTCCATAGCGGACTGTCAGATCAGCGACTCGTAACACGGATCGACCCCAGATACTGCCGGATGACGTTGGCGTCCTGCAGGATGGCCGCGGGCGCTCCGTTCGCGATCATCTCCCCGCTCACCAGAACCACCACCCTGTCGGCGAGCTCCATGATGACCTTCATGGTATGCTCGATGACGAAGAGACTGCACTCGGAACGCAACCCCTTCAGAACCTGGATCATCTCGCGGATCTCTCCCGGGTTAAGCCCCCCGACGGGCTCATCCAGCATCAGGAGCTTCGGCCGGGAAATAAGCCGCATCGCCAGCTCGAGGCGTCTCTGCTCGAACAGGGTCAGGGACCCGGCAGCGGCCTCTTTCCTGTTCTCCAATTGCAGCTTAGCGAGCAGTTTTTCGGAGCCATCCAGGGGATGGGATCTGCCCAGCCTGCGGTAGTGGGGCAGGCCTGCGATGCGCAGATTCTCCCACACGGGCAGTTGTGCGTAAACCCGCACGGCCTGGTAAGTTCTCACGAGGCCGTCAAGCGCGATGGCGTGGGCGCTTTTTCCCCGGATGGCCTTTCCGTCGAGAAGGACCTCCCCGCGGTCAGCCGCCAGATGCCCGGTCACCGCATTGATGAAGGTCGTTTTGCCGCTGCCGTTGGGCCCGATCATCCCAAGAGTTTCACCCGGGTCCTGGTGAAGGCTGAGCTCCTTCAACGCCCACACGCCGCCGAAGCTCTTGCTCAAGCCGCTGGCCTGCAGGAGATGTGTCATGATGCAGCCTCCTGCGTCCGGGACGCCGCCGCGAGGCGGGCCGCGGCCCGGGCCCTGCGGTGGAAGACGAAGCTGCCGTAGACCCCGCGAGGCAGAAAGATCGTCGTGAAAACGATCAGCCCGCCGTAGACGATGTCTTTGTAAAGATAGAGCTCCTGCATGAGATACGGAATGGGCGCCAGGATCAGGGAGCCGACGATGGGACCCAGAAGGGTCCCCTGGCCGCCGAAGCCAACGATAATCCAGACGTTCATGCTG
>DASRZY010000158.1:0-10611 GCA_035685905.1 Syntrophales bacterium
CCGGTGTTGAGGTCAGGCGTGATGCCGTCACGCTGCAATCCGTAAATGATGACAGGCTTACCACCCGGCAATGGCGCTTTCCAGCTGCCGGGCAATGTTTGTGAGTCCTTCCACAGTGCGAATCGCAGAGAAGACGGGCTCATAAGAGCCGCTGGAATTTTGCTGTTATAGGAGTATTGCAAAAAACTGGTGAAGTTGATCGCGGTGTCGAATTCATAATAGGCTCCGGTCGCTTCCTGGATTTTTGGAAGTGCGTTTTCTTTATTTGATTTAGGCTCGAGGACATAATCCACGAGGGTGGCGACGGCCTGGGCGTTGAGTCCTGCTTTGTGATCCGCGCAGAACGCAACCAGTTTCATCGCTGCGGCCGCGACAAGGCTGGAACTGTCCGAGGGCGAACTGGCTAAAGCTGGTTTATATTGAAATATTGTCAGCAGTGAAACGATCAGCGTTATCGATAGCCATCGGAGGCCGGTGGCGGGGTTCGTCGTCCTTTTTTTCATCACCTGTACCTTGGAAGTCAGTTAGCCGGTTTTGTCCGATGCGGTCAGAGTTCCTGTCTCTGTTCTCGCCCGGTTTGCCGGCTGTGCCCGATATTTCAACAGTAATGTTTGTAATCTTACATACCTTTCAAAATCCTTCAATCATTGCTTCCAGGAAGGGAATTTCACGTACGCTTTCGTCTTACTTTTCATTCATCCTGCTGAGAATTTCCTGGCGGGTGTCCCGGTATTCTTCCTTGTCTTCGATCGCGATGGCCTTGTCGATGAGGGCCTTTGCTTCCTTGAGCTGCCCCTTTTCCATGAGAACCCAGGCCAGGTTGTTCAGCAGATCGGGGTGATCGCCCTTGAGCCGCAGACCCTCCCGCAGCGTGGATTCCGCCTCGTCGAGCTTGTCCTGCCGGTAGTAGAGGTGCGCGAGGTTCAGGTAGGGGATCACCCAGTCCTTGTTTTTCTTGATTGCCTTTTCGAATTCCTTCCCGGCCAGATCGAAATCGCCTTTCTGCTCGTATGCAACCCCAAGATCATTGTGCTGCTCGGCCGTCAGCGGGTCGTCGATGACGATGATCTGGGGCATCTTCGGCATGGCGCAACTCGCCAGCAAGAATATGCACAGTGCAATGAGGGGCAGTATTATTTTTGTCATTTTCTTTTTCCTGCCCCGTCCCTGTAGACAAGGAGGTACGCATTTCCCATTTTGCCCCAGATTTCCCTGAATTCATCATAGCGATAATGCCGTGACGCCGAAAAGCCGTCATGGGCTGTGAACCCCCCGTCATCATAGCCGAAGACGACGAGGTAATGTGTCCTTGAAAGCACCCAGAAACCGAGATCGACCAGAACGATGACAGGGTGCCTGCGGCCGATCTCTGCCTTCAGACCCTCCACGGTCCCCCTGCCGGAGCTTGTCTCGAACTCCGCATCCCGTGCGTACCGCTCGAGATCGGTGATGAGGGCCCCCTGGAGTTTCTCGCTGTATACCCTGCTGCCGATGATCTTCTGGTCCACGGGGACGCCGTAATAGGACATGACGGAGGCAAGGGCAGCAGGGCCGCAGAACTGCGAGTCCTGCTGAATGAAGGGAACGCCCTCGATCTCAAATGCGAGGGCGTTCGACGTCAGAAGAAGCAGAAGAATGATGATTTTTTTCAAGGGACTCTTTTTTTGTTATTTGACGACAACGGTCTTGTCCGACAGTTTCAGGATCAGGACAACCAGCAGGATGATCACAAGGATGGCGATGATGACGCCGAGCGCTTCATCTGCGCCTGCGAGGACCTGTTCCGATGCCTGGGCGAGCAGGCGGGTCTGCTCTTCGGAAAGACCCTCGAGCTTCTGTTCGATCTCACCCGGTGTGAGTCCGTATGCCTTCAGTTTTTCCTTGACGATCTCCGTTTCCAGGGCCCGCTGGATGCTGCTGATCTCATCCTGGCGGGTTTCAGAGGAGACCCCCTGGGAGGTGATCGTGCCTACCATGCCGGCAACGGCCGGTGAGACGAGAAGACAGGACAGGTAAAGAGCGATGCCTATCGCCAGGAGGGGCTTGCGCAGTCTGGAAATCATTTGTTGTTCTCCTTCCGTGGTTTTCTTTCAGCCGTCCGCAACGGCTACTTCTTTTGTGCCGCTCCCTTGCGCTCGCAAAGGAGCTTTCGGAACGTGCCGGAGGCGCTGTCCGCCACGACAGGCGTCCATTGGGGGCTTTCGACGGCAGAAGCATAGATGACCCGCGCCTTTGTGTCAAGATAGCTGATCGAAAGCAGGCGAATCAGGTTCTCCCGGCAGTTCACGTCGATTTCATACTGGCTGAAAGCGAAGTCTTTTCCGAGCACATCCTTTTCTTTGCGGTAGAGTTGGCTTTTCTTGTCCGGGGTCACCCGTACCACGGCCCTGGCGATATCCGGATCCGGGTAGGAGACTTTCACGACCCGCATGCTCTCCTTCACCTCGCGTGCCTGGGACCCTGAAAGGAAAACCGGAAGGAAGAATAACAGGCAAAGAAGGGTCAGGATTCTGGCGGGCAGCAAGACGAGTATCCTCCGACCGGGGGCTGCGTGATCGAACCTGTTCTTGTCCCTGATGCCCTGCACTGCTGTCCCTCTGATACGGGCCGTGGTTACCGCACAGCCCGGAATCAGTTTATATGGAACCTGCGCGGCCGGGTCAAGCAATTCCTGCCCGTATCGCACCGGACAGTGGCACAGTTTTCGCAAACAAGAAATAGCGAAAGTGGCCGATGAGCCGCCGTCTCGAGGCCTTTGTAAACACCGCCTCAAGTTTCAGACAAAAACAGCCGATCATAAGGCTGAAGAGAAAATGATGCTCCCGCTGGCTTCAGACCATACATTGAACCCAAGCAGCACCCCGGGAGGGGTCACAGCGGTTACGGTTAAACAGGAAGCGCTTGACCGGGAGCTCACAAGCTGACTGGGGTATTCGTCTGGCACGGTATCCTGGTCAGCCTTTGCGATTGAATCGGAGGCTAGGCAGTGTACGAGTATCTCTTCGTCATAACGATCAGTTTCTCTCTCGTCGGCGCATGGCTCTACGCCATCATCGAATAGAGTCAGACTGACACTCTTGAGGCCCCGCAGAACGTGCCGTGGATCACCGGAGGCGCCGGTGACCATCAGGCGCGTTTTTTTATTCCTCCGAGATGCAAAGTGAAAAGACCCCGAAGGGAATAACCCGGTTGACCTTCATCCGCTTGAATTTCACTTCGATGATGACGAAATCCTCATTCACCTTGATAAGCTTCGCCGGCGTTTTCGGCTCCTCGCCAGGTCGGACGGTGAACATGTACGTCACGCCATCGGTGGACAGCTCTCCCACCGTGCCGACCAGGTTCTCGACATATTTCCTGAATTTCATAATCACTCCCATTTTAGAGTCTGTAGCCTGCAGCCTGACGTTTCTTTTTGCCCCTGTTTCTTTTTCTTCCACGGGTCACTGATCACTGGTCACTAGTCACTGCCGCGCCGCGGCCTACATCCACTGCGAAAAGTGCGTCTCGTACTCTTTTTCGAGGATTTCCTTGTGGCGCATCTCCTCCCGGCTGAGCCGGGTGAAGAGGGCCTCGAGTGCCGTTCCCCTGTACCGGTCAAGCAATCCGCCATAGAAATCGAAGGCCTTCTTCTCCATCTGCATGGCTGCAACCATGATGTCCTGGGGGGTGCTGTCGGCCGTCAGTTCGATCTCCACCATGTAGTCGGAGACCTGGAGGTCGCGTCCCTTCGCCTGCGCACCGATCCCCTCGATGTCGCCGCCCTTGAGCGCATCCTGTATCATTTTCATGTGCCCGAGTTCCTGGTCCGCCAGGTCCTGGAGCAGGGTTTGGGCCGCTTGGTCCTTCACCTTGCTGCGGAACAGAAGATAGAGCTCGTTGGCTCTTTTTTCCTTGTCCACGGCAAAGTTCAGGGCATCCTTCAACGTTTCGAAATTCATGTATTCCTCCACTCAAGAAAAAGTAATTAGTAATCAGTAACTGGGAATTGGTAATTGGGAATTGGTAATTGGGAATTGTCCCAATACCCAATACCCCAGTATCCCAATTCCTGCCTACGGCCTGCGGTAGCTGATCCTGTAGATCACCCCGGCACGATCGTCCGAGACGAGCAGGGCGCCGTCGGGCATCACGAGGACATCGACGGGACGGCCCCAGGCACTGGTCCCCTGGAGCCAGCCCTCGGCAAACGTCTCGTAACTCACGGCCCGGTTCTTGTCGAGGCGCACCAGGGTTACGCGGTAGCCGATGGGTACGCTGCGGTTCCATGAACCGTGTTCGGCGATGAAGACCTGGTGGCGGTACTCTGCGGGAAACAGGGTCCCCGTGTAGAATTTCATGCCCAGCGAAGCAACGTGGGGGCCCAGTTTCATGGCCGGAGGCGTGTACTGGCCGCAGTCCCTGTTCTTCCCGTAGGAGGGGTCTGGAATGTCTGAGCCATGGCAGTAGGGGAAACCGAAGTGCATCCCCTTCTGCGGAGCGCGGTTCAGTTCATCGGGCGGCTGGTTATCGCCCATCCAGTCCCGCCCGTTGTCCGTGAACCACAATTCTTTTGTTTCCGGGTGCCAGTCGAAGCCCACGGTGTTCCTCACGCCCGAGGCGAAGATCTCCAGGCCCTTCCCATCCAACTTCATCCGCATGATCGAGGCGTACCGACCATCGTTGCTGTCGCAGATATTGCAGGGCGCCCCCACGGGCACGTAGAGTAGTCCGTCGGGCCCGAATGCGATGTACTTCCATCCATGGTGCTGATCCGACGGAAAGGCCTTGCTCACGATCACGGGTTTCGGGGGGTTGTAGAGGCGGTCGATGATATTGTCATACCTCAGGATGCGGCTCACCTCGGCGACGTAGAGGGCCCCGTCCCGATAAGCGACCCCGTTGGGCTGGTTGAGTCCCATGGCGATGGTGATGATCTCGTCGGCCTTCTGATCGCCGTTTTTGTCCAGGATGGCATAGACTCTTCCCTCCTCCCGTGTCCCGACAAAGAGCACTCCGGCAGGACCGAGCGCCATGGAGCGGGCACCCTTGACCCCCGAGGCATAGAGGTCGATCCGGAAGCCCGGCGGAAGATGGATCTTCTCGAGCGGAAGGCCCGACACGTCCCGGGCCGCTGCTGTTGCGGGGGTCAGCAGGAGGATCAAGAGAAGCAACCGCAGGGACCTGAGTTTCGGGATCATCATGGGAGTGCGCGAGCGGTAGTCCCGGTAGGCATCGCCGAGCCTTCGCTCCAGTTCCGGCTCCTCGATGAGCTTGAACTCGAGGAGAGCGCAGGCAATGAAAATCGGGGTGAAGATCACCGTGAGCGACCAGGATCGAAACAGCACCCCCAGGCCCAGGAGCATCACGAATACACCCATCAGCATGGGGTTGCGGACATACCGGTAGGGCCCTTCCTCGACGAGGCGGGGCGGCGGGTTCAGGGGGACGGGGGTCCCCTTCGCGCGGATAAACTGCAGGGTGGACCACAGCCAGACGGCAGCCCCCGCGCCAATCAGGGGCAGCGCTGCAAAGAGGGCCTCCGGCCAGGATGCGAGGGACGGGAATCCGAGGAGGCGATCCGCCAGGAGAGAGACGAATACGAGCAGCACGATGAGGCCGATAAAGAAGGCGCCGCCCAGGGGCGTCAGCCTCCGGCGGATACGCTCGGGCGCTGTTGCCGACCGGTAGATGAAATCGATGATGGACTCTCGAAGCGACATCATGGTGCCGCAGCTCCCGATGATTTATCACGCAATGATAGATTACTATAGCATAGCCGGACGGGATGAGAAAAGAAGTTCGGGAGGAAAAAGGAATGAGCGGATCATTGCTCGAGTCAATCGATGATCTTCACTGGCCGCCAGCCGCCGGTCACGGATCGCTGTCTTGATGCTGCGGAAACGTTAAGCAATGATATCGAGAAGCGTTCCCTGCATCTCGCTCTCCGTCTGGACGGTCTTTGCATTTGCTTCAAACCCGTGCTGCGTCGTGATGAGGTCGACGATTTCTTCTGCGACATCAACATTGGACATCTCGTGGCCCGCCCCGATCACCTCGTCGGGAGGCAGCGGGGTGCCGGGTGTTTCCATGCGGCTGATCGTCACCTTCACCCCGTCGGGCGAGGTCTCCTCGAAGTCTGCCCTGCTTTTCTTGAAATCGTGCGTGTTGGCGTTGGCGATGTTGTTCGCCGTGACGTCCAGCTTCTTGAGATAACCGCCCAGGGCCGAAAGGGCCGTATTCATCGCCTCCAGCATGCCGCAATCCCCTTTATGACACGTCTACTGATCTATCGGCACCCGCAGGCAAAACTTGAGGAACGAAAAAGCAAGGGTCGAGGGGCAGGTAACAGGTAACAGGTAACAGGTAAAAGGTAACAGGTAACAGGTAAAAGGTAACAGGATGCCCCTACCGCTCATTTTTTCTGTCACCTGCCACCTGCAACCTGTCACCTTTCAGCATTCTTCCCAGTCGGCAAGGCAGGCCGGGCACTCACAGGCAAGCGATCGGTCCCAGTCCGGCCAACCCGTCTCGCGCTTTGTCACGGCAGCCGAGGCCTCTTCGTATGTTTGGAATGAGGCGAGCCACATCCCCCCGATACAGAGCATGACCATGCCCTGTGCTGCTTCGTCGGGTCGGATCGTAAACGTGCCGGCCGGTGTTCTCAGGATATAAGACATGTGAACCACTCCTCTGGTTTCATCTTCGATAGGAAGCCCTTTAGCATATACGGTCATAAATTTCCACGACCGGCGGCGCAAGCATTGACAGAGTGGCTTGTTTGCGTGTAGATATTCATGATAATGATATCCCGAAAAGGAGGCATTGCCTGATGAGCTTGAACTGGGAAGACAAAGTCAGTTGCGCCACACAGTGTCCGAAATGCAGCAAGGCCCTGAGCCCCGGTGATCTGCGAATACTCTCCGTTTTCGACGATTCCGTCATCTGCATGGCCTGCAAGGCGAAAGAGGAAAAGCGCCCCGGTTACGAGGAGGCGTCAAAGAAAATGATCGGCCAGTGCATGATGGATGTGGAACTGCAGCAGAGCGATCCCGGGGGATACTGTTATCATCACTTCTACCCCTACAGCTGCAAGTAGCCGGTATGCCCGACTCCTTTTCACCCTGTACGTTCCTCGGGTGAAATTCTTCAAACGGAAGGAGGATCCATGCTTCGCCGATCGTTGTGCCTGATTGCATTGCTGGCGGTTGTCACGGTTCTGGCCGGCTGCCTCGTCACGCAGGACAGCTATGTCAAGAAGGAGGATGAGGCAAACACGCTCAGCAAGACCGTTGCCGGGCTCGACCAGAAAAACAAGGAGCTCGCGGCCCAGAACGAAAAGCTCCAGGCCGAGAACAGCGACCTGAGGAAGCAAGCTGCCGAGAAGGATGATCTGCTTCAAAAGAAATCGGAGGAGATCGCCAAACAGGATGCCAAGCAGGCCGAGATGGTCAACGAGATGGACCGGATGAAAGCCCAGCTTGCCAAATCGAGGGAGGTGGCGATCGAGGAGAGCCCGGCGAAGAAGCAGGCCGGTCTCAAATCGATTCGCCTGAAGGTGCTCAGCGGCGACGGAAAGATCGACTCGGCCAGGCAGATGGCAAAGCGCATCACATCCATGGGCTACAGGGTGGAGAACGTAGGGATGGCGGATAACTCCGATTATCCTGCCAGCATGGTCTATTTCGCTCCGAAGTACAACCAGGAGGCGAAGGCCCTGGCAAAGAAACTGGGTAAGGAAACCATCACAAAGCCCCTGTCCTGGAAATCCGTTTTCAACATCATCGTCGTAACGGGGGGATGAGCCGAAGGGAGGGACCAGGGACGAGGGGGTAGGGACGAGTAAAAAAGAAGAACGCCAAAAGAAAAGGCCGGAGGGGGGTTCCTTCCGGCCTTTCTTTTTTCAGAGTATTGTTTTCACGCTCTCTTGCTTGTGTTCGCGAGCACACAAAGCGCTTGACAAAAGAGCTTGTTCAACGGTATTCGAGACACGGTGATGGAGTTCACCCTTAACCGCCGAAAGGCTGATAACTCCTCTGAGGCCCAAGCCACGGAGGAGTTTTTTTATGGAAGAGGCCGCAAGACCGATGTCGTCGCACCCGATCCAGCATGTCGCTCAGCAGGGCCTGCGGAAGGTCCGGTCGATCTGCGACCGGATGAAGATCCTCTCCCTGGACCGTCAGATCGAGGCCTGCGAGGGCCTCCTCGTTGAGAATCCCCCCATCGACGTGGCCATCCTCGGCCAGTTCAAGGCCGGCAAGAGCTCCTTGGTCAACAGCCTCATCGGGCAAAATGTGCTGCCCGTCGGTGTCATCCCCGTCACGACGGTCATCAGCCGCCTGCAGTTCGGCGAGCAAGAACGGGCCACCATCTCTTTTTTCGACGGCACCCGCAAAGAGATCCCGGTTGCCGATCTCGACGAGTACACCGCCGAGGCGAAGAACCCCTCGAATCAAAAGGGCGTGGAGATGGTCGATATCGAATTGCCCGCACTCGCAGATTACGCGGGGCTCCGCCTCGTCGATACCCCCGGTCTCGGGAGTGTCTTCAAGGCCCACATGGAGGTGTCGGCCAACTGGCTTCCCGAGGTGGGCGCCGCCATCCTGGCGGTCAGTTCCGACAGGCCCCTGTCGGAAAACGATCTGCAGCTCATCCGCGAGCTGACACAGTACACCCCGAGGATCATCCTCCTGCTGACGAAGGCGGATCTGCTGTCGCCGTCCCAGCAGGACGAGGTGGTGAAATTTTTCGAGGACACCGTCAAGCGGGAGCTGAACCGGGAGTTCCCCATCTTCCTCTATTCGACAAAAACGGATACGGAGAGGTTCCGGCACCGTTTGGAGGTGGAGCTTTTTTTCAAGCTGGCCGTCAACCGCGACTTCGAGTTCCGGAAGATCCTCCAGTACAAGGCGAATACCGTCATCCGGGGATGCCTCGGTTACCTGGAGATCGCCCTGAAGACATCCCTCCAGGCCGACGAGGACCGCGAAAGCCTTCGGCGGCAGATCCTCGACGAGAAGGTGAGCTTCGATTCCATGCGGGAGGAGCTCTTCTTCATCGCCCGGGAGAACCAGAAGCAGACGCGCATCTTCATCATGAACGTTCTTCAGAACTTCATGAAACCCCTCTGGCGGGAACTCACCGAGTGCCTGGAGCAGGACATGAAGACCTGGCACGGAAACCTGTGGAAGCTCACGCGCCGCTACGAGCAGTGGGTGGCAGACACCATGACGGAGGAGATGCGGCGGATCTCCAGGCAGGAGCACCGACACTTCTACGGTACGCTCAAGAAAGCCCACGCGAGCCTCGCCCGCTCCCTGGAGGCGTTCCGGATGCTTCTGAACGGCAACGTCCAGAAGGTTCTGGGCGTGAGCCTCGCCGAGGCCGAGTGGGACATCAAGATCGCCGAGCCCGAGCACCCCGACATCCGGACGTTTCGCGCCTCGAACTACAATCTCGATCTGATCTGGTTTCTCATCCCCATGTTGCTGTTCCGGCGGCTCTTCGAGAAACGGTTCGTCGAGAAGATCCCCTGGGAGGTGGAGACCAACATCAACCGCCTGGCTGCCCAGTGGGAGGAACGGATCAATGCGGCCATCGATGGGATGCACAAACAGGCAGTGCATCACGTAAAGGACGAGACGGCAACCATCGAGTCTCTGCTGTACGGGGCCCGGGGACGGACCGAGGAGATCCGGCAAATGATCGCCGAGCTGCAAAGCATCTCGGACAGCCTGGCCGGCAGGTAAGTCTTTCGTGAGCCCTCCTTGATTGACATGCCTGCTGCTTTCCCCTAACATGAAGTGCGCTGATGACCGAGAAAGCACCTCCCATGACCGAGCCGCCGAAAAAAGCCGACATCCGGGTTCTTTTTGCCCTCACCCTCATCCACTTCACGGGCGATTTCTACAATTCCTTTGTGACCCCGCTGCTGCCTGTCTTCGCCGACCGGTTTGTCCTCACCCTGACCGAAATCGGCCTCATCGGCGGCCTGAGCCGTTTCCTCTCCTTTGTCGTCCAGCCCAACGTGGGGTTTTTCGCCGACCGCTACCAGACCCGGTTTTTCATTCTTGGCGGTATCGCCCTGTCGGTCATCTTTGTGCCCTTCACGGGGGTTGCGCCAACCTACGTGCTTCTCTTGCTCTGCGTTGCTTGCGGCTCCATCGGATCGTCCATGTTCCACCCCTCCGTGGCGGGCATGGTCTTCTCCTATGCAGGCGCGAGGCCCGGATTTGCCTATTCCATCTTCAACATGGGCGGGACCTTCGCCTTTGCCGTGGGACCGCTCTTCATTGCCTGGTTCGTGACTCTCAGGGGACTCGACGGGATGCCCTGGCTGATGATCCCGGGACTCGCAATTTTCGGCTACCTGTTCTTGGTCGTACCCGTCCCGGATTGTCAAAAAATCGAGAGCCGCACATTCTTGGGGACACTCAGAGAGATGTTCGGGTCGATCTGGCAGTGGATCGTCCTGATCTGGCTCATCATGGTATTTCGCGCCTTCGTGGCGCACGTCTTCCGGACCTTCCTGCCCGTTCTGCTTGTCAGGGAAGGCTTCTCGCTCATCGCTGTGGGGGCCGTTGTTACGCTCTTCACCCTTGCAGGGACGGCAAGCGGGATGATTGCGGGATA
>DASRZY010000159.1:0-12947 GCA_035685905.1 Syntrophales bacterium
GCTCAAAAGAGCCCCCATGCCGTGGGTGAGGGCGTTGACGAGTTCTTCGAGATGTATTCGTTGCTCTTTCATGTTGATTCTGATGCGGTGGCGGGTTTGCAGGCGCAATTTCCCGCTGAAAAGAGTGGCTTTACTTTTTACCTAATGCATTATATACAACTCGGTCAATGGAACCTCAAGAGATTTTGAGGGCCGCATAGAGAACGATCACGTTGTTTGTGGCGCAGGGATAACCGCTGGCTCCGCAGAGGCCGGCGGTTTTATATTGGGATGAATTGAGGCCATTTGCCAGGAGGAACGGCGATGAAAAAAGCCATCCAGTCGGGAGACAGAGTCAGTGTCCATTACACGGGCAAGGTAGAGAACGGCGAGGTCTTCGATTCCTCGTCGGGGCGGCGGCCCCTCACGTTCACCGTCGGTTGCGGGCAGATCATCCGCGGCTTCGACGAAGCCGTAATCGGCATGACGGTGGGAGAGAAGAAAACGATCACGATTTCACCCGAGATGGGCTATGGGCCCCGGCGGGTGGAGCTGATCGTAGACATTCCGAAAAACACGGTTCCCGAGGACATGGAGCTGGAGAAGGGGATGATGATCGAACTCATCGACCCGCAGGGAAACAAGATCCCCGCAGAGGTCTTCGAGATCCTCGACGAAATGGTCAAGATGGACCTGAACCATTTCCTGGCCGGCAAGACCCTCGTCTTCGACATCGAGATCGTCGAGGCGGGCCCGTCTACGGACGCGTGATCAAACAACGGCAGCGGGGGACACGGTCCGACAGCGCTGCGAGGAAGGTAACGATGAAATTTCTGGAAAAACTGTTCAGCGCTGGTGAGAATACCGCGAAAAAAGAGGAAATCGGCCGCAACGACGCGTGCCCCTGTGGAAGTGGCAAGAAATACAAGCGCTGCTGTCTGGAAGGCGATGAGAAGAAAAGAAGAAAGCAGCGCGGCCTGGCCTGAAGCAACCGTGCAACCACCTCTGTTCTCCTCCCCTGGCGGAAGGAGGAATTGAGGCACCGCGCTGCGCTGCCTCCCGGCAAGGAAGGGTTTGGACATGAAGCGCTCCCCAGCCCGCTTCACGGGCAGATGGAGCGCCCCCGGTGGATACGGGGGAACATTCCCCCTCACCTCAATCCTCTCCCGCGCAGGGGAGAGGAAGATTAAGGAACGAATTTCTTATAGGCGGGCGGACTTTCAGTCGCCCGCTTTTTCCGCGCATAGATCGTAGATTTCCGCCGCGGTGATCGTGCAGCGGACAAGCTCGCCCGGCCTGAGATTCTTCGCGCGGACGTAAGTGATCCCGTCGATCTCCGGGGCCTGGAAGCGTGTCCTGCCATAGAAGGGGAAATCGGGCCTGTCCGTCTTTCCCTCGATGAGCACCTCTTCAACCGCCCCGATGCGCGCCAGGCCGATCTCATCCGAGATCGCCGCCTGGGCTTCCATGATCCGGCCCTGCCGCCGTATTTTTTCCTCTTCGGGCACCTGCCCCGGCATCCCTGCTGCCGCCGTTCCCTCTTCGGGTGAATACGTAAAGACCCCCAGGCTTTCGAAACGGGCCTCCTCGACGAAGTGCAGAAGCCGCTCGAACTCATTCTCCGTCTCCCCGGGAAATCCGACGATGAGCGACGTCCGCAGCGCGACTCCCGGGAGCGTCTGCCTGATCTCGGCGATCTTCTTCCGGATGAAGGCGGAGGTGCCCTTGCGGTTCATGGCCCGCAAAATCCTGTCGTCGATGTGCTGCACCGGGATGTCGAGGTATCGGCAGATCCTTTCCTCCATGGCCATCGTGGAAAGCAGCTCGTCGGTGATGTTCTTCGGGTAGGTGTAGAGCAGGCGGACCCAGCGGGGCCCTTCGATGGTGCAGAGCCGCTTGACAAGGCCGTTGAGCGTGGGCCGGCCCTTGAGATCGCGGCCCCAGGCCGTTGTGTCCTGGGCGATGAGGATGATCTCCCGCGTTCCCTCGGCGGCAAGCCTTTCGGCCTCCGTGATGATGTCGGCCATGGGCCGGCTCCGGACGGGGCCCCGGATCGTGGGGATGATGCAGTAGGCGCAGCAGTTCGAGCACCCCTCGGCGATCTTCAGGTAGCTGTAGAGGGGCGTGGAGACCTTCCGCGGGATGACGGAATCCATGAGAAAAAGGGGCCGGCCGACCTTCACGAGAGGGGCTTTGCGCGGGCCTTTGTCGAGATGCTTGATGTGCGTGAGGATCTCCGGGAAATCCCCCGTTCCGAGAAACAGGTCCACCTCCGGCAGCTCGCCGGCCAGCTCGGCGCCGTAGCGCTGGGGCAGGCACCCCGTGACGATCAGCCGCCGGCAATGGCCTTTTTTCTTCCAGGCCGCCATCCGGAGGATCTCCTCGATGGATTCCTCCTTGGCGGGCACGATGAAGGCGCAGGTGTTGACGATTATGGTTTCGGCAAGATCGGGCCGGTCGGTGATGCGCAACCCCGAGTTCGACAGAAGGGCGGACAAGACCTCGCTGTCCACGAGATTCTTCGGGCAGCCGAGGCTCAGGATGTAGACGTTCTTTTCGCTCACCTTATCGCGACAGCTTTCTGGCCAGGACCTTCCTGGGTTTCACGCCGTCGGAGGGGCCTACGACGCCCTCTTTTTCCATCCGCTCGATCATCCGGGCGGCGCGGTTGTAGCCCACCTTCAGGTAACGCTGTACGAGCGACACCGAGGCCTGGCCCAGCTCGGTGACCAGCTCCACGGCCTCGTCGTACTTCTCGTCGAAATCGCCGTCGGTCTTTTCCCCTTCCGGGGACTCCGCCTTGAACTTCTGGATCGATTCGTCGTAGACGGGGGTCTCCTGCTTGCGGATGAAACTCACGATGCGCGAGATCTCGCGATCGGAGACGAAGGCGCCGTGGATGCGCTGCAGCTTCGAGGTGCCCGGGGGCATGAAGAGCATGTCGCCCTGGCCCAGGAGCTGCTCGGCGCCCAGCTGGTCCAGGATCGTCCGCGAGTCCACCTTCGAGGAGACCTGGAAGGAGATGCGCGTGGGGAAGTTCGCCTTGATGATCCCCGTGATGACGTCCACGGAGGGGCGCTGGGTGGCCAGGATGAGGTGGATCCCCGAGGCCCGCGCCATCTGGGCAAGCCGCGTGAGCGACTCCTCGACGTTGCGCTGGGCCACCATCATGAGATCGGCCAGTTCGTCGATGACGATGACGATGTAGGGGAGCCTCGCGGGCAGCGGCTTGGGCTCTGCGGCCGCATCGCCCATGGGAAGCTGCGCCTGCCCCTCCTCGACGATCCGCTCGCGGCCCTGCTGCTTTTTCTCCACGAAGCGGTTGAACTTGTCGATGCTCTTCTCGCCCGTCTCGCCGATGATGCGGTAGCGGCTCTCCATCTCCTCGACGGCCCAGCGCAGGACCTGGGAGGCCTCCTTGGGGTCCACCACGACGGGGTGCAGCAGGTGCGGAAGCCCCTCATAGGCTGCAAGCTCCAGGCGCTTGGGGTCGATCATCAGGAATTTCACTTCGTCGGGGGATGCCTTGAAGAGCAGGCTGCAGATGAGCGCATTGAGGAAAACGCTTTTCCCCGAGCCCGTCGTCCCCGCGATGAGCAGGTGGGGCATCCGGATGAGATCGGCGATCACGGGCATCCCCGTGATGTCCTCGCCCAGCGCGATGGGCAGCCGGTGCTTGGCCTGGGCGAAGGCCTCGTTGTCGATGGCGTCCCGGAGGGCGACGGCATCGCGCTCGGGGTTGGGGATCTCGATCCCGATGGCGGCCTTGCCGGGGATGGGAGCGACGATGCGCACGCTCGGCGCCTTCAGGGCAAGGGCCAGGTCGTCGGAGAGGTTGGAGATCTTGTTGATCTTCACGCCCGGTGCGGGTTCGAGCTCGTACATGGTGATGACGGGCCCCGGCTTGACCTCCGTGACCTTCCCCTCGACGCCGAAATCGGCAAGCTTCTTTTCCAGCAGCCTCGCGTTGGCAATCAGGTTTTCGCGCCGTTGCTTCGTGTCCCGGCGGGGCACGTCGTCGAGCAGCGTGAGCGGCGGGAGCATGTAGGCGCCCTTGGGCTCGACGAACTCGAAGAGCGTCTGCTCGATCTTTTTCTTTCTCGATCGCTCCGGCGCCGGTGTTTTCTCCTCGCGGATCACGGGCGGCGGCCGTTTCTCGCCCTTTTTCGGCTGATCACGCTCCTCGATTTCCTCCTCCTGCTCTTCCTGCAGGTAGTCGGTCACCTTCTCGCGCCCGGTCTTCGCGACGGACAGGATCCCGCTGCCCGTGCTGCGGACGACGGCGGCTGACTTGCGCAAGGCCGTGACAACGGAGAGCTCCACCGTGACGATGAGCGAGACGATGAGGCCCACGAGCAAAAAGATGAAGGTCCCGCCCGGGTTGAACAGGGTAGTGAGGTACTCGGAGAGCAGCGTGCCCGCAAACCCGCCTGCCGCAAAGGGCGTCTCGACGAGCGGGATGATCTTGTAGGCCTGGGCGAATAGCCCCGAGGTTGTCACGATGAGGCCGATGAACCCTCCGATCCACCCGGGCCGGAAGAGGAATTCGGCATCGAGGAAGAGTTTCACCGACGTGATGAGCAGAAACAGCGGAAGCCAGTAGGCGCTAAGCCCCAGGAAACGGATGAGGATGTCGGCCAGGTAGGACCCGATGATGCCGCCGATGTTGGAGATCTTCGTCGTCGAGGTTTCGTAGTTGGAAAGAGACGGGTCCATCGGCGTGTAGGAGATCACGGACAGGAACAGAAAAACGGCCAGCGCGAATAAAACCACCCCTGCGATTTCGCGCGCCCGCCCCTGCAACGGTTTCCTGTCGGCCATGCCTTTTTTTTGTTTCATCTTCGTCTCAATCAGCCTGTACCGGGCACGGATGATTCACCCTCACCCCGGCCCCGTTCGACATCCTTCGACAAGCTCAGAACAAGTGCTCGCGGCCCTGAGTCGGTCGAAGGGCTCTCCCCTCGAGGGAGGGGGAGATCAGGGAAAGGGGCTTTCTTAGGCCGCCTTCTCCTGTTTCATGGCCAGATCGGGCCTGCGCAGGTAGTAATGCGAGGCCACGATTTCATACACCCGGTTGAGCAGCTCGTCGATCGTTTCCTCGGAGTAGCCGCTGACGTCAATGGGCTTGTCGATGACCATGGTGATCTTGCCGGGATGGACACCGAATGATTTCTTGGGCATGATGTCCCCGCTTCCGATGATCGTAACCGGAACGATCGGCACTCCCGCCTTCAGGGCAAGGTGGAAAACGCCCTTCTTGAACGGGTGGATCTGGTTGTCCATGCTTCTCGTCCCCTCGGGGAACGTCATGACGGACTTTCCTTCCCGGATGATGCGGGCCGCGTCGCTGATGCTCCGCATGGCCCTCACGAAGTTCTTGCGGTCGATGGGAAGGTAGCCGGCTTTTCTCATCGCATCGCCGAAAACGGGGATGCTGAACAGCTCTTTCTTGGCGATCCAGGCGAAATAGGTGTCAATGTGCGCCAGCACGATCAGGATGTCGAATCCGCTCTGGTGGTTGGCCATGAAGATCTGGGATCGGCCATGGAGAATGTTTTCCCTGCCCACCACCTCCGTCTTCACGCTGGATATCCACAGCAGGATCCTCGCCCAGAGGGTGGCAAGTTTGTGGACCGTTCGCTCGCCCCGGGGAAGAACAGGATAGGAGACGACGATGAAGAAAGAAACGAAAGCGGTGATCGCCGCTCCCAGCGTGATCAGGATGGCCGACCGGAACATAGGTGTCCTGAAAAATGTAATGATTCGTTTGCTTTAAGCAAATATTTCTACTTGATCTGTGTGGTGAAGTCAACAGGGAATCTGGCCGCTTGGCGGCCGGGCGAGGCCTTTTCAGGCCTTCGAGATAATTTCGTTGCGAACAGGGGCGGTCTTCTATATGATGACCCCCGCTGGACAAACCGATTCACCCGGAGGGAGGGCGTCATGGTCAACAAGGTTATCCTGATCGGCAGGCTCGGGGCGGATCCCGAAGTGCGCTACACGCAGGACGGGACGATGGTGACGACCCTGCGTATCGCGACGGATGAGCAGTGGAAGGACAAGAGCGGGGAGAAGGTTCAGAAAACCGAGTGGCACCGGGTGGTGACGTTCCGAAAGCTTGCAGAGATATGCGGAAATTACCTGTCCAAGGGACGGCTGGTCTTCATCGAGGGAAAACTGCAGACCCGATCGTGGGAAGACAAGGAAGGACAGAAACGATACATGACGGAGATCGTTGCCAACAACATGCAGATGCTGGAATCGAAAGGGGGCGGCAGCCGCGATGCAGCCGGCACTGACGGCGGCAGCGGTATGCCCCCATACGGAGGGGGCGAGCAGGCTCCGGACGAGGACGTGCCGTTCTGACGCTTACCTAGGAAAGAATTGTAAATAAGTAGAGCCCGGTCGTGCGATCGGGCTTTCTTTTTTGACTGACGGGTACGAGCGTTCAGGGATCCGAAGCAAGGCTTATCGAGGTTAACCCTTTTTCTCGTCGATCTTCTTGGATTCCTCGTCGCCCTCTTTCATCGCCTTCTTGAAATTCTTGATCCCCGCGCCGAGGTCGCCTCCGAGTTTCGAGATTTTTCCTGCCCCGAAGACAATGACGATAATGACGAGGATAACGATCAACTCAGGCATTCCCAATCCAAACATGGTTCCAGTCTCCTTGAAAACGATTGCACGCGCATTGAAGCCTCATGCCGCTTCGCGGGGCTTCCCGGCAAGGAAAGAACCGCTCATGATTGTGCACCCTGGCGGGATGCACCCCCGGTCCCCGCAGCTTGCTGCGGGGTAAGCGAGCATAATAACAGATAAAGCAACTTCCTTAAGTTTCTAAATTCCTGGCACCTTGGTGCGAGGAATTTTAATCCGTTACGCCCCGGGGCTGATACCGGGCCGTTGTGTCGGTTTTATTCCGCAGCCGGCTTCGTTGCCGGTGTCGGCTCTTCCGGTTTCTTCTTCTCGACCCGCTTGCCTTCCGGGTAGACCATGCGCACCACTTCGCCGCGCTTGCCGGGGCTCCCCATTGATTGCCCCTGGAAGGTAATCTGGACACCGCCCGCATTTCCGAGATCGACGGTGATCTTCTCCTTTGCCTCGGTCGTCAGTGTTTCACCCGGCTGCATCAGCTTTTGTACGGCCGGTGCTTTGTCGGCCCTGACCTGGACCCATGCCGCCTCGGTGGCTTCGATCTTCAGGCTGAGGGCTCCCGGGACGGGTGCTGCCGTCGGCGGCTTGTTCTCCGCAGGCAGCGGCGCTTCGGGCTTCTTTGCCTCCGGGGCGGCCGCTTGAACCGGGGCCGGTTGCGGGGCTGCAGCCTGCGTCGGCGCCTGTTGCGGGGTCGAACTCTGTGCGGCCTGCTGAGGCGGCGTTGTCTCCGTCTGCGGGGCCGGTGTTTGTCCGGTTGGAGGCGTCTCGGGCGGTTTTTCCGGCGGCTTGACTGCCTCGCGGGCAATTGTCTTTGGCGGGGTTGGCTTCTCGCCGCTGTCCTGGAAGACATAAATGCCCAGGAGGATGACTACGGTTACGGCAACAACGGTCCAGCCTATCTTGCTCCCCTGTTTTCCCAGCCAGTCAAAGACGGCAACCTCGGTGCGCGGCTGAAGGTCCTGCTCCTTCGGGGGTTCGGGCTGCGGGGCAGGAATCGTTTTCTCAATGTATTTCGAGTAGCGTGCCAGGATCGGACCGGCATCCGTCCCCAGAAGCCCCGCATACGTTTTGATGAAGGTCTTTGTGTACACGGGTTCCGGCAGGTCCTCGAAACTGCCGCTCTCGATGGACTCGAGGAAAGAAAGACGAATCTTGAATCGTCGGGAGATGTCTTCGAGCCCGATGCCTTTCGATTCCCGTATCCGCTGCAACTCCTGGAAGAACTCGTCTCGTTTGAGCTCCGTTTTTTCCACCGCTATGCCTCTTTTGCCTCCCGGGTTACGCGTGTTTTGCTTAGTCGTATCACCAATTTGCGGGGTGCGCAACACAAAATGTCCCCCCCTCTCGCGAGCCTCCTGTCGAATCGGAGTGGCGGGGCGGCTTTTCGCTTTCCATGTTCCATCGTATGCGATAAGGTGAATTGATTCAACAAAATCCGGATGGTTGCCATGGGTTCATACAGGGATTTCGCAGTGGAGATTGCCCTCGAGGCAGGACGGTTCCTGAAGGGGAAATTTTACGAAGCTCACGACATCACTTACAAGGGGGAGATTGACCTCGTCACGGAGGCCGACCGGGGAGCCGAGGCGCTTCTGATCGCACGGATCGAGAAAGCGTTCCCTGGCCACAGGATCATGGCCGAGGAAACGAGGGGCTCTGTGCTGGCAGAAGAATACACCTGGATCATCGACCCGCTGGACGGGACAACAAACTATGCACACCAGTACCCCGTGTTCTGCGTCTCCATCGCCCTGCAGCGTGACGGGGATGTGATCCTCGGGGCGATCTGCAACCCGATGATGGATGAACTCTTTGTCTCGGAGCGCGGAAAGGGGGCCTTCCTGAACGGGCGCGGCCTTTCCGTCTCCGCAACGGCCGATTTGTCGAGGAGCCTCCTTGCCACGGGCTTCCCCTACGACATCCGCGTCAACCCCGACAACAACGTCAACTACTTCAATGCCATGGCCGTCAAGGCGCAGGCGATCCGCCGGGCCGGCGCCGCGGCCCTGGACCTGGCCTACGTGGCGGCCGGCCGGTTCGACGGTTTCTGGGAATTGCAGCTTCGCCCCTGGGATACGGCGGCGGGATGCCTCATGGTCACCGAGGCGGGCGGGAAAGTGACGGATCTGTTCGACGGGCCCTTCAATCTGTACTCGCCCCACCTGCTGGCAACGAATGGGAGGATTCACGGGGCCATGGAGGAGATTCTTCGTGCGACGGACCCGATGGACGCAAGACTTCTAAAGGGACAAGGGACGAGGGGGTAGGGACCAGGGTCAGGGAAGCAGACCGCAAGAAAAATCCCCCTCTATCCCCCTTTATAAAAGGGGGACGCAGGGGGATTTGTTTTTTAACGAAATAAACGAAACAGACGAAACAAACGAGTTACTTGCCCTTGATAAAGGCTTCCGTCATCTCGCAGGCTTCTTCATCGGTGTGCTGCCGGGGCGGATGCTTCATGAAGTAGGCCGAGGGGCCGTAAAGGATCCCGCCGATGCCCCTGTCGAGGGCGATCTTGCAGCAGCGGATGGCGTCGATGACCACCCCGCCCGAGTTGGGCGAATCCTCCACCGAGAGCCGCATCTCCAGGTGCATGGGCACATCCCCGAAGATACTTCCCTCCATCCTGAGGAAACAGACCTTGTTGTCCTTCTGCCAGGCCACCCAGTCGCTGGGGCCGATGTGGATGTTTTCCGGCGCCAGCCGCTTGCCGGTCTGTGATTGCACGGCTTCGGTCTTGGAGATGCGTTTTGACTTGAGGCGGCTGCGGTCGAGCATATTGAGGAAATCGGTGTTGCCGCCCGTGTTGAGCTGGTACGTCCGCTCGAGTTTCACCCCCCGGAGGTTGAACAGATGCGTGAGCACCCGGTGGATGATGGTCGCCCCGAGCTGCGATTTGACGTCGTCGCCGATGATGGGGAGCCCCTTCTTTTCAAACCGCGCTGCCCACTCGGGGTCGCTTGCGATAAAGACGGGGATGTTGTTGATGAACGCTACACCTGCCTCGAGTGCGCAGCCGGCATAGAACCGGGTTGCCTCCTCGGAGCCGGCCGGCAGGTAGTTGAGAAGAATCTCCGCGCCCGAATCCCTCAGGGCTCCCACCACGTCCTTCCTGGTGGCTTCCTTCTGCTTTGCGGGCACGAAGGCAAAGCGCGGGTCGTACTGGCTCATGTGGGGCGCCACACTGTCGAGCATCTTCCCCATCTTCACCTTTGCCCCCGTTTTCGGGACCCTGGGCTGGAAGACGGTTGTGCAGTTGGGGTTCTGGAAGATGGCCTCGGCGATATCCTTGCCGACCTTGCGGTGGTCGATGTCGAAGGCGCAGACCACGTCGATGTCGGATGGCCGGTAGCCTCCGAGGTCCCAGTGCATCAGGCCGATGATGTCCTTCGGTGATTTCTTCCGGTAGTACTCGATCCCCTGGATCAGGGAAGAGGCGCAGTTACCGATCCCAGCAATGGCAATCCGGATTTTCCCCAATTGATCTCCCCCTTTGATCCGGCTCTGAATCCTCGCAGCAGCTTGGCCAACGTTATTCATACAACAATTCCCGTGACAATTCAACGGGCAGGATTGGAAAGATGCTGCTGTTTATTTGGCCTCTTGTCTTCCTTCGGTCCCGTAGTGCTCGTCGATCCAGCGGAGGTACTCCCCGCTCCGGACGCGCGCAATCCAGGTGCTGTTCTCCAGGTACCAGAGGATCGTCTTGCGAAGACCCGTGTGGAAGGATTCGCGGGGCGCCCATTTGAGCTCGGCCTGGAGTTTGCTCGAGTCAATGGCGTAACGCCAGTCGTGCCCCGGCCTGTCCTTGACGTAGGTGATGAGTTCGCGCCGGGTCCCGGCGCCCGCCCTGGGGCGCATCTCGTCGAGGATGTCGCAGATCGCATGCACCACGGCGATGTTCTCCTCTTCGGAGTTGCCGCCGATGTTGTACGTCTCTCCGCGCCGGCCCCTGTTCATGATCGTCCAGATGGCCTCGCAGTGGTCTTCCACGTAGAGCCAGTCGCGGACGTTCTTCCCGTCGCCGTAGACGGGCAGCGGTTTTCCCTCCAGGGCGTTGAGCGTGATCAGCGGGATCAGCTTCTCGGGAAACTGCCAGGGGCCGTAGTTGTTGGAGCAGTTGGAGATCGTCACGGGAAGGCCGTAGGTCTTGAAGTAGGCCCTCACCAGATGATCCGAGGACGCCTTGGAAGCGCTGTAGGGGCTGTTGGGCTTGTAGGGCATCGTCTCGGTGAAGAGACCCTCCTTGCCCAGGCTGCCGTAAACTTCGTCGGTGCTGACATGGTGAAAGAGGCTGAAGCGATCGGTGTGGTTGCGCGCCGCCTCGAGAAGGTTGAAGGTGCCGACGATGTTCGTGAAGATGAACTCGGCGGGCCGCTTGATGGAACGGTCCACGTGGGATTCGGCTGCGAAATGACAGACGGCGTCGATGCCGTAATCGGCGAAAATCGCGTTCATCCTCTCCAGGTTGCAGATGTCCTCCCGCAGGAACAGATAGCGGCCCGCGAAGCGTTCGCCGAGATCTTTCAGATTCTCGGGGTTGCCGGCGTAGGTCAGCTTGTCGACATTGACGATCCTGCCCGTGAAGTCCGATTTCTCCAGAAGATAGCGGATAAAATTGCTGCCGATGAAGCCGCAGCCGCCTGTCACTAAAAGATTCCTCGATTCCATGGTTGCTCCATTTGAAAGGTCCCGATGTGAAAGCCCCGGCATGGAACTTGCCACATGCAGGCAGGGGGCTCACACAACTCGTGATGCCAACTACCATGAAAGCTTCAAATTCTCAATAAGGAATCCCCGTTCGGCAGGACGGGGGCCGGGGCGGGGGCAAGAGCGAGGTGGTCGGGGAGCAACAGGGGAGCCGGAAAGTAAACTGCTTCGAATGCCTGCATTTCTTCATTACCCATGACCCGGCCCATCCTCACGGTTGCCGGCTCATCGGCTTCAAGTCCCGGGAACTGCCTTCTTTTGTCGTTCTGAGGAACTCCGCTGCTCCATGCCGGATGTTTGAGCCCAGGCGTGATGAGCCCGGAGAGGGCAAGGGGTCAAAACGGCAATAGAAAAAAACAGTCAGCGTCTGCCTGCCCGCACTGGAGAGGGACTTGCTGAAGGTTTTCTTTTGCATTTCGACCCCGCGGTGTTATAGAAGCAGGAACGAATATGTAATGGGCAACGGCGCCCGTTCCGGTCCCTGGCGGGAGTTTCGGGTTATGGCACTGAAAAAAACATCGGGAAAAGCCGGCAACGAGGCGGACAGCGGGAAGAGCTCCTCCGTGGAAAGCAGGATCAGCGCGCTCCTCACCATCAGCCGGGCCATCACCTCCGAAAAATACCTGGAAGACATCCTTCGACTGATCGTCACCGTCACCGCCGAGGTCATGGGGTCCAAAATCTGTTCCCTCATGCTCATCGACGACGACGGCAAGCTTCACGTCAAGGCCACCCAGAGCATCAGCAAGGAATACAACAAGAAGCGGATTCTCGAGATCGGCAAGGGGATCGTCGGGAAAGTGGCCTCGGAAAACCGGCCCGCCATCGTGCGTGACGTGAGGGAGAGTGCGGATTACCAATACCCCGAGATGGCCCGCAAGGAACGGCTCGTGTCGCTTCTCTCGGTGCCCCTGGCCGTGAAGAGCCGCGTCATCGGGGTCATCAACTGCTACACCTCGAGGCCCCACGATTTCACGGAGTCCGAAGTCACGGTCCTCACCACGATTGCCAACCAGGCCGCCATCGCCATCGAGAACACGGAGCTTCTCGTCCGGAGCCGGGTCATCCAGGAGGAACTGGAGTCGCGCAAGCTCATCGAGCGGGCAAAGGACATCCTGGTGGCCGAAAACGGGATCGGCGGCGACGAGGCCTACCGGAAAATGCAGCAGATGAGCATGAACATGCGGCGGCCCATGCGACAGATCGCCGAAGCGATCATCATCTCCCGGGGCGTCCATGAAAGTTCTTGACACGAAATTGTAACTCTGGTAACGAAACCGTTACTTTTGGATAAGGGCGTCCAAATCTCGATTGGACGCCCTTTTTTATTATCCGCAGGATGAGGAAGGAGGACCAGCGTATGAATTTGAGGCAACCCAATGCAAACGAGGCGACAGGGACCTTTAACCGCTCGAGGAGCGTGGTTCCCATGTCGGGCATCTGCACGCGCTGCGTGGACGGCTGCCGGGGCGGCTGCGAGATCTGGCTGTCGACGTTCCGGGGCCGCGAGGTGCTCTATCCCGCAGAATTCGGCAACATGACCGCCGGTGCAGACAAGAACTACCCCCTGGACTACTCCCACCTGAGCATCCAGGGCTACGCCGTCG
>DASRZY010000160.1:0-2645 GCA_035685905.1 Syntrophales bacterium
TCTTCTCGTTCACATAGTCGATGAGGATGATCGCATTTCGGACCACGATGCCGCACACGCTGATCAGGCCGATGAAGGCCATGAACCCGAAGGGATTCCGGGTGATCAGCAACCCCACCGCTGCGCCAAGAAGCGACAAAGGGATCGATGTCATGATGACGAGGGGCACCGATAGATTCCGGAACTGGACGAGAAGCACGAGAAAGATGGCGACAAGGCTGATCCCCAGGGCTCCGACCATGTGAGGAAGATTGTCGTCCTTATTGAATTTTTCTCCTCCATACTCGATGCGGTACCCGGGCGGCAGCTTGAGCGCCGCGATCTTCGGTGCGACGGCATCAAGTAATGTGGATGCGTATACCCCCTCCTTGACGAAACTGCGCACCGTCAGGGTCCTCACGCCGTTGCGGCGCACGATGCGGCTCGTCTGCCATTCCGGCGTGAGGTTGGCAACGGCCCTCAGCGGCACGCTCGCATGGGTGAGCTGGGAGGTCATGTAGACATCACCCACGGAGTCAAAGGAAGAGCGCTCGTCCTTCTCGAGGCGCAGGAGCATGGTAACAGCACGGTCCCCCTCCCAGAAGACTCCGGTGGGTACACCGTCAAAGCCGCCGGACAGGATCTGGGAGACCGCGCCATTGGTCAGGCCGAGACGATTGGCCAACTCGTTGTTTACGTCGATATCGACCCTGTACGTGTCGTTGTAGTAGTCACGGTGCACAAACTGGGAAGAAGGCTCTGCCCGAAGCATGTTTTCCACCTCCGTTCCGATCTGTTTCAACATGGCCATGTCGTCACCCGAAATCCGGATTTCTATGGGGGCCTCCTGTGATGATCCCTGCTGCAGTTCCCTGACGATCACCATGGCCTCGGGAACGACAGCAGCCAATTTCACCCGCAGGTCCGCCACGAGGGCAGGCGTCGCTTTGACGGATCGGGTGTTGACAATGAACTGGCCGTAGGCGCCATCGGGCTGCTGTGGGTTGACGTTGTAGTAAAATCTCGGGGCGCTCTGCCCGACAAAACTCGCGTAATGGGCAACTTCGGGACGATCGGACAGATACTTCTCGATCCGGCCCATGGCGGCATCCGTTGTCTCGATCCGCGTGCCCTCGCGCATCCAGAGATCAATCACAAACTGGTTGCGTTCGGCAGGAGGGAAGAACTGCTGCGGGACCAGCAGGAAAGCAATCGCACCCAGGACGACGGCTCCAATACCGACGGCCAGACCCAGCCCTTTTCGTTTCATGAAGAAGACGATCGCCTTCCCGTACGCGTTCTGGAGGCTGTCGAGGAGATTAAACGATTTCTTCTTGTCGGGGGCTTCGTGGTCGTGGAGTCCCTTTTTTATAAAGAAACTGCAAAGGAAAGGCGTGAGCGTGATGGCGACAATAAAGGAAACAATCAGGGCAATGCTCACCGTGAGCGGAAGCGCGATGATGAACTCGCCGGCAGTCCCCGTCAGGATGATCAGGGGCATAAAGGAACAGACAATGGTCACCGTCGCGGCCAACACCGGGATGAAAACATCCGCGGCAGAGCGCCAAGTCGCCTCCTCTATCGGCACCTTATGATCCAGGAGCTCGATATAGTTGTCCACGATGACGATGGCATTGTCCACGACGATTCCCAGGACGACGATGAGTGCTGCAATCGATACCTGGTGCAGGGGAATGCCGAAGGCGTTCATGATCCCCACCGTTGCGAGGAGCGTCACCGGGATGGCCAGGGCCGCAATCAGGGCAACGCGGATCGGCAGAAGGACAATCGTCACCAGGATGACGGCAGCGATGGCCAGCATGAATTCATGGCCGAGCTCGGCGATGCGCTCCCGGACCATGGTTGGCTGATCCGCGATAATATCGACATTGATGTCGGGAGGCAGCAGCAATCGAAGCTGGCTCATGACTCCGTCAAGGCGCTCCCCCAGTTCGGTGACATTTTTGCCCTTCTGCATTTCGACGGACAAGAGCACACTTGGCTTTCCATCGTAACGGACAAGAAAGACCGGGTCCTGGTAGCGCCGCTCAACCTTGGCGAAATCCTTGATGTAGACGGGCTCGCCCGTTTTGGACACGTCCACCATCACATTGGCGATCTGCTCTTCCGTGGTAAAGGGCCCCGTTGTCCTCATCGGGATCTTGGATTGGCCGGTCTCGGCTTTTCCCGTCTCCGCTATAATGTTCCGCTGCTGGAGCGCTGCCATGATACGGAGCGGATCCGCAAAATACTGGGAAAGGCGCGCGAGGCTTCCCGTGATCCAGATCTGTTCGCCCTGGTCGCCGTACCGCATCATCTTCCCCGTTTCACGGACCGTCCGGAACCGGTCCTGGATCGTGTCAACGTAATCGCGCAGTTCCCGGTACCCGTAACGCTCGCCGTGGACGGCGATGAGCAGGGCGACGGTGTCGCCGAAATCGGAATTCACGATCGGCCCGCGGACCCCGGCGGGCAGCTCCGTCTGAGCGGTTTCAAGCATTTCATTGCGGAGCTTTGCCCAGAACAGATCCGCATTCTTGACGTAGTTTTCCAGTTCCACATTGATGATCACAAGACCCGGGCGGCTCGTGGAATAGGTCAACTCCTTTCTGACCTCGGGGAACTTGAAGATATGTTTTTCAAGCGTCTTGGTGACCTGCTTCTCC
>DASRZY010000161.1:0-2552 GCA_035685905.1 Syntrophales bacterium
CACGGAAGCGGATGGCTTTCACGGAGATCTGTCGTTGAATTCCCTCGAGGCTTGCAGGGGGCCTTGCGCCGTTCACGGCATGGCGTGAAACTCGTTGTCAATGTCCTCTTCGGCTGTATGTGCCTGCGCCTTGGCATCATCTGCCTTCCCGGCCTTCACCTCCGGCATCCTTCCCCCCAGGTCGGTCACCAGCCTCAGAAAATTCTTGTCGCTGTAAAGGATCTTTACCGCCGCATCGCGCAGACGATCCACCTGATCCTCGGGAAGGTAGAGGCTCGTTGGGATTCTGTTGAAGTAGTCCCGTTCCCCCTGGTCGGGAAGGGCATCGAAGGCCACATGGACCTTGTAGAAGTCGATGGGCTTGCGGCCGTGGTGCTCGTCCTCGTAAGTCCAGTCGCTTATGACGTGGTTCAACAGCTCGATCGTCTCGAAGTTGTACCTGTTGATCATGATCGTGGAGGAGGAGCCCACCACGGAGGTCAGGCCCGGGACCTCGTCGAGCACCTGCCAGCTGGCCGTATCCTGCGTCTCGGCATCAACGATGATGATGGCCACCCGCCTCGTCTTCTCGAGGTTGGCCTCCTTGAGGGCCTCCCGGATACCGCCCCGGGCAATGAGGGTCTCCAGGGTGCCGCGGACCCCGAGGTTGTCCGAGACCCCCCCGTCGATCAGGTGGATGTAGGGCTTCCTTGTGGGATCGAGGTAGGTCTTCATCCGCCGCGCGTTGTAGTAGGTCCGGTTGGAGATATCCGGTTTGGCGAGGGCGATCTCCATCCATCTCGGTATCCGGGCGTCGCAGGTGCCCGAATAGTTCTTCAGCACAACCGGTGAAAAAGCCCCGGGGAATGCCGCCGATGCGGCCACGGCCCGGGCAACGGGGAACTTGTCGAAGTCGGAGCAGATCATGGCAAACTGGCTCGGCGTGAAGCTGAAGCTGATGCCGTCGATGGCATCCGTGGAGAGGATGTTGATGGCAGGCCCGCGCCTCTTCGCGATATCCCCCAGCGTTGCGCCCTTGAACAGCCTGTTATCGTAGTATTCCTGGGCCATGTCGCTGCGGCCGTACCGGGGCGATGAAAGCAGGACCCAGTTGACGGGGTTCGCAAGGCCCCACAACAGGCCTGCCTGATAGTTCTCGTATAAAAAATCCCTGCGGAAGTCGTTGAAAATGTCGCGTCCGTGGAGACCGTAATAGGCGGCCGTGAAGCTCCCTCCGGACACGCTCGAGATCATGTCGACCTCGTCGAGCATGGTGTGCCGCTCACCGGTTTTCAATTCAGGGAGGGGCACCTCGACCAGGTCAAGCGCCTCCAGGATGCCGTAGGACAGCGAAGCCGCCCGTATCCCCCCGCCCGAGAACGCAAGGATGAGAAGCAGCTCCTGGCTCCGATCACGGTCCGAGAGCTTCATCCGGTAGGCCACTTCCCTGTTGATGTTGTCAACCTTCGGATTCAGCGGGTACTGGGCCGTGCAGGCGGAAAGAAAAATAACCGACAGGGCGACCCAAAGGCCCCTGGACCCAAACCGCTTTGCGAAACCGCAGGACGAGTCTGTCATGAAGCACGTCTTGCGCTCCGATGATACTCTTCGGAGCGACTTGTTCTGAGATGTCGATGCGAACGAATGCCAGAACTTCTAGCACACATTCACTCAAATCAGCAAGATTGCAGCATTCATGCCGTCATGCTCCCCTGTGCGAAGTGCACATCTGGAGGTTATGTCATTTATGAAATAGGCTCCAGGACTGCGTTTCAAGCCATTCGGGGCACGAAATGCGTTGACAATTCCCAGGTGCTCTCCTATAGTTTGACGTCACCCCGAAAAGGGAATCTCCCAAAAAAACAGGAGGAAAACGTATGCGATCTCTGAAACTTGCAGCAGTCCTTTGTGTTGTTGCCCTCTTCGTTGCCGGCACGGCCTTCGCCCAGCAGATGCCCAACCCCTATGGCCCCAACCTCAACCTGGCGACGGCCAAGAAGGTGGCGGCGGCAGCGGCGGCAAAGGCAGCCGAGATGAAGCTCAACATGTGCATTGCCGTTGTGGACACGGGCGGACAGCTCGTTTACTTCGAGCGTGCCGATGTGGTGCAGTGGGGGAGCATCGATGTGTCGGTCCACAAGGCCAAGGCATCCGTTCAATACAAGCGCGCAACCCTGGCCCTTGAGAATGTGGTCAAGACAAACGTCACCTACCTGACCCTGGACGGGATTACCGCCATCGAGGGCGGCGTGCCCATCATCGAGGGCGGCAAGATCATCGGCGCCATCGGTGTCTCCGGAGGATCATCGGCCCAGGATGGCCAGGTTGCCGGCGCCGGCGCAGCGGTGATCAAGTAGTCATCGACCCGGTTCATAGAAGAGCTCAGACAAGCGAAAGGGGGTTCCGAAGAGATTCGGAACCCCCTTTTCATTAGGCATCATCAATGCTTCCTTGCCCGACGGCGTTGCAGCGCTTGGCATCAGGGATCATTTCTCATCCAAAAGCTTGCCTCTTATCAGTCCTCCCCCGATGGACAGAACCGGGTAACTTCGTTATGTACGACGATGATTTTT
>DASRZY010000162.1:0-3877 GCA_035685905.1 Syntrophales bacterium
CATGCTCCACCGCTTGTGCGGGCCCCCGTCAATTCCTTTGAGTTTTAGTCTTGCGACCGTACTTCCCAGGCGGTTCACTTAATGCGTTAGCTACGGCACTGAGAGGGTCAATACCCCCAACACCTAGTGAACATCGTTTACAGCGTGGACTACCAGGGTATCTAATCCTGTTTGCTCCCCACGCTTTCGCGCCTGAGCGTCAGTATCGGGCCAGAAAGTCGCCTTCGCCACCGGTGTTCCTCCTGATATCTACGAATTTCACCTCTACACCAGGAATTCCACTTTCCTCTCCCGTACTCTAGCGAGGCAGTATCAAATGCACTTCCTGGGTTAAGCCCAGGGCTTTCACATCTGACTTACCAAGCCGCCTGCGCGCGCTTTACGCCCAATGATTCCGAACAACGCTTGCACCCCCCGTATTACCGCGGCTGCTGGCACGGAGTTAGCCGGTGCTTCCTCTGATGGTACCGTCAAGAATGAAGGGTATTGACCTTCACCCATTTCTTCCCATCTGACAGAGCTTTACGACCCGAAAGCCTTCCTCACTCACGCGGCGTTGCTGCGTCAGGGTTTCCCCCATTGCGCAAGATTCCTCACTGCTGCCTCCCGTAGGAGTCTGGACCGTATCTCAGTTCCAGTGTGGCTGGCCATCCTCTCAGACCAGCTAACCATCGTAGCCTTGGTAGGCCATTACCCTGCCAACTAGCTAATGGTACGCGGGCTCATCCTCCGGCGAAAGCTTGTAAACAGAGGCCTTCTTTGAAAAACACTCCGCAGAGTGTCAGTGTTATCGGGTATTAGCCCGCCTTTCGGCGGGTTATTCCTGACCGAGGGGTAGATTACCCACGCGTTACTCACCCGTGCGCCACTGTACTCATCGGCCGAAGCCGACTTTCTCGTACGACTTGCATGTGTTAGGCACGCCGCCAGCGTTTGTTCTGAGCCAGGATCAAACTCTCCAGTTTTTATATACTAGATATTGATCTTCAAATTGCGAAACTCAAAGCGGACCCAGAAAAACATCCTTCCCTGTATTCAATTGTCAAAGACCGCTGAAAAGAGCCTATACGTTTAGTTTAAAGGCCTTCTCTTGTCAAGAACTATTTCGATGGAAAAATTAACCGTTCCATCACCGGAAAGAGACGATTATACTCAACCTGACAGATATGTCAAGCGAAATTTTCAATTTTTTTATCGGGCTTGTGAGATTGTCCCCGGGCCGGGAATGGGGACTAGCGTACGACAATGCGGAAGTATGTCTTCTTGCCTTTCCTCAGCAAAATCTCACTGTTTTTTGCAATATGCCACAGACCGATCTTTTCGTCAAATGTTTTTATGGGCTCGCCGTTGACGTAGCCCCCGCCCTGCTCGAGGTTGCGCCGGGCCTCACCCCGCGACTTGCAGAGCCCCACCTCGTGGAAGAGCTCGAAGGCGGGGATGCCCTCCCCGAAATCCTCGCGGCGTTTCTCGATGGCGGGAATGGCCGAAACATCGGCTGCGGCCTTCTCGCGCGGGATCGAGCTCGAGGGAAAGAGCGAGGCCTCGACGGGTTTTGAGCCGAAGGCCGCCGATGCGGCGCGCCAGGCCCCCACGGCCGCTTCCTCCCCGTGGGTCACCTTCGTGGCCTCGAAGGCAAGCACCGCCTTGGCCTTGTTGAGATCGGCGTCGCTCAGATTGCGCACTTCCCGGATCTCCTCGATGGGCAGGAAGGTGAACAGGGCCATGAACCGCTCCACGTCCAGATCGGTCGAGTTGATCCAGTACTGGTAGTACTCGTGGGGCGAGGTGAGGCTGCCGTCGAGCCAGACGGTGCCTTTTTCCGTCTTCCCCATCTTTGTCCCCAGGGAGGTCGTGATCAGGGGAAAGGTGATGCCGTAGGCTTGTTTCCCCTCGACGCGGCGGATCAGGTCGATGCCGGCCACGATGTTGCCCCACTGGTCGTTTCCGCCCATCTGGAAGAGGCAGTCCTGATTCTGGAAAAGATAGAGGAAGTCATACGCTTGAAGCAGCATGTAGTTGAACTCGATAAAGTTCAGGCCCGTTTCCAGGCGCATCCGGTAACTCTCGGCGGCGAGCATCCGGTTGACGCTGAAGAAGCGGCCGATATCCCGCAGGAATTCAATGTAGTTCAGGGGCATGAGCCAGTCGGCGTTGTTGACGAGCAGGGCCTTGCCTTCATCGAAATCCATGTACTGGGAGAGCTGTTTTTTGATGGCTTCGGCGTTCTCGTCGATTTTCTCCTTCGAGAGGATCTGGCGCATCTCCGTTTTGCCGCTGGGATCCCCGATCATGGCCGTGCCGCCGCCGACCAGCGCGATGGGCCGGTGGCCGTTTCGCTGGATGTGGGCAAGCGACATGATGGGGACGAGGCTCCCGATGTGCAGGCTTGTCGCCGTCGGGTCGAAGCCGATGTAGCAGCTCACTTTCTCGCCGGCCAGAATCCGCCGGGCCTCGGCCTCGTCGGTCACCTGTTCGATAAAGCCCCGCTCAGCAAGTACATCATAAACACTCATGAAACCCCTCGCATCGGCTCAAGGAAAAAGGCTAAAGGCAAGGGGCCCTTTTCTCGAACCCCTCGCCCTCAGCCTTTATCCTTTTGCCGCTATTCTTTCAAGCGCAGATTTATCCGCTGGATCGTCTTTGCCTCTCCGCTCTGCGGGTCCACGCCCACGACGACCCCTTGCAGGCGCACGTCACCGCGTGCGACCTCGAACCGGCAGGGCATGCCCGTGAGGAAACGATCGATGATCATCTCTTTCTCGATCCCGATAATGGAGTTGTGGGGGCCCGTCATCCCTGCATCCGTGAGATAGGCCGTTCCCCCGGGAAGGATGATCTCGTCGGCCGTCTGAACATGCGTGTGGGTGCCGAAGACGGCACTCACTTCCCCGTCGAGGTACCACCCCATGGCCTGCTTTTCCGACGTGGCTTCGGCGTGGATATCCACGATGATAACGGGGACATCGCGCCGGAGCTTCTCCACCAGGGCTTTTGCCACGCGGAAGGGGCAGTCGGCAGGGTGCATGAAGACCCGGCCTGCAAGGTTGATCACGGCAACCGCAATGCCTCCCGCCGTCTTTACGACGGCATGGCCGACCCCCGGGCAGGCATCGGGGAAATTGGCAGGCCGCAGCAGGTTCGGATATTCATCGATGAACCCCAGGACCTCCTTCTTGTCCCAGACGTGGTTCCCTGTCGTGAACAGATGGATGCCGCACTCCAGGAGCTCGTCTATCGTGTCGCGCGTGATGCCGAACCCGGCAGCGGCATTCTCGGCGTTGGCAATGACAAGATCGACGCCGTACTCTTTCACGACACCGGGCAGCAGCTCGCGCACAACTCGCCTTCCCGGCCGCCCGACGATGTCTCCGATGAACAGAATCTGCATGAGCCTGTCTTATCTTGCGAAGTCGGTCACCCTGGTTTCCCGGATGACGGTGACCTTGATCTGACCCGGATAGGTCAGCTCAGATTCGATCTTCTTGACGATGTCCTTGCAGAGCACAAGGGCCTCGTCGTCGGAGATCTTCTCGTTCTGCACCAAGATGCGGATCTCGCGGCCCGCCTGGATGGCAAAACACGAGTCGACGCCGTTGAACGATTTCGCAATGGCTTCGAGTTCATTGAGCCGTTTCACATAGGTCTCGATCATCTCGCGCCTGGCGCCGGGACGGGCCGCTGAAAGGGTGTCGGCCACCTGGACGAGAACACCCAGGAGGTTATTGTTCCGGCCGTCATCGTGATGGGTAGCGATCGCCTCGATGATGCGCTCGGGCTCGCCAAAACGCTTGGCGAAATCCGCCCCCAGCTCGGCATGGGTCCCCTCGAGCTTGTGGTCCACCGCCTTGCCGATGTCATGAAGCAGCCCGGCCCGCTT
>DASRZY010000163.1:0-8360 GCA_035685905.1 Syntrophales bacterium
AAGTTCTTTCAGGACAGGGGAGCCGTTTGCCTTTCGGCCGCTGCCGGGACATGTTCTGATCACAATCGTCATCAGCAAGGAGAAAGAAGAAGCATGAGTCAGATATTCAAGAAGCAGTTCGCAGGAAGCGATCTCAGCATCAAGACACATTACATTGCCGGCCAGGCCGACGGGTCCGTCCTCGTGACCTACGGGGAAACCGTCGTGCTCGTCACCATCGTTTCATCCAAGGCGCAGAGGGAAGGCCTCGACTTCCTCCCCCTCACCGTGGATTACCAGGAAATGACATTCGCCGCCGGGAAGATCCCCGGCGGGTTCTTCAAGCGCGAGGGGCGACCCAACGAGCGGGAGATCCTGATCTGCCGGATCATCGACCGCTCCATCCGCCCGCTTTTCCCCAAAGGGTACAACTTCGAGACGCAGCTCATCGCCACGGTGCTCTCCGTGGACGGCGAGCACGACTCCGACGTGGCGGCCCTGCTGGGCGCCTCGGCGGCCCTGCAGATCTCCAACATCCCCTTCAACGGGCCCATCGCGGGCGTGCGGATCGGGCGGATCGACGGCAAACTCGTTGCCAACCCCACCTCGATGCAGGACAGCGACCTGGACATGTTCATCGTGGGGCGCAAAGTTACTCCGGGCACGGGCGGCAAGCCCTATGACGTCAACCTCGTCATGCTCGAGGGCGGCGCAAAGGAGCTGGGCGAGGAGGACATCGTCCAGGGGATCAACCTGGCCCTGGAGTCCATGCGATCCGTCATGGAACTGCAGGACGAGATGCAGAAGGCCATCGGGAAGGCCAAGCGGGCCTTCACGCCGCCCGTCATCGACGAGGCGCTCTATCAGAAGATTTCGGCCCTGGTGACGGACGGGTTCAAGGAGGCCTACGGGATCTCGGAGAAGCTCGACCGCTACGGCAAATTGCGGGACGTCCGCGAGAAGGCCATCGAAACGCTGTGCAAGGACGACCCCTCGCTCAAACCCATTGTCGAGCACGTCGTCGAGAAGATCGACCGCGGTATCCTCAGGGACATGATCCTGTCGCAGAAGCGCCGCGTCGGCGGGCGTGCCTACGACGAGATCCGTCAGATCAGCAGCGAAGTGGGGCTGCTGCCCCGGACGCACGGCTCGGCCCTCTTCACGCGGGGCGAGACCCAGGCCCTGGTGACGATCACCCTGGGGACCTCCTCGGACGAGCAGAGAATGGATTACATCACGGGCGAGGAGAGGCGATCCTTCATGCTGCACTACAACTTCCCGCCCTACAGCGTGGGTGAGGTGAAGCGCATGGGAAGCCCCGGCCGCCGAGAGGTGGGCCACGGGGCCCTGGCCCGCAGGGCGCTCCTTCCCGTCATCCCGAGCCAGGAGGAGTTCCCCTACACGATCCGCACCGTGTCGGAGATCGTCGCCTCGAACGGCTCGTCCTCCATGGCCAGCGTCTGCGGCGGGGCCCTCTCGCTGATGGACGCGGGAGTGCCTCTGAAGGACGTCGTGGCGGGCATCGCCATGGGGCTGCTGAAGGAAGGCGACAACGTGGCCGTTCTCTCCGACATCCTCGGTGACGAGGACCACGCCGGCGACATGGACTTCAAGGTCTGCGGAACCAAGAAGGGCATCACGGCCCTGCAGATGGACATCAAGATCGACGGCATCAACGAGCAGATCCTGCGCAAGGCGCTCCAGCAGGCCAAGGACGGCCGGTTCTTCATCATCGATAAGATGAAGGAGACGATTGCCGAGCCCCGCAAGGAGCTCTCCCAGTACGCCCCGCGGATCATCACCATGAAGATCCGGCCCGACCGCATCCGCGACCTCATCGGCACGGGCGGCAAGAACATCCGCCAGATTGTGGCCGAAACGGGAGTCTCCATCGATGTGGAAGATGACGGCACGGTGCTCATCGCCTCCACCGACCTCGAGGCCGCCGACCGGGCCATTGCCATGGTGAAGTGGCTCACCGAGGAAGCCGAGATCGGGAAGATCTACATGGGCACGGTGAAGAAGGTTGTCGATTTCGGCGCTTTCGTGGAGATCCTGCCCGGCACCGAAGGGCTCGTTCACATCTCGCAGCTCGACACGAAACGTGTCGCCAAGGTGACCGATGTGGTCAAGGAAGGCGACAAGGTCCCCGTGAAGGTCATCGAGATCGACAGCAACGGGAAGATCCGCCTGAGCAGGAAGGATGCCCTGGGTGCAGACGTATCGCAAAACAGTCCTTTCTAACGGGATCAAGGTCATCACCGAAGAGATCCGCCACGTCCGCTCCGTCTCGATCGGCGCCTGGGTCCGCTGCGGCTCGCGCCACGAAGACGAGCGGATCAACGGGACGGCACACTTCATCGAGCACATGCTCTTCAAGGGGACGGCCGGGCGGTCGGCCTTTGACATCGCCTACGACATCGACTCCGTCGGGGGCGTGATGAACGCCTTCACCGGCAAGGAGTTGACGGCGTTCTACGTCAAGGTGCCCGACTACCACCTGCCGCTGGCCATCGACCTGCTGGCCGACATCTTCATCAACTCGCTGTTCAACCTGGACGACATCGACAAGGAAAAGTCCGTCGTCCTCCAGGAGATCAGCATGGTGGAGGACACGCCCGACGAGTACATCCACGACATCTTCGAGAAGCACTTCTGGGAGGGGCATTCCCTGGGCATGCCCGTCCTGGGCACGAGGGAGTCCGTCGACGCGTTCGAGCGCACGGAGACGATGCAGTTCTTCGAGGAGCGATACCGGGGGGACAGTCTGGTGATCGCCGCCGTGGGGAACATGGAGCACGAGCGACTGGTCGACCTCGTGGCGAAACTCTTCGGAACCCTGCCGGCCATTCATCTGAAAATCGAAGAAAAGAAACCGCAATCCACGGCCCGCCTCGTTTGCCTGGAGAAGGACCTGGAACAGCTCCACCTCGTCGTGGGCACGCCGGCCCCGGCGACCCTCGACGATGAGCGCTTTGCCGGCATCCTCATGAATTCCGTCTTCGGCGGTTCCATGAGCTCCCGGCTCTTCCAGGAAATCCGCGAGAAGCGGGGCCTTGCCTATGCGGTGCGCTCCTACATCGTCTCCTACCGCGACACGGGGATGCTCAACATCTACGTGGGGACCTCGAAGGACAAGACCGGGGAGGTCATCGACATCATCCTGGCCGAGATGAGGCGGATGAAGGCGGAGCTGCTCACGGACAAGGAACTCCAGTCGGCCAAAGAGCTGATCAAGGGAAACCTGCTGCTCAGCATGGAGAGCACCGACAACCGCATGCAGAAGCTGGCGACCAACGAGATCTACTTCGGCCGCAATATCCTCCCGGAGGAGATCGTCAGCAAGATCGACGCCGTGACCCACGAGGACATCCGGTCCCTCTCGGAGCAGATGTTCACCCGACCCAACCTTTCCATGGTCTTCCTCGGCGATATGAAAGAGTCTGAAATGCCCAAGGGGGATGTCGAACTCTAAAGACAGGTTTGAGGTCCGAGGAACGAGGACCGAGGTACAAATCAGAACACCTCGATCCTCGATCCTCGTTCCTGGCGCCCCCGATCGCGACGAATGCGAAAAACGAGATCAACGCAAAGAGCGAAACAAACGAGATCGATGGAGCAGATTCGCGTGGCCATTGAGCGGTTGAACGGGTCGGAGGACCTCCCTCTTCCGCGCTATATGACGGATCATGCGGCAGGGATGGATATCGTTGCCGGCGTGAAAAACGATCTCACCATCCCCCCCGGGGGGCGGGCCCTCATTGCCACAGGCATCGCCATCGCCCTTCCGGAAGGCTACGAGGCCCAGATCCGGCCTCGAAGCGGCCTGGCCCTCCGCAGCGGTGTGACGCTTGTCAACACGCCGGGCACGATCGACGCCGATTACCGCGGCGAAATCCAGATCATCCTGATCAATCACGGGACCGAACCCTTCGTGGTTCGGCGGGGCGACCGGATCGCCCAAATGATCGTGGCGCCGGTCTGCCGGGTCCTGTGGGACCTGAATGCGGGGCTTCCCTCGTCGGCACGCGGGAGCGGCGGCTTCGGTCACACGGGCCAGTGAGGCTGAAGGGCTTGCGTTTCCCGCATTTCTGTTGGACAATAAAACGAAAATAGTCTAATAGATCGGGAAATACGTGACGTTACGAAGTTAAGAAATCAAGAATCGGCAGAAGGCCTGGTCTTCGACCGAATAGACTGAATAGACCGAACAGACGGAACAGACTCTTGAAAAGTTTTAAAGTCAAGAAGACCTTCGCAGAGATCAACGAAAAAATACGGCAGGGCAAGGCCGTTGTCGTGACGGCCGAGGAGATGATCGACATCGTGGAGCGCCACGGCGATGTCGAGGCGGCCCGGAGGGTCGACGTGGTCACGACGGGGACCTTCGGTCCCATGTGTTCCTCCGGGGCCTTTCTGAACTTCGGCCACACCTCCCCGCGCATCAAGGCCCAGAAGGTCTGGCTCAACGATGTCCTGGCCTACGGCGGGATCGCGGCGGTGGACTGCTACCTCGGGGCCACGGAGGTGGCCGAGGGGGACCCGCTCAACAGCGTCTTTCCGGGCGAGTTCAATTACGGGGGCGGCCACGTCATCGAGGATCTCGCCGCCGGCAACGTGATCCGCATGAGGATGGAGGGCTACGGCACGGACTGTTATCCCTCTCGAAAGCAGGAGAAGAACGTCCTGCTTCACGACCTGCGGGATGCCATCCTCTTCAACCCCCGCAACTGCTACCAGAACTACAACTGCGCCGTAAACATGTCCGACAAGACGATCTACACCTACATGGGGGTCCTGCGCCCGCGGATGGCCAATGCCAATTACGCCACAGCGGGGCAGCTCAGCCCGCTTTTCAACGACCCCTACTATCGGACGATCGGCATCGGGACCCGCATCTTCCTCGGCGGGGCCCAGGGCTACGTGGCCTGGCATGGCACGCAGCATTGCCCGGACACGCCGCGGGGGCCCTGCGGTGTCCCGACGGGCGGGGCGGGGACGCTGGCCGTCGTCGGCGACCTCAAACAAATGTCCCCGGAGTGGCTGGTGGGGGCCAGCCTCCTGGGCTATGGCGTCTCTCTCTATGTCGGCATCGGGATCCCCATCCCGGTGCTCGATGAAGAGATGGCCCGCTACACGGCCGTAAAGGACGAGGACATCTCGACGCAGATCTACGACTACAGCATGGACTATCCCGGCGGCGGCGAGATGAAGAGCCTCGGCGAGGCAACCTACCGTGAACTTCGGAGCGGACGGATCGTGCTCAAGGGCAAGGAAGTGGCCACGGCCTCCGTATCGAGCTACTACCGGGCGAGGCAGATTGCCGAAACGCTCAAAACCTGGATCGAAAAAGGACAGTTCGTGCTGGGCGAGCCCCAGATGCTTCTTCCCTCGGTGAGCCCCAAGCCACCTGAGGGACGCCGTAAACAGTGAGACCGATCCCGGGGGGATAGCGGATGAAGGTGGGAAAAATCCTTCTGCTCTTCCTGATTGTTGCGGCGTCTGTGATCCTCTTCGGCAGCAGAGGGATCCTGGACAACACCCGCCTGAATCAGAAGCTCATCGACCTCAGAAAGAGCAACGGGGAGATCGTCGCGAAAAACGACACCCTCAAGAAGGAAATCCTTCTGCTCCGGAATGACTTGCGCTACATCGAAAGAGTGGCTCGAGACGAATTGGGGATGGTGAGGCGAAACGACACGGTCTACCGCCGCGTCGACTAATCACTCCAATTCAGAGGTTGAGAGGGCAAGACGGTTGGATGTGCCGGCGGTCAGGCAACGGCCTCCGCTGCTCCCACCTTCTCACCCCCATACCTTCTAAGCCCTTCCTCTTCCCCCATCTCAAAGCGTCAAAAACCTTGACATTCCCCCTCAAACGTCGTCATGGCCGCGTTATCCCCATGATGCATCCTGCCCTCAGGATTTTTTCGTTTAACTCCAGCTTGACAAATGCCGATACTATAAACGTTGGAGGGCTCACCCGCCGATAGGCCCTTGCAGAGGGGCCGCCACAGGGTTTCGGGGTGAAAAAGCCCGGAAAACCCCGCCATCAGCGGTTTCCAGCCCAGATCGCCCGGATGTCTGCCCCATCCATGGCACGGTGCTTGCTTGAGGTATGCCCGTAATGGTGCGTAGGGAACCAGTCATAAACCACTCAGCCCGCTCCGGTTTCCCGGCCGGGCGAGATCGCAGAACACAGAGGACACCATGCTCAAACTGAACGGCCTGTTTGCAAACAAGAAGCAGATTGCGGGGCTCGACATCGGATCCAACTCCGTCAAGATTGCCGAGATCGCCGAGGGGCCCGACGGATACATTCTCCAGAGCTTTGCCAGTGTCCCCCTCGCAAAAGGCATTATCGCCGACGGCCTCATCGTCAACCAGCCCGCCCTCGTGGAACGGATCAAGGAACTCCTCAAGATCTCCCGCAGCAAGGCCCGAACGGTCGTCACCTCTCTTTCCGGATACTCCGTCATCGCAAAGAAGATCGGGTTCCCGTCCATGGACGAGGAATCGCTGCGGGAACTGATCAGCGACGAGATCGAAAAATACCTTCCTTTCGGCGACATGAAGGACGTCAACTTCGACTTCCAGATCCTGGGTCCCAGCGAAGTGAGCACGGGCCAGATGGATGTCTTCCTGGTTGCCGCCAAGAAGGACGTGATCCAGAGTTACGTCGATGCCCTCAAAAAAGCGGGGCTCGATGTGGCCATCATGGATGTGGACTCCTTCGCCCTGGAGACCATGTACGAGGAAAACTACGATTACGGGCATGAAGATGTCGTCATCATCGTCAATATCGGCGCCAGCATGACCAACATCAACGTCGTGAAGGGAGGGGCTTCCATCTTCATCCGCGACTTCCCCCTGGGCGGCTTTTCGATTACGGAAAATCTCCAGGACAAGACGGGGGTGTCCTTCGAGGAAGCAGAGCGCATCAAGCTGGAAAAAGCCGCATCAGGCGACGAGCAGAGCAAGGAAGAGCTTCTCGGCTATGCAGATCCCCTGCTGCTGGAGATCGAACGGTCCGTCGACTACTTCCGCTCCACCTATCCCGGGAAGTTCATCAAGCAGATTCTCCTTTGCGGCGGCACGGCAAGCATGCCCGGCATCGGGGATGCCCTTCTCCAGCGGCTCAACGTGGAAGTCGAGATCGCCAATCCGTTCCGGAAGGTAACCTTCGATAAGAAAGCGTTTTCTGCCGAGGACCTGAAAGAAATCGGGCCGCAGGCCTCTGTGGGTGTCGGGCTCGCCATGAGGAGGATCGGGGACAAATGATCAAGGTCAACCTGCTTCCCTATCGGGAAAAGAAAAAGGACGTCCAATCAAAGAACCAGGTCGTCATCCTCGCTGCTCTCGGCCTTGCGTTTGTCGTCCTGCTCGGAGCATTCCATATTGTCACCGTGATGAAGCTCAACGATCTCGAAAATCAGGTTCAGAGCACCCAGCAGACGCTGCAGCAGCTCAAGTCGAGCATCGGCGACATCAACCAGTTCAAAAAGGCAAAGGAGATCCTCGAGAAACGGCTCAACGTCATCAGCTATCTCGAGAAGAACCGGTTTGCCAAGGTCTACTTCCTTGACGATCTGACCTCCATGGTTCCTGCCAACCAGGTCTGGATCAAGTCGATGAAGGAATCCGACACGGATGTCAAAATCGACGGGTTTGCGAGGGACAACATCGCCATCGCCAAGTTTATGAGAAATCTGGAGAAATCCAAGCAACTCACATCCGTCGACCTGGTCTCGTCGAAACAAACGGAAATCGCGGGCAACAAGCTGAAGCAGTTCACCCTGTCCTGCGGTCTCAAGAAGGGGTTCTGAGCATGGCACTGAGCGTTGACGATATCAAAAGAATGCCCCTGCGGCAGAAGGTCCTGGCGCTGTTCGTGCTGTTCATTCTGGTGGGGTTTGCGTACTTCTCGCTCTACTACCAGAATGCCCTGACAGAGGAGGAGAGACTGGAGCAGAATCTGGCGGCCCTGCAGGTCGAATTGAGCCAGAAACAGAAGCTGCTGGAGCAGAAGATCCTGTTCGAAAAGGAGATCGCCCTGTTGCAGGACCAGCTCAAGATCGCCATGGCGAAGCTGCCGGAGCAAAAAGAGATCCCGGGGCTGCTCATCTCCATGTCGGAAGCCGAAGGTCTGGGCGGGGTGGAATTCCAGCTGTTCGAACCCCTGGCTCCCGTCGAGAAGGAATTCTATGCCGAACTGCCCGTGAAGATATCGCTTGCCGGGGTCTACCACGACACGGCCGTGTTTTTTGAGAAAGTGGCCAAGCTGCCCCGGATCGTCAACGTGTCCGATATCTCCATGGAAAGACGGGAAGGGACAAAAGAAGTGAACGGCGCCAAGGGCCCTGTCCTGGCAACGTCTTTCCT
>DASRZY010000164.1:0-4453 GCA_035685905.1 Syntrophales bacterium
ACGCAAAGGCTCTGGAAGTCAACCTGTCGTCCATTGAAGCCATTGCCCTCTCCCACGGGCATGTGGATCATACGGGAGGGTTTGCGTCCATGGCGGCGGCAATCCCGCGCAAGGGAATCCCTGTGGTGGTTCATCCGGCGATATTCAGATCGCCGCGCTATCTCAAGGCCAAGGAGAATTTGAACGTCATCCTTTCGTCATTGACGCGAGAGCAGATCGAGGCGGCGGGGATGAAACTGGTGGAAACCAGGACACCCCTGGTCCTGCCGGGCGGGGATATCCTCTTCCTCGGCGAAATTCCCCGGCGAACAGACTTTGAAAAAGGACTCCCCACCGCTCATTACCGGGAAGGCGGGGTGGAAAAATGGGACCCCATAGAAGACGACACATCCCTGGTCATGAATCTCCGGGGCAAGGGCCTGATCATCCTTTCGGGCTGCGCCCATTCGGGCATCGTCAACACGGTGCGCTACGCCAGGGAAATCACGGGCGTCGAGGCTGTGCATGCCGTCATGGGCGGGTTCCACTTGGGCGGGCCGCTTTTCGAGCCCATCATTGAAGAGACGACGGAAGAGCTGAAAAAAGCCGACCCCGCCTATATCATCCCCACGCACTGCACGGGGCGCAAGGCGATCGCCCACATGGAAAAAGAAATGCCGGACCGGTTCATCCTGAACATGTCGGGAACCCGGCTGACATTCGCCGCGCAGAAGACCCCGTGAGGGTTTGAAAGGAGCCGCCATGACGTCGAAGACGAAGATTGGCATCGTGATCTGCGACCGTTACCGCCGCTGTGCGGGCGGGAAGTGTCTCCGGGCGATGAGAAACAGGGAAGGGGCTTTCAGCCTGTATGCGGATACCGAACTCGAGCTTGTCGGTTTCACCACGTGCGACGGTTGTCCCGGCGGCAATATAGAATATGCAGGCGAAGAGATGGTGAAGAATGGCGCGGAGGTCATCCACCTGGCAACCGGCATGCTCGTCGGCTATCCCCCCTGTCCCCATATCGAGGCATTCAAAGCCTTTCTTGAAAAGCGCTATGGCGTCAACGTCGTCGTCGGGACGCACCCCATCCCGAAAAAGTATCATGGGATGCACACGTCCCTCGGGACATGGGAGGATTCCAGGTGGAAGCCGCTTGTCGCGCTGACCCTGACCGACGAAAAGACGCGGGAGAATTACGATTAGGAATTCTCACCGGAACCGCCTCCTTCACCCTTTTCCTGATGGTCTTTCGCGCGGTGTCATTTATAATATGCTCATGAGATCCTCTCTTGTTGTCACCTTTCTGATTCCGACTGCCCTCGCGGATGCAACACTCCGCCTGAGCTGCACGAATCCACAAACCGGTCACTCAGCACTGCAACGCACATCTCCCATCGCACTGGACAACCTGACAGAGTTTGGGTTGGCCTTCATCACCCCTTCTTCGGCCGTCGACCAGGGAGAGTAAAAGGATAAGGCATCACGAAGACCGTAACGGACTTATGCAGGTATAAGGAGGGATATCTATGAAACGGTATGGGAACTTTATTTCGTCTGAGGAAGAACTGGCGTTTCTGGCTACCGTCCGGAGCTACGTCGAAAAAGAAGTGATGCCGGTTCGCATGCAACTGGACGGGGACTACGCCGCCTTCGAAAAGGCCTATGGCGGGCTGGTGAAACTCGGTATTCAGAAGAGGGGCTTTTCCCCCGACTACGGAGGCCTGGGAATCCGCTCAGGGCCAACGGTCTGCGCCATTTCAGAGGAGATATCCAGGGGCGACAGCGGCCTGTCCCTCCACACCCTGATCATCCCCTGGTGTCTGGCAGCGGCAATGGGGGCCCGCAACAAGGTCCTGATGGACAAATTCATTCCACTGTTCTGCGGGGACACGCCGCGATGCGGCTGCATGGCCATCACCGAGCCGGCAGGAGGGTGCAATATCGAAGACGCATCGGAGCATGCCCGCACCCTGCGAACCCGGGCCAGGCTCGAAGGGGACGAATGGGTCATCAACGGCGAGAAGATGTGGCCGAGCGGGGCCAGCATCGCCGATCTCTATTGCGTCGTCTGCACGACCGATCCCGACTTGAAGGAGGAAGGGTTTGCCCTGATCTACGTGCCGAAGGACACCCCCGGGCTCTCCTTCGGCAAGCCGGAAGAGAAGATGGGCATGAAAGTGACGGACGTGAATGCGGCCATCTACTTTGACAACGTGAGGGTCCCGAAGGAATACCGGGCCGGAAAGCCCGGCCTCGACTGGCAGCTCTTCAGGGCCAACGTCAGCTGGGGAAGACTGACCAGCGCCCCGATCTCCCTGGGAAACGCGCAGGCCGCCCTGGAGGCCGTCATCGAATTCACCAAGACAAGGGCCTACGGGGGAAAACCCGTCCGGAACCATTCGCTGCAGGCAGCCATGATCGCCGACATGGCCATCGGGGTCGAATCCGCGCGCGCTTTCTATCTCGCCGTTGCGGCCATGTTCGACAACCGCAAAAAATTCGGCAACCCCGGCGAGGATTACCTGCTGGCCCGAGCCAGCGCGGCCAAGGTGCACGCCTGCGACGTGACGGAGATGGTCTGCAACAAGGCGATCGAGCTCATGGGCTCCTACGGCTATGCCCGCGAATACCATGTGGAGAAGTATCTCCGGGACAGCAAGATCATCCAGATATGGCTGGGTGGCGGCCAGCTGGGAAGGCTGGATGTCGTTCAGAGTTATTACCCTTACGTAAACGGCGGCCAGTAACAAAAGGAATAATCATCATACACACAGACCGTATTACACATGCGGTTTTTCCGGATACGCATACGGAATAAGGAGTGCCGGACTGTCGAAACCGGTTGATGCCGGTGCACTCACAGCACGAGATTGTATCGACATGAAATCCGAAAAAGCTGATGCGATTGACGGGATAGAATCTTTTTGACACCGGACAAACAATCTGGCATATATACCCCATGGGGGTATTGATATGGATGCGGATAGAAAAAGGATCCTCAACCGGCTCCGCCGTATCGAAGGGCAGATTCGGGGGCTGCAGCGGATGGTCGAACGCCAGGCGCCCTGCGTGGATGTCCTGACCCAGCTTGCGGCCGTCACCTCGGCCATGAAGAAGACCGGTATCGCCGTCCTCCGGGTGAACATGAACCGGTGCCTGAACGAAGCAGTCGCCAATGACCACAAGGGACGGGATGACTTCGAGGCGTCCCTGACCCGGTACATCGACCTGTCCTGACCGCCGGAGAACCGGACGGGCACGACGATGATGCGGGTAGACGCTTCGCGAGAACATATGCGGTTGAATCATACGCTAAGCGATTTATAATTATTGTATAATCCATTCATTGTGAAGAGGACCCATGAAGGCCCGACTCACCCTGCTCATCATTTTCCTGACCCTGTCGGCATCTTTCCTTTTTTATACCTACAGCCCCGCCAAAAATGAAAGCTCCTGCGTCACCTGCCACACCGACGAGGCGGCGCTCAAGAAGACCTGCAAGCCCTTCGTGATGCCCGAGGGCGAGGGCGAGGGGTGAGCGGGGGCGCCTCCGCCGGTCAAGGCGGAGACATACCACCTGGGTTTCCTTGTGGACCGCAAACTCGTCGAGACGGACAAGCACTTCGAGAAAGGCTGCATCCAGTGCCACAAGGGAAATGACAAGGCGGACGACAAGGATGCCGCCCACGAGGGGATGGTGAAGCGCCCCTCCGACGACCTGGCCCTCTGCGGAGAGTGCCACGAGGAGATCGCGGCCACCTACAAGAAATCACTCCACTACACGACGATCGGGCAGCGCAACCGTGTAATCAAGCGGATGTCCGCCGAGGAGACGAGGACCTTCGACGCGAATGTCTTCGAGAAATCCTGCCGGTCCTGCCACGCCACCTGCGGCGACTGCCACGTGAAGTCGCCGTCCATCGGAGGGGTGAGCGTGGGTCTCATCAACAAGCACAAGTTTGTCCGGCGCGACGAGGGCAAGACCTGCGCTTTCTGCCATGGCGGCCGCGTGTACCCGGAGTACACGGGCGAATACGGGGGCAACGCCGATGTCCATTATCAGAAGGGCATGATGTGCATGGAGTGCCACACCATGGATGAGGTCCACGGTGACGGGAAAGCCTACGCTCTCAAGGAAGAGGTCCGCGACCGGCCCCGCTGCACGGACTGCCACGAGCCCGGCAGAGAGGCAAAGCTCACGGCCCGCGTAGCCCATCTCAAGCACAGCCAGACGGCGAGCTGCTTCGCATGCCACTCGGCGGGCGAGTACAGGCAGTGTTATGACTGCCACCTTGGCACCGGCTCTCAGGCCAAGCCGGGCTTCTTCCTGGGGACGAGCCCGAGAAATCGCAGGGAAATCACAACGCTGCGGCTTATCCCCACGGTCCGCGACAGCTTCAAGCCTGCCGGGATCGAGCAGGCGAACTTTGACGCCCTGCCCAACTACTGGGACGCGCCGATCCACAAC
>DASRZY010000165.1:0-3384 GCA_035685905.1 Syntrophales bacterium
CGGCTTGCCCGGGCAAAGGCTGCGGCCGCGGGGAGAAATGCTGCAAACAGCAGCAGCGGTACGGAGAGAGTGCCCACCCACCCGGATGTGCGGGAGGACCTGCCCGACAGGGCCCCCAGTGCCGTCGCCAACAGCCAGAACCCGAGGGCGAGGACGTAGACAAGCTCGACCCCGAAGGATGCCACGTTGAGCTCCCGCAGGAGAACAACCTGCCCCGCAATCGAGATGAGTCCGATGATGAAAAGGATACCGGTCATCGGGAGGTTTTGATGTCCGTCTCGCTGAAAACCTCTGCCTGGAATGTGAGGAACTGGGCGCCGCTCTTCCAGCTGCCGGCGGGAAGCCCGGCCTTCATGCAGAGCTGATCCAGCATCTGGTCGCGGCCCCAGCCCTGCTCGGTTGCCACCTGGGGCAGAAATACGGCCGACCTGCCGCTTTTTTTCAGGATCACGCCGTCGCGTCCCACGACGATGTCGTCGGCGCTGGCGACGGGCGCCGCGGGAGTGAGGACCGATATCTCGATCTCGATGTCTTGCAGTTCTTCACGTCGGAGCGGCGGAAACCGCGGGTCTTCGAGGGCCGATTTCAGGGCCACCGATCCGACGAGCTGGTACAGGGGTTTTTCAGCCGTGATCTCGCCGATGCAGCCGCGAAGCGCCCCGTGCTTGTTGAGCGTCACAAACATTCCCCTTGTCTGTTCGAGATCCGGGGAAGGGTTTCTTGCCAGGGGAGCGGTCTTCGTGGTCAGGAACCGCTCGATGGTCTCCCGCGCCATCCGGAGAAGCGCTTTCCTGTCCGACGGCGTCAACGCGGCGCCTTTTTTTCCTCCGGTTGGCGGGACGGGAGATTTTTCGCCGCCGGCCCCCGTTTTGCCTGAAGCCAGGGCCATGGCGCCGTAACCCACGACCTGCGCGCGCTCACCGAGTGCCGTGTCGCCGGAATTTGCATAGCTGACGAGCACTCCGCCCGTGGCGCCGAGCGCCCGGGCCGCAGTCATTGCCGCCATGATGGGTGCCTCGCCGCAGGCCCGCGTGGACAGGCCGCGGATGTTGAGATCCGATGACGTGTGGGCGACGCCATGGAAGCTGACGGGATCGAGAGGGAGGATCGCCTGGAGCGTCTGGCGGTCCACCATGGAGGCGTTCACGGCCGACGGGTAGTGGGAGAGATCGGAGCTCGCCACGATCAGGGCCTTGCGCCCCTTGAGGACCTTTGCCAGGGCCTGCCCGAATCGTTCGCAAAGCCCCACGTCAGGCGCACCCACGACGGCCGGGACAATCTTCGCACCCGGGAAAAGGACCTGCACGAAGGGGACGACAACCTCTACGGAATGCTCTCTCTCGTGGATCGCCGTGTTCAGCGCGCAGTCCGGGCACTCGGCCAGCAGTGCCTCGACGATGCCGCTGTCGATTGCTGCAGTCCCGAGGGGTGTGACGAATCCACGTCCGGGGTAGAGACCGACCTTGTTGAAGGAGGAGCTGGTGTGGTTGGTCCCGAGGATCACCACCGTGTCGTAGTTGCGGCTGCGCACCTGGTTGAATCCATCGGCACAGATCTGGCCCGAGAAGACGTAGCCTGCGTGGGGAACGATGATGGCGACGGGGTCTTTTGCGACGGCAGGCAGGGCGTCCTGCATGAACTTTTCGACAGCCAGCCTCAGCATCGGCGCCGAGTCGGGGTAGAACTTGCCCGCAACAACCGGCTGCCGCAATGCACTCCCCGCCTGTTCCGCCGCCTGGCATCCGGCAGGGAAGAGAAGCAGCGGGATGATCAAGATCAGCCAGATCCTGCATGTCTTCATAATGACCTCGCTTGCCGCGAAGCGGCAAAGAAAAGTGGTTAGTGGCCAGTGGTCAGTGGCCAGTGAAGAAGAGGGGTATAATTCCTTATCAGTTCCTGTAGCCTGAAGCCTGTGGCCTGTTGCCTGCGCAGCAAAGCTGCGCTATGCAAAGACGCCCGCGATGGGCTTCCCGCAGTACCCGCACTTTCCTCCTTTCACGTGGATGTCCTCGACGAAGAAGAGCCGCCGCCGGATCACTTCCTTTTTGCAGGACGGGCAGAACGTGTTGTTTCCGGGGTGGCCGGGCACGTTGCCCACATAGACATAGCGCAGTCCGCGGCTCATGGCAATCGACCGGGCCCGCTCGAGCGTTGCCGGGGGCGTGGGCGGCAGGTGTAGCATCTGGTAGTCCGGGCGGAAGCGCGAGAAATGAAGGGGGACGTCGGGCCCCAACTCGCCCATGACCCAGTCGGAAAGATCGGTGAGCATCTTGTCCGAATCGTTGAGGGTCGGGACGACGAGGTTCACGATCTCGAGGTGCACTCGGCTCTTCGCGATCTGCCGAATCGTCCGGAGCACGGGCTTCAACTCGGCGTCGCAGGCATCCCGGTAGAAGGTCTCGCTGTAGCCTTTCAAATCGATCTTGACGGCATCGAGCGCCTTGCACATGTCCCCCAGGGCGGCCTGGGCCATGGATCCGCACGTCACCATCACGGAACGGACACCCCGCAGGCGGGCGGCGCTTGCGATGTCGAGCATGTACTCCGTGAAAACCAGGGGCTCGTTGTAGGTGTATGCAATGACGGGCACCTTGCGGGCGCGGACCGACTCGACGATGTCGCCGGGCGGGGTGAAGCGGACGCGGTAGTCTTCCGGCGAGGCCTGGGAAGTCTGCCAGTTCTGGCAGAATTTGCAGCGCAGCGGGCAGCCCGTCGTCCCGATGGAGTACGCCTGGGAACCCGGCAGGAAGTGATAGAAGGGCTTCTTCTCGATGGGGTCGACATACACGGAAACGGGCCGCCCGTAAACGAGGCTCTTCATTTCCCCGCCCGCGTTCATCCTCGAGCGGCACTGGCCCCTCTGTCCCTCCGCAAGGAGACAGCCTCGGAAGCAGAGGTGGCACTGGACGCGGCCCTTTGCAGCCGGTGACCAGTAGTGGGCGCGCGGGGCCTCACGGAGCAGCTCATCGGCTGAGTCCCCTGCGAAAGCGATCCCCTCGTGTCGATCCCGAAGGGTTCGAAGCAGCAAGGGCTCCGAAAGGATCAGCCCCGAGCCGCCCAGCACCGGCGCCAGCCGGGCCAGGGTTTGGAGAAATTCGCGTCGGGAGATCATAGGGCTATTTTCAATGTTGCATGGCCTGTGTCAAGTGTTATATGAAGCACGGGAAACACAGAGGGAAGACAAAGCAAGTTGATTTTGGTGCTTTGATGCGGACTAACGAGCAAAAAAGGGGGGCTGATGAAACGGGATAAACGAGGAAAGCCAGGGATCATTCTGCCTGTTTTGGCCGTCATCCTGCTGATCGGGGTGGCCGTGGAGGCAGAAGCCATCCAAATCGATATCTACAGCGGCTACAGCACGTGCCTTGACGGGGCGAACTGCTG
>DASRZY010000166.1:0-5420 GCA_035685905.1 Syntrophales bacterium
CTGAACGGGGATCCCGGCAGCGGATTGATTGCCAAGCCGGATCTCCCCTTTCAGGCCGTCGGAACCGGCCTGATGGATGAACCCGTTCCATATCGGGCGATCCGATGTCTGCACAAAATCGTGAAAGGGCCGGCCGACGACGGCCGACGGGGACGCCCCGGTCATCTGCCCGAATTGACGGTTGGCGTAAAGGATCGTGCCGTCCGTCAGGACCGTGACGGCGCCCTCGTTCATGGACTCGACCATCGTGTGGTAGGCGTGATCGGCCCCCTCGAGGGTGTAGACCCGCTCGCCCGCCGGCCCGGAGGTGACGATGGCATCCACGGCGCCGCTGCGGATGGCTTCCAGCGTCTCTTCCAGCTCCTGGAGACGGGCCCGCAGCTCTTCGTTTTCGACGGTCAGTTGTTGTTTCGTTTTGGCTTTGGCCATGGGTTCATCCCGTCAGGGCAGCTACCCTATGAAAGACCCTTTCCTTGATCTTCCTCTCCCTATTGAGACCCTTTCCTCTGTTCTCCTCCCCTGGTGGGAGGAGGAAGTGGAGGAGGGGGAAATTCCCTTCTCCTTCACGGGGAGAGCCCTTCGACTGACTCAGGGCCGTGAGCCTGCCCATTCCTTGATCTTCCTCTCCCTTGAGACTGTGTCGCAATTACGATATTGTCATTCCGCACAAGCGAAGCGCGATGCGGAATCCAGTTTTCAATGAGTTCTGGATTCCCGCTTTCGCGGGAATGACAGGATTTCGGCATTTTTCATTATTGCGACACAATCTCCTTGAGCGGAGAGGATCGAGGTGAGGAGGACTGCTCTTTTCCTCCGGCACTCTCACTTTTCCTTCGGCCTCAAGTCCAGCCCGACAAGAATCTTCTCCGTGTTGGACATGTCCCCGATGAAACTCCGCAGGGGAAGGGGCAGCTTCTTCAGCAGGGTAGGTGCCGCTATGATCTGTTCGCCGTCCGCCAGCGACGGGCGCTTGTAGAGATCGATCACCTCGAGGGAATACCGGCCCGCCAGGTGCTCCTCGCAGATCTTCTTGATGTTCGTGACGGCAAGGGTCGATTTCGGCGTCATCCCTGCCACGTAGAGGCGAAGCACATAGTGCCTGTCGCCTTGCGCCTCGAGGGCTTTCTCGATTTTTTCCTTGTCCGTTTGTCCCTTCTGCCGTTTCACAGACGCCTCCCGTCTTTTCTAATGCAGCGGGCGCAGGTCGAGGCCGACGAGCACCCGCTCCGTGTTGGACAGATCCCCGATGATCTTGCGGATCGGCACGGGCAGCTTCCTCACCAGCGTGGGGATGGCGATGATCTGGTCCCCCTTGGCAAGCTGGGGGTTCACCAGCAGATCGACCACCTCGATCTCGTAGCAACCCTGGAGGTGCTCTTCGCAGATGGCCTTCAGGTTCGCGAAGGCCACAAGCGATTTCGGAGTCTGGCCCGCCACGTAGAGCCGAAGCTCCCAGAGCTTCTTGTTCTCTTTTTTCGCCGGCCGCGTCTTTGCCAGCCCTTTGGTCAGCCCTTTGGCCGGCCTTTTATTGGCCCCCCTCAGGGGCCTGTCCGCCTCCGTGCCTTTCATATGCCCCCCTTCAGTCCGCCATCCGCATGCGCGCCATCAGCCCGCGCTGCGCCGCGCGGGCGCTTTCCTTTTCCCTGCTCTCGCCGGCAATCCGTTCCAGCTCTTCCCTCTCCGCCTCGAAGCCTGCCTTCAGCTCCTCGACCTTCGCCTGCATCACCCTGCGCTTGCGCTCGAGCTCGCGCTTCTTCCGGTTGAGTTCGTTTTTCTGCTCGATCAGGGCCGCCTCCTCCTGGACTTCGCGCGCAGCCCGTGCCGAACCGGTCACGATTCCGGAGGGACCGAGGTACGGGTCTGCAATCACGATCCCCCTGTCGGTCAGGCAGAACTCCCGGACCTGGTTGGAGTGGCCCATGCCCCGGGATTTCATGATCATGATCCCCCGGTTTCTCTCGCCGTTGCTTTCCATGTCTTGAAGATTGATCCAGGTGTCCATCAGCGAGGACACGCCGGCTGCGGCTTCCGTCTCACCCGTCACAAGGCTCGTGGAGAGCAACGTGATCTTCTCCGACTTCAGGTAATCCACAAGCCGGGTCAGCATGGAGGTCACCTCGAGCCGGCCGCCCACCTTGACCAGGTTCGTGATGGGATCGACGACGACGGCCTGGGGTTTGAAGCCCTCGATGAGCTTGTGCATCTCCACGAGGTGCCTCTCGAGGCCCTGCACCTCGGGCCGCGACGCGTGGACCTTCAGGAGGCCCTTCCGGCTCCATTTTGCCATGTCAAGGCCGATGGAGCGCATGTTGCGCGCAAGCTGGCTCTCGGACTCCTCGAAGGCGAAGTAGAGGCACCGCTTCCCGCTTCGGCACGCGGCATCGCCAAAATAGGCGGCAAGACTCGTCTTGCCGGTTCCCGCCGTGCCCGAGACCAGCACGCTGCTGCCCCGGTAGTACCCGCCGCCTTCAAACATCCTGTCGAGCCGCGGGATCCCCGTCGGGACTCTCTCCGTCGAGGCCTCGTGCGAAAGCCCGAGGGAGGTGATCGGCAGGATCGCCATCCCGTGCTCGTCGATCAGGAAGGGGTACTCGTTGGTGCCGTGGGCCGAGCCGCGGTATTTCACCACCCGCAGCCTGCGCGTGGAGAGCTGGTCGGTGACACGGTGATCCAGCAGGATAACGCAGTCGGCCACGTACTCCTCGAGGCCGTACCGCGTCAGGCTGTGCTCCCCGCGCTCGCCGGTGATGACGGCCGTGACCCCCACGCGCTTGAGCCACCGGAAGAGGCGGCGAAGTTCGGCGCGCAGTATTGCCGGGTTCGGCAGGCCCGCGAAAAGGACCTCGATCGTGTCGAGGACGACCCGCTTTGCACCCACCGATTTGATTGCATGGCCCAGCCGGATGAAGAGGCCTTCCAGGTCGTATTCTCCGGTCTCTTCGATCTCGCTCCGCTCGATGTAGACGTAGTCGACGGCGAGCTTCTTTTTCGCGATCAGGGCCTGGACGTCGAATCCGAGGGAGGCGACGTTTTTCGACAATTCCTCGGAGGTTTCCTCGAAGGCGACAAACACGCCAGGCTCATTGTACTTCGTCGCGCCCTTGATGAGAAACTCCATGCTCAGCAGGGTCTTCCCGGAGCCTGCGCTCCCCACGACGAGTGTCGGGCGCCCCTTCGGCAACCCCCCGCCCGTGATCTCGTCGAGCCCTGAAATCCCCGTGGGGCACTTCTCGAGCCCCGCAAGCTTCGCCGCTTTTTCCCGGACCATTGCCATAAGCCTCCCCCCTGAGCAATTCGGCTGAGGAATAAGCCGGAGTGAATCCTATCCTTTTTCCCCCGACAAATGAATGGGTGTATCCCTTAGATGCATATCAGGAAATCCCTTAGATGAAAAATCCCTGCCTTGACGGGTGCATCGCAAAACCCCGGTCAAGCCGGCATTCGTACTACTCCTTTCCCTGAGATGAAAATAAGGGAATCCCTTATGGCCAAAACAGCCTAATTCCGATAACGTCGCAATGATAAGCACACAAGCTTGCAACGTTTTCTCCAGTCCAGATCCGGGTAAGGATCAGGGGTACTCATGCGTAAATTCCTGTCATGGCCTGTTCGGGTTCACCTGCTGCTGCTGGTCATCCTTCTGGCCCTGCCGTCTATCGCGTTGATCGTTCATTGGGGGCTGGCCGCGCGCGATGAAGCCATCGAGGGTGCCAAGATCGAGTGCCTGAAGTTTGTCACTGCCATTGCAGGCGAACAGCAGTCTGCCGTTGCAGGTGTGCAGCAGCTGGTGACCACGCTTGCCCTGCTCCCCGAAGTGAAGTCAAGGAACAGCCCTGCCGTCGATGCCCTCCTTGCCGATCTCCTGAAAAAGAACCCGCTCTATGCCAACATCGTCATCAGCTACAAATCCGGGGTGCTGTGGGCAACTGCCACGCCTGCGGGTGCACCGTTCGAAGGAACATTGTCGATCGCCGGAAGAAAATATTTCCAGGATGCCGTCCGTTCCGGAACGTTTTCTTCGGGGGAATTCTCCATCGGCAGGATCGGGAAAAAGCCCCTTATTACATTTGCCCAGCCGATAACGAACGCTGCGGATGAACTGACAAACGTTATCGCCGTTTCCCTTAATCTTGAACACATCCAGTCCCTCTTCGAAAAAATCGATCTCCCCGGGGGATCATCATTCAGCCTGCTGGATCACCAGGGGGTCATCCTCTTCAGGAACAGCCGCGATCCTTTTTCCGAGCAGCTCGTGGGCAAGCGCGACTTCCGGGAAGAGATTTTCACCAAGATGGTGGAGGGACCCGATGAAGGAACGTATGAGGCCATGGGGAATGACGGCAAGGTCCGCCTGACAGCCTACAGGAAGCTTCGGCTGCCTCACGAATCGCAGCCCTATCTTTACGTGCGTTCCAGCATCCCGAAGGCCATGGTCGTTTCAAAGGCAAACGCCGCAATGCTCCGGAATATGGCGGCACTTGCTTCGGTGTTTGCCGTCGGGCTGATCCTGGCCGTGTTCATCGGGAAGCGCATGATCGCGGACCCGATCGCGAAATTGAAGGAGGCCTCCCGGCAAATGGCTTCCGGCCCCGCTCCCGTGAACGTCTCCGGGCAGGTGAAGGACGGCAAACTCGGGGAACTGGCTCAAGCCTTCGATGACATGGCAGAGGCATTGCTCCGCAAGGAAAAGGATCAACTTGCTGCCGAGGCGGAATTGAGGGCGAGCGAGGAACGGCTGCTGACGGTCTTGAATTCCATCACCGAAGGCTACTATACCCTGGATTCCGAATGGCGGTTCGTGGAGATGAACAAAGTGACCGAACGCCACTTTGGTCATCCTGCGGCGGAACTCACGGGCAGGCAAATCTGGAAGCTGACCAACACGCCGCCTGATTCTCCCCTGTATCGCCAGTACGACAGTGCAGTCCGTGAAAATCTGCCGCGGCATTTCGAGTCAGAGTCGCAAATCAATCCGGGCATGTGGTCGGAGCTTCATCTCTATCCTCGCGATGGATCTTTAGATGTGTACTTCCGCGACATCACTCAGCGCAAGCAGGCCGAAACGGCGCTGCAAAACACCCTGCAGCGCTTCTACATTATGCTCGCCGGCATGTATTGCGGCGTCCTGCTCATGACCGACAAGGGAGAGGTTGAATTTGTCAACCAGGCCTTCTGCGACTTTTATGGGCTGAAAGAAGCGCCCACGGACCTGGTGGGGCTGGCATCGCGCGACCTGCTCGAGAGGATCCGGCCTGCGTTCCTGCATCCTGACGAGGCCGCGGCCCGCATCGCGGAGATCCTTCAGCGCGGAGAGCCGGTCAGGGGCGAAGAATTCGCCATGCAGGGCGGACGGATGGCGATGCGCGATTTTGTCCCCCTGAGCGTCCGCGGAGAGTCGTGCGGCCGGCTCTGGATTCACG
>DASRZY010000167.1:0-14295 GCA_035685905.1 Syntrophales bacterium
GTGGTTCTTCGCGATGAATCGAGGGAGGCCCAAACGATTGCGGCAACCCATTTCGGAGGCTACGGCCCTCTCAGGTCCGTCCCGGCGAGAGAATACCAGCCGGCGCTCCAGGTTCCGACGGAGGCCTTGCGGGGCATGCGATGGAGCGGCGGGCGATACGATGCCCAGATCCATCCGCTGTTTCCGGATGAGCCGTCGAACGTCGATATGCGTCCGAATGAGACGGGCGCTGTCTATCCCATGGGTTTCAACGTGGCGGCGGGCCGCGAACTCGCCTTCCCCGGATGGAGGACGAAAGCGCTGTCGGATGCGGTGACGATGGGTGGCCTCGTCGATCTGCGCGATCTCGGCGGCGGCTACCCCCCGGGGTCCATCGCCGCGGCGTACCTGCTGTTCTACGTCCCTGCGGCGGTGCTCGTGGGGGCCGTCTCGGGGGACTGGAAGGAAAGGAAATGGAAGCCCTGCGCGGAGCGCCTTCTCCGCGAGGCGGCCGACGCAGAGCCTCTGAAGCGGGCAGAGGAGGCCGTGTTGTCGGCCGTGCCGCAGGGTTCTGCACGCCTCTTCCCCCGCGAGGGGAAAAATGACGATCTGCTCGCCGCCGCAGCCCGGGACCGATTTCGAAGCGTGTTGAAACTGGAGGTGACACGGGTGTCGCTCATGGAGTGCGGGCCGGACGACAGCGTGGCCCTGGACGTGGCCATGCGCTGGCGCATGTGGAACGCGACGTCGAGGGATCTTCTGCAGGAACGGGTTGTCGTTTTCGGCAACCCCGCCGGGAGGGCCGCCAACACCGCCTTCTTTGCATCGAAGCCCTGGGAGATCTTCCTGCCGGCTATGAGTGCCTGCAGGCCAATGGAGCAGCTGTGCACGGAACAGGGCTATGCGGAATTCCGGCAGGAATTGGAGAAAGGAATCCGCGAAGCGGTCGGGCACATTCTGAAATAATACAGGTTCGAGGTCCGAGGAACGAGGACCGAGGTACAAAGAAAAACCTCGAACCTCGCGCCTCAATCCTCGAGCCTTTTTTTATCCCCCCTGTGCCCAGCGGATCACAAAGACACCCGCAACCATGATGGCGGCCCCGACCAGGCGCTCGCGGATGTTCTCCTCGCCGAACCACCACGCCCCGTAGAGGACCCCCAGCAGAAGACTCAACCGCTTGATGGCAATCATGTAGGCCGCCTCGACCTGCGCGATGGCCATCGCGTGGCAGAAGTTCTCCGTGGACGCGATGAGACCCAGCAGGAGCATGGGAACCGGCCTGCTGAACAGGCCCGGCGCCCCTGTCCCTCCTGACGTGACGGGCCAGAGAGAGACGATGGCCACGGTCAGCACCAGGTTGTAGACGGCTGAGAAAAACCAGGGATTGGAGTGAAGCACGGCAATCTTTCCGATGGGCGCCGTGAAGGCATAGAGCAGGGAAATGGAAAGCATGATCCATGAGCCGGGCTCGCGGATGACGGCCCTGACCGGCCCGAGGAGTCCCATTTTCATCTTGGAGAGATTGAGGATGTAGGCCCCTGCGACGATGAGCCCGATCCCGAGGCCCCCGCCGGCTGTGATCGTTTCATCGAGGATGAAGCGTCCCGTGACGATCATGAATACGGGCGTGAAGGCCAGGAAGGGCAGGGAGAGCGACAGCGGCGAGAGCTTGAGAGCCCGCATGTAGAGAAAAAACGCCGTCAGCTCCAGGGGAAGCGCCGAGGCGATGGCCAGCCAGAAGGTCTGATCGGGCAGGGCCGAGGGCAGGAAGAAGAGCGACAGGATCATCCAGGGGGCGATGGCAAGGATGCGGGTGAGACCCATGCGATAGGGCGGAAGATCGCCGAAATAGCGCTTCGTGACGGCATCGGCGGTGGCCAGGGTCAGGGCGGAAATGAAGGAGAGCAGAAACCAGGTCATTTCAATCCTGGGCGGTACGTTTTTGCAAGACCGCGTGGATGGGATCTTCTTATTGCGCGCCTGCCGCCTTTTGCACGGATTCCAGCAATTCCTGGGAATGGGCGACGGATCGCTTCAGGGCCTCGACAGCCTGGCCGCGATCGAACATCTCCCGCTGGAGCTCGTTTCTCAGGCGATGAATCTCCTCGCGCCGGGCCTGAAGTTCGGTCTCGAGTTCGGCGCGCAGGCGGCTGAACTCGTCCTCCTTCTGCCTGAAGCCGGCCGTGGCGCTCCGGATCTCTTCCCGGAGGGCCGCAATGCCGCCTTCGAGTTCGGTGCGGAGCCGGCCGAACCCCTCTTCGTTCCGGCGGTATTCGGCCGATGATTTGTCCAACTCGTCTCTCAGGGAGTCGACCTGCCCGACCCACTCCGACAGGGCGGCCTCCAGTTCGTGAATCCGGCGCTGCTGGTTTGCCTTGAGCCTCTTGTCTTCCGTGATGTCCCACAGCACGCAGAGAAGACCGAGCGTCTCCCCCGCGCCATTGATGATGGGCTTGCGTATCGCGAGGACCGTGATTTCCCGGCCCGCGGCGAGGCGGTCTTCCTCGGCAATCTCCATCCTGCCTGAGCGGATGACCTCGAACTCGACGTCGGCCAATTTGTCCACCACCTCTGCGGAAAACAGGTCATGGTCCGATTTGCCGCTCAGTTCGGCGGGCTTCATGTCCCAGTCGAGGGCATACGCCTCGCTGCACAGGATGTAGTTCAGCGCGGTGTCCTTGAAGAAGAATCGCAGAGGAAGCTTCTCGATGACGCACCGCGATCGAGCATCGCTTGCCCTGAGCGAGTCTATTTCCTGCCGATGGTCCCGATCCGCCGCTTCCAGGTCCTTGACCCGTTGCCACATGGCGACCATCTCGTGCATCAGTTCCTGGACGGCCTTGAATTTCTCGGTACTCTCCGCTTCGGCCATGACCGACCCCCCATCCGGTTTTTCACACAGAACAGCGAAGGCTCTCACGTGTTTCGTGCGTTATATGAGAAGCCTTCGCTGTTGTCAACGGGGAACCAACGGATGCAACCACATAGTTGTAACGGCAACTGACAGAAGAATATTTTGACCTGTTTCGCCCGCCGGACGATTTCAGCTGCGAACCTTCTTCAGCAGCCAGGCGAGGTTTTCACCCAGGGTCTTCATGGTCTGGATGCCCTCGGCGTCGTTGAGGACTTCGCCGGGGTCGCGGCCGATGGCAAAGGCCCAGTAGCTGGAACCGGGATTGATGATCTGCTGGTAGAAAAAGAACAGGTTGAGCGAGTTGAATGCGTGGATCGCCCCGCCCCGCCTCACGGCGATGACGCCTGCGCCCACCTTGCGCTTGAACATGTAGTCGTTTGCACGCGCGACGTACCCGGTCCGCTCGATAAGGGCCCTCGTGCCGGCCGACACGTCGGCGAAATAGGTGGGGGAGCCGAGGAGGATCCCGTCGGCCTCGGTCATTTTTTCAATGCATTCGTTCACGATGTCCTTCGTCACGGCACAGCGCTTGTCTTTGTTCTTCATGCACTTGTAGCAGGCAATGCAGCCCTGGATCTTTTTCCCTGCGAGCTGGTAAAGTTCGGTCTCGATGCCCTCTTTTTTGATTTCTTCGAGAACCGTGTTGAGAAGGATAGCCGTGTTGCCGTCCTTGCGGGCGCTGCCGTTGAATGCGATCACCTTCATGTGCCTTTTCCTCCTTCTTGTATGAGGTCGAATTGAGCAGTGCGACATTCTGCCAGAAACGTATGATATTTTCCACAAAATAGGCCCGTGAGCCGCTGCGGCATTTTTTTTTGCCCGCTGGCATTTAATGATTGAATTTCCCGCGGAATTTTTATATATGACTCGGGTACGTTCAAGGGGGGAGAGCGGGGGAGAAACTCTCCGCTGGATTTTTCACCATTCCCTATTTTCTTTCCGACGGGTCGGGTTCAGACACCGATGCATTATTATAACTCATCGTAAGCCATGTGTTATAAGACAGGACACGGCACACGACCCCGCACATTTATCGGAAACGATTTCAAATCAAGCATTGTCATTCATCCACAAGGAGGGTTACGTATGGTCAGAAATATGATCAAGTTGCTGGTTGTCGTACTGAGCTTGGCCCTGCTGGGCGGTTGCGCGGGCTTCAAGGCAATCCCCGCACAGGACCTCAACCCGAAACTGAAATCCGGCGCATTGGTCCAGAAAACGAACAACTTCGAGATGATCTTGGACACCTCGGCGTCCATGGATGAAACGCACACGTGGTTGTATGCGGATCCCGACACGTCACCGGACCTTCACCGCAATGTCCAGACCACGAAGCTCGATTACGAGCAGCAGCTCGCCAGGCTCTTCAACGACACGATTCCCAACCTGAAGCTTACCGCCGGCCTGCGTGATTTCGCAGGAGAGCGCATGCTCACGCGTCCCTTCATGACAAAACTGTGGTACGGGATGGCCCCTTACGTGAAGCCGGATCTCGGCAAGGCCATTTACGAGATCAATACCTACGGCGTGGAGAGCCCGCTGGATATGGCCCTCGATGCCGCCACGGCGGACTTCAAACCCCTGGCAGGCAAGTCGGCCGCGGTCATCTTTACCGACGGTCTCGACATGCCGAAGGCCGTTGCCTCGGCGCAGGCGATGAAAGCCGCACTGAAGGACAACATCTGCATCTACGCCGTCCAGATCGGCACGGACCCCAGGGGCAAGGCCCTTCTTGACCAGGTTGTGAAGGCCGGTCAGTGCGGGATCCTCGTGAACGCCAAAGACGTCGAGACCGCAGCGGGAATGGCCGCATTTGTCGAGAAGATCTTCCTCGGTCCCCCCATGGCAGCCGCCGCCCCCGGAGCTGGCATGGCTCCAATGGTCGCTGTAGACGCCGACTCGATTTATTTCGATTTTGACAAGTACAACGTGAAGCCCGAGTACAAGAGTGTAGTGAAGAAAGAAGCCGACTACCTCAAGGCGAACAAGGACTATAACGTCAGGATCGAGGGCAACTGCGACGAGCGCGGCACCAACGAGTACAACATGGCCCTTGGCCAGAGACGAGCCGACTCGGCGGCCAAGGCGCTGACGGCGGCGGGCGTCGATGCGAAGCGGATCAAGACCGTAAGCTACGGCGAAGAGAAGCCCGTCTGCAAAGAGTCGACGGAGGCCTGCTGGGCGATGAACCGCAACGCCAAGTTCGTTATGACGAAGCCGTAAACTGAGCCCGAAGGCCGGAGGCGGAAGCCGAAGGCTGAGGCTAGCGAACAAAAAATCCCCGGCTTGTAAAGAGCCGGGGATTTTTTTGTTCAGCTGACAGCCAACAGTAGACGGCAGACAGAATCCAAATTTCAATTTTCTTCAGGCTGTCTGCTGCAGGCTGTTTGCTGTATGCTTCCTCTAGCTACACTCCCGCCTTCTTGAAGACGGCGTCGATGATCGCCTTCGCCTCCGTTTGGATCCGTACGAGGTGTGCGCGGTCCTTGAAGCTTTCCGTGTAGACCTTGTATATGTTTTCCGTTCCCGAGGGCCTGGCGGCAAACCAGCCGTCGCGGGTGACCACCTTCAACCCGCCGATGGGCATGCCGTTGCCGGGCGCCTCGGTGAATGTTGCCGTGATGGCTTCACCGGCAAGCTCCGATGCCCCAACCTGCCCGGGCGTGAGCTTCTCCAGCAGGGCTTTCTGTTCGGGTGAGGCGGCCACATCAAGCCGCTCGTACAGCGGGCTGCCGAATCTTGCGGCAAGCTCGTTGTAATGTTTCCCGGGGTCGCGCCCCGTCTTTGCGGTGATCTCTGCGGCAAGCAGCCCCATGATCAGCCCGTCCTTGTCTGTCGTCCAGGCCGTGCCGTCCGTCCTCAAAAATGATGCCCCTGCACTCTCTTCCCCGCCGAAGCCGCAGGAGCCGTCGAGAAGGCCGTCGACGAACCACTTGAACCCCACGGGCACCTCGGAGAGCTTCCTGCCCAGATGCGCCGCCACGCGGTCGATCAGGCTGCTCGAGACAAGCGTCTTGCCGACTGCGGCGTCACGCCGCCAGCCGGGCCTGTTCTGGAAGAGATACCAGATGGCGACGGCAAGGTAGTGATTGGGGTTCATGAGCCCGGCGCTGCGCGTCACGATACCGTGACGGTCGCTGTCCGGGTCGGTTCCGAAGGCGATGTCGTAGCGGTCCTTGAGGTCGATGAGCCGCGCCATCGCATAAGGCGAAGAACAGTCCATCCGGATCTTCCCGTCCTTGTCGACAGTCATGAATCCGAAGGTGGGGTCCACGTCGCGATTGACAACATCCAGATGGATGCCGTAGCGCTCGGTCACAGGACCCCAGAAGGGCAGGGAAGCGCCCCCCATCGGGTCTACTCCAACCCGGATTCCCGATGAGCGTATGGCTTCCATGTCCAGGACATTCGCAAGGTCAGCGACATAGGGGCCGATGTAGTCATGTTCGTGAGTCGTGGAGGAGCCGAGGGCTTTCCCGAACGGCGTTCTCTTCACTCCTTTCAGCGTTGCGCACAGGTAGTCGTTGGCGCGATTTTCAATCCATCGCGTTGCCTGGATGTCGGCGGGCCCGCCCTCTGGCGGGTTGTACTTGAAGCCTCCGTCCTCGGGCGGATTGTGGGACGGGGTGATGACGATGCCGTCGGCAAGGCCCGATTGCCTCCCGCGGTTGTGCACCAGGATCGCATGCGAGATGACGGGAGTGGGGGTGTATCCGCGGCCTGCCTGGATCATTGCATGAACGGCATTTGCGGCGAGGACCTCGAGGGCCGTGGCGAAGCTGGGCTCCGAAAGGGCGTGGGTGTCCATGCCGACGAATAGCGGTCCGTCGATTCCGCGCATCGCGCGGTAATCGCAGATGGCCTGCGTGGTGGCCAGGATGTGGTCCTCGTTGAAGCTGTTCTTAAAAGACGTGCCCCTGTGGCCTGAGGTCCCGAAGGCAACCTTCTCCGCATCGCGGTTCCCATCGGGATGATTCGTGTAGTAGGCGGCGACCAGCCGGGGGATATTGACGAGCATGGATTTGGGGGCCGGCTTTCCCGCCAGTTCATGAAGGGCCATCGATGACCTCCGCCGTGTGAGATATACCTCATTTTATACCAAAGATCCGTCCGGTGAGGAAGTGAATGAATTCGCATAGGGATTAGTAATTGAGTAATCAGTAATTAGGTAATTCCAAATCCTCAATTACTTAATCAACCAATTACTAATTACTGTTTGCATTCCCGGAAAACCTTTGCTTGACAGGACAGATGAAATAAAGCTATTTCACTACGGAACATTTCTTTCCACTGTATGGAACTGCCATGGCTCAACCGAAACGTGTCAATTCCCTGATCAGGGGACTCGAGATACTGGAAGCGTTCACTCCGGGCGATTATCATATTACTCTCCAGGAACTGTCCAGCAGGACCTCTCTGCCCAAGACCACGGTGCACCGGTTCCTAAAAACACTGCTTTCATTGAATTATGTCACGCTGGATCAACGGACAAAGGCCTATAGCCTTGCACCCCGCGTCATGGCATTGGGCTTCTCCGTACTGTCCGGGATGGATCTTCGTGCGAAGGCGCTCCCTTACATGGAGACCCTTTCCAGGGTGACGGATCAAAATGTCAACCTTGCCGTACTGGATCGCACGGAAATGCTCTACATCGAGCGGATCACTGTCCGTCGGATCATCAACACCAACCTCCACGTGGGAAGCCGTGTGAACTGTTATCTGACAGCCATGGGGAGATCGCTCATTGCCTTCCTTCCGGCTGACCGATACGACAAGCTCATCCAGGAGCTTGGCAAGGACAAGGACGCGGTGAACTATATCGGCAAGCGCGGAGAGAAGCTCGAGACGATCCTGAAGGAAGTCCGCATCAAGGGTTACGCCGTCAACGACGGCGAATGGGTTCCCGGTCTCCGCGCCATCGGCTGCCCTGTCTTCAACGACCGGGGCGAGGTGGAGGCCTCACTGAACATGTCCTTCATCAGCCAGATGGTAGGTTTCGACGAAATGATCGATAAGTATGTGCCACCCCTCATGGAGACGGCGAGGGACTTATCCTCCGTACTGGGGTTCAGCGGCGGCATCCGGTATGGCAGTTAGGCTGCGGAACTCAACCCTGCATTGATCCCCTGATTTTCTTTCCTTACCTGTCCCCGCGGCCCCTGCTGCTCTCCACGTTGTGCACGTGGACGTGCCTTCCTGCCCTGATATCCGTCGTCGCCACCCCGATCGGCTCACCGTATTTCACGACGACACTCCCTTTTCCGATATCCCGCACGGCGAACTTGTGGCCGAAGGGAATCTGATCGGTGACACGGACGGAAACCCTCTTGCCCTCGATTTCGAGGACAATCTCCGTGCCCGGCTCGATGGTCTCCACGACCGTCGCCACGTTGTCGGAAGCCTTCATCACAATCGCCTTGTGCTCAGCCATTGCCCCACCTGTTCGTTTTGTCTTCTGCTCAGATCGGCTCTGAATAAATCGTCATCGCGAGGCGGCGCAGCCGACGCGGCGATCTACCGTTGAGAACTCCTGAAAAGATAAAATCTTGATCGTAGATTGCCACGGCTCGCAAGGCTCGCCTCGCAATGACGATTTTTTTTCAAGGCTGCGAAACATCCTCGGCAACAGGGGCGCCCCGGCTATTCTGTCATCCCCTCGAAAGAGGGGATCCATTCTTCCCGACGCCTGAAGCCCGATGCCTGCCGCGCAGCGGCTCACATGGATGGCCCGATGCGCCTGATCGCGAAATCATTGAATCCCAGGATCTCGGCCTTGCAGAGCCTGCCGGAGGCGACCTGCTGAAGTTCCTCGAAGATTCGCCTTCCCACCTGGGCAACTGACTCTTCGCCGGTGATGATCGTTCCGGCATCGAGGTCCATGTTGTCGCGCATCTTCTCGAAAAGCGCCGTCGTCGTGGCGATCTTGATCGTCGGAGCGATGGGCGATCCGCAGCAGGTTCCGCGCCCCGTCGTAAAGACGACGATCTGACAGCCGCCGGCCACCATCCCGGTGATCTGCTCGATGTCCTGCCCCGGCGTGTCCATGAGGACCAGGCCCTTTTTCGTGACCGGCGCGGCGTAGTCGATGACATCCTGAAGCGGCTTAGAACCCGCCTTGTAGACGCAGCCAAGCGACTTCTCCTCGATCGTCGAGAGCCCCCCCTCGATGTTTCCGGGGGTCGGCTGGCCGCCCCGCATGTCCACGCCCATGGCCTTCGCGCTTTCTTCGCACCGCCTGACCGTGTCGAAACAACGTGCCGAGATTTCTGGGTTTATGGCTCTTGCGGCAATCAGGTGCTCCGCCCCGATCAACTCCGTCGTCTCGGCGAGGATGACCGCACCGCCCGCCTCGATGAGAAGGTCGCTCGCCACGCCCAGGGCCGGGTTGGCGGAGATGCCCGAACAGGCATCGGAGCCGCCGCACTCCGTCCCGAGGATGATCTCCGAGAGCTCGATGGCAGAGCGCTTCTCACTGGAGGCCGCCTTCACCATCTCCGATGCCGCACCGGCCCCCGCGGCCATGGCCTTCAGGGAGCCGCCTGCGTCCTGGATGATGACAAGATGAACAGGCTTGTGGGGGGCCTCCCTGCGGATGTCGGCTGCAATGTCCTGGGCCCTCATGGTCTCGCAACCCAGCCCCACGACGACGACGCCGTAGACGTTCGGGTGGGTCCCGTGCGAGACAAGCACCCTCCGGGTCAATTCCGCATCGGCGCCGAGCTGCGTGCAGCCGTGCTGGTGCTCGACCCAGGTCGTGCCTTCGACGTGCTGGGAGATGCCCCTGGCCACGCGGTTGGCGCATACGACAGAGGGGAGGATGAGGACGTGGTTGCGGATCCCGACAGATCCATCTGCCCTTCGATAGCCCATGATCGACATATTCTTACCTCATGTCCGGATAACGGGTTGGGAGACCCGGTGCAATGCCGCCGGCCGGTGCCCGGTACTATACGATCTTCAAGGGATTTCATCAACCGGATGTTAAAAAGAGGTTGCCTGTCCCGTTTGAGCCCAGGAAGATACGCGGCTACGGCCCGACGGGCCCGGCCAGGGGGGCAGCCGCAGTCCCCGACAAAATAAGAAATAAAGGGAATTGCATTTTGTATGCGGTATGGGCTTGCCTGTGGTTCGCGCTTGTGATAGAAAATGCCGTCACGGCACGAAGGAAGAAACGCACGTTTAAATAAGGAGGAAGGACACCATGACATCGAAGCATTTCCTGAGAATTGTTCTGTCGTTACTGCTGGTCCTGGTTTTTTCGTTCCCCGTATACGCTCAGCAGAAAACCATCAAGATTGGCGCCGTCTATCCCTTGACGGGCAACATCGCCTCGACGGGCCTGGACTGCAGAAGGGGTGTCGATCTGGCCGTCGATATCATCAACGGCAAGTATGACCTCGACCTGCCGCTGGCCAAGACCGAAGGAATTCCCAATCTTGGGGGCGCGAAGCTCGAGATTGTCTACGCCGACACCAAGGGAGACCCCAAGAACGGCATGTCCGAGGCAGAGCGGCTCGTGAGCCAGGAGAAGGTCGTCGCCATGATCGGCGCCTACCAGAGCTCCGTGACCAAGACGGCAAGCCAGGCCACGGAAAGGCTGAAAATCCCCTATGTCTGCTCCGATTCTTCCTCCCCTACGCTGACGGAACGCAATTTCAAATATTTCTTCCGCGTGAGCCCGCACGATGACATCTTCGCCAAGGACCAGTTCAATTTCCTCAAGGACCTGGAGAAGAAGACGGGCAAGAAGATCAGCACCGTCGCCCTGCTGTATGAGAACACCGAATTCGGCTCCAACGTGGGCAAATCCGAGGAAAAGTACGCCAAGGAGTTCGGTTACAAGGTCGTCGCCAACGTGACCTATGCCGCCAATGCGACCGACGTTGCCAGCGAAGTCGGCACGATCATCAAGAGCAAGCCCGACGTCGTCATGCACGCTTCCTACATCACCGATGCCATCCTCTTCACCAAGACGTTCAAGGAAATGGGCTTCGCCCCCAAGGGCTTCCTGACGATGGCCGGCTACATCGAGCCGGGCTACCTGCCCGCAGTCAAGGCGGATGGGAACTTCTTCATCGTCCGCTCCACCTTCGCGCTGGACCTCGCCAAGAAGAAACCCCTCGTCGGAAAGGTCAACGCGCTCTTCAAGAAGAAGTACGGCATGGACATGAGCGAGAACGCGGCTCGCAGCTTCATGGCCCCCTTCGTCCTGGCCGATGCCTTCAACCGCGCCAAGTCGACGGACCCCGAGGCGGTTGTGACGGCCCTTCTGGCGACGGACATCCCCGGCAACCAGGTCATCTACCCCTGGAAGGGCATCAAGTTCGACCCGAAGTCTCACCAGAACATCTACGCCCAGGGGACGCTCGTGCAGATCCTGAAGCAGGATTATGTGACCATCTGGCCTTTCGATTCGGCCGCTGCGAACGTCGTCTGGCCGTTCCCGAACTGGAAGGGAAGAAAATAATAGAAATACAGAAAGTTATTTGATCGGGGGGCAGGCGGGATCGGTTCCCGCCTGCCTTCATGAGAGGACCGGACTGAAATGGAAGAGCAGTTACTCCAGCAGATCGTCAACGGCTTGCTCATCGGCTTCATGTACTCGCTGATCGCCATCGGGCTCACCCTCATCTGGGGCGTCATGAACATCGTCAACTTTGCCCACGGCGATATGCTCATGATCGGCATGTTCACCTCGTTCTGGCTTTTCACCCTCTACGGGGTCGATCCCATCTTGTCCATCCCCGTCTGTTTTCTGCTGCTCTTCGTCATGGGGTCGCTCATCTACCGCTTCATTGTGAGCAAGGTCATGAAGGGGCCGATGCTCGCCCAGGTCGTCGTGACCTTCGGCGTCAGCATCTTTATCGCAAACCTGGCCGTCTATTTCTGGACCCCCGACTTCCGGCTCCTGCCGCCGACTCTTCTGGACGGCACTTGGGAGATCGGTGACATCGTCCTGAGCATCCCGAAGGTGGTTGCTTCCATCGGCAGCGTGATTGCCTCTCTCTGCATATTCTTCTACCTGAAGAAGACGAAGCAGGGGAAGGCCATCCTGGCAACGGAAATGGACCGCGAGTCCGCCCTGCTCATGGGGATCAACACGGACCGGATCAACTCGCTGTCCTTCGGGATCGGCTCCGCCCTGGTCGGTGTGGCTGGCGCGCTGCTCTCCACCTACTATTACATCTATCCGCAGGTGGGGGGGCTCTTCGGAACGATTTCCTTTTGCGTCGTCGCCCTGGGAGGGTTCGGAAGCATCGAGGGGGCCATGCTCGCGGGGATCCTCGTCGGGCTTGCCCAGACGCTGGGCGGGTACTTCTTCGATCCGTCCTATAAGTATGCCATCGTTTTCGGGATCTATCTCATCACCATCTGGATACGACCGCAGGGTCTCTTGGGCTGGTAAATTATGAATCACCTCACAACACGACAGAAAATTGCAGGAATCGTCACGCTGCTCCTGGCCCTGGCCTTTCCGCTGGCTTTCACCGACACCTTTCCCATCCACGTCATGATTCTCGTCTACATGTTCGGCGTGCTGGGAATGGGATGGAACATCATGGGCGGTTATGCCGGGATGTTCTCCTTCGGCCAGGCGGCCTTCTTCGGGATCGGCGCCTACACCTCCACCTTCCTGCTGATGAACTTCGGCGTCAACCCGTGGATCGGGCTCGTTGCCGGCGGGATCACTGCTGCCCTGGTGGCGGCAGCCATCGGATATCCCTGTTCCAACCTGCGCGGCCACTACTTTGCCATTGCCAGCATCGCCTTCGCGGAGATCGTCCGGGTCGTCTTCAACAACTGGAAGCTCGTGGGTGCGGCGGAGGGGCTCTCCCTGCCCATGCTGGACGAGTCCTTTGCCAATTTCATGTTCCACTCCTCGAAGCTTCCCTACTACTACATCATCCTGGCCTTTCTGCTGATCGCCATCGCCACCTGCTACTTCGTGGCCACGTCGAAGATGGGCTACTATTTCCGGGCCATCAAGGAAAGCCACGAGGTGGCCGAGGTCCTGGGCGTCAACGTCGTCCGATACCGCCTGATTGCCATCATGCTCGCCGGCTTCCTGAGCGCCATGGCGGGAACCTTCTATGCCCAGTATGTCCTGTACATCGACCCGGAGAGCGTCATGCTGTTGCCCATATCGGTCCAGGTCGTCCTCATCTCCATGCTGGGAGGGGCCGGAGCCGTCATCGGGCCGGTGATCGGCGCGGCCGTCCTGATCCCGATTGCCGAGTACACTCGCATCACCCTCGGCCACCAGGGGACCGGCGTGGACATGCTGATCTACGGGTTTTTGATCATGCTGATCTCCATGTACCAGCCCGCAGGGGTCTGGGGACTATTATCCAACATAGGTAAGAAGATAAAATGAACAAGGCAATCTGCTTGGATGTAAAAGGTTTGTCGAAGTGGTTCGGGGGGCTCGCCGCGTGCCTCGATATCGACTTCACCGTCGAGGAAGGGGAGATCGTCAGCGTGATCGGGCCCAACGGGGCGGGGAAGACGACCCTGTTCAACTGCATGACCGGCTTCTACAAATCGAGCAGCGGCAAGGTGTCATTCTACGGCAGGGACATCACCCGCATGCGTGCCGACAAGGTCGTCAGTCTCGGGATCGCCCGCACGTTCCAGATCGTCCAGGTGATCAGCGACATGACCGTGCTGGAGAATGTGATGACCGGGGCGATGGTGCGTTATGCCCGCATCAAACCGGCCATGGACAAGGCCGAAGAGATTCTCAACTTCACCGGCCTGTACGAGAAAAAGGATTTCCTCGGTACGGAGCTCACCATCGCCGACAAGAAGCGCCTCGAGGTCTCCATGGCCCTGGCCACGCAGCCCAGGGTGCTGATGCTCGACGAGTCCATGGCGGGGCTCACGGTCGTGGAACTGAGGCAGATCATCGAGCTCATCAAGAAAATCCGCAAAGAAGGGATGACCCTCGTCGTCGTGGAGCACGTGATGGAAGCCGTCATGGAGATCTCGGACCGGGTCATCGTGCTCAACTCCGGCAAGAAAATCATGGAAGGGACGCCGAAGGAAGTAGTCTCCAATCCGGAAGTCATCCAGGCCTATTTGGGGGACAAGTACCGTGCTGTCAGTCAATAACATATCCGTGGGTTACAAAGGACTCCTTGCCATCCAGGGCGCCTCCTTCACGATCAACAAGGGGGAGATCGTGAGCCTCGTCGGCTCGAACGGTTCCGGGAAATCGACCATCGTCAAAACGATTGCCGGGCTTCTTCACCCGCAGAGCGGGGAGATTATTTTCGAGGGCGCTGCGATCCACCAGACGCCCCCCTACGATATCGTCAAGAAAAGGATCTCCATGATCCCCGAGGGCCGGAAGCTTTTCGGTCGCCTCTCCGTTCTGGACAACCTCCTGCTGGGCGCCT
>DASRZY010000168.1:0-34065 GCA_035685905.1 Syntrophales bacterium
CAGCAAAAGCAAGGGCTACCTCCCCGAACTTCTCGGCTTCACGCTGATATCGGTAACGAAAGATCGGATACTCGCCAGCATGGAGATCACGAAACATCACCTGGCTCCCAACGATTATCTTCACGCGGCCTCCGTCGTCACGCTGGCCGACACGGTCTGCGGCTTTGCGACCATCGTCAACCTCCCCGAGGGCGCGGGGGGCTTCACGACGATCGAGCTCAAGACCAACTTTCTCGGCACGGCGCGCGACGGCGTCATCCATTGCGAGGGGACACCCGCCCACATCGGAAAGCGCACCATGGTCTGGGACGCCCGTGTCTTTGACGAGAAATCCGGCCGGAACCTCGCTCTGTTTCGATGCACCCAGATGATCCTGCCCCGGCATGAATAAAGCCGTTGCCAAAGGCGGCCATTCCCGGCCATCGACAAAATCAGCAAGCCAATAAAACAAAGGAGGCCATTTATGCGAAACGTGTTGTTCCCCATGATCGCTGCGGCGGCAGTGTTGGTTCTCGTCATGGCGGCGCCCATCGCCGCATCAGCGAAGTTCACGCTGGAAGAAGCAACGATTGCCGATGTCCACAAGGCATTCAAGTCAGGCGATCTCACGGCGCGAAAGCTCGTCGAGATGTACCAGAAGCGAATCGAAGCCTACGACCAGAAGGGGCCCAAGCTCAACATCGTCATCACTCTGAACCCGAAGGCCCTGGAAGAGGCCGCGGCATTGGACGCGAAGTTCAAGAAGTCCGGCCCCGTGGGACCGCTCCACGGCATCCCCGTCCTGCTCAAGGACAACGTGAACACAAAGGACATGCCCACGACGGGCGGCTCACTGAGCCTCAAGGGCTACACCCCCCCTTACGATGCCACCATCACGAAGCAGCTTCGCGATGCGGGCGCCATCATCATCGCCAAGGTCAACCTGCACGAGTTTGCCGTGTGGGGCGAGTCGGTGAGCTCCATCCTGGGCCAGACCCTGAACCCCTATGACCTCGCCCGGACCCCCGGCGGCTCGAGCGGCGGCACCGGCGCAGGCCTGGCGGCCAATTTCGGACTGCTGGGCATCGGCACCGACACGGTCAACTCCATCCGCTCCCCGGCGTCGGCCAACAGCATCGTGGGCATCCGCCCGACGCTGGGGCTGGTGAGCCGCTACGGCATCATCCCCTACTCCTTCACGCAGGACGTCGCGGGCCCCCTGGCAAGGACCGTCACGGATGCAGCCAAGATGCTCAACGTGCTCACCGGGTTTGACCCGGGCGATCTGGCGACCGCTTGGAGCGTCGGCAACGTCCAGAAGGACTACACGAAGTATCTGAAGAAGGACGGGCTGAAGGGCAAGCGGATCGGCATCCTCCGGAGCTTCTTCGGCAAGGAGGCCATCCACCAGGAAGTCAATGCCGTGACGAACAAAGCCATCGAGGACTGCAAAAAGCTCGGCGCCACCCTGGTCGAGCTCGACACGCCGGACATCGACTCGGGCAAGATCGCCAACGACATCAGCGTCCACCTCTACGACCTCAAGCCGGATCTGAACTCGTATCTCGGAGATCCGAAGAACAACACGCCGGTCAAGTCCCTGGCGGAGATCATCGCCTCGGGCAAGTACTCGCCCAGCATCGAGAAAAACATCAAGGACGCCGAGGCGCTGACCCATGACGCAAAGTATGACGCCCGCCTGGTGGCGCGGATGAAGCTCCAGGACCGCGTCATGGCGCTCATGGCCGAAAAGAAGCTCGACGCGCTCCTCTTCCCGCACCAGAAGCGGCCCGTTGTCCCCGTGGGCGGCATCCAGGTCGAGCGCAACGGGAGCCTCGGCTCCGTGACGGGCTTCCCCTCCATCGTGGTGCCCGGCGGGTTCACAAAACCAACCGAAACGGCCAAGATCGGCGTCCCCGTGGGGATCGAACTCCTCGGGAGGCCCTGGACGGAAGGGCTCCTGGTCGAGATCGGCTATGCCTATGAGACGGGCACGAAGAACCGCCGCCCGCCCCCGACGACGCCTAAGCTCGCCGGCGAGATGTAGCATTTCGACGTAGCCAGAAGAAACAACCCCCGGCTCCACGGGCGCCGGGGGTTTTCTTTTTTGCGCAAAGTCATCTCCTCGGCGCAACCTGTCATCGGACAAAGCCCTACAGCAAAATCCCCCTCCATTCCTACAAAGAATTCAGACAGGCTCCAATTGTATCTATCGAGGCGGTGTTTTATGAGTGTATGCAACCCACACTGCAATGGAGATATTATGAACATCGATTGGGGCACGCTTTTTCAGGTGGATTGGAGCATGAACTTTTTCCTCGCGTTGATGAATATCATGTTCATCAACCTGATCCTCTCGGGGGACAATGCCGTGGTCATCGCCATGGCGGTACGAAACCTGCCGAAGAGCCAGAGAATGAGAGGCATTGCCTACGGGACCGCCGCAGCGGTTGTCATCCTGATCCTCTTTACCTATTTCGTCGCTCTCCTTCTCGAGATCAACTTCATCAAACTGGTCGGCGGAGCGCTGATCCTCTGGATCGCCGTCAAGCTGTTCATGGAGGCCGACGACGGTGCAGGCAAGGAAAAAGAGGTGAGCACCCTGTGGCAGGCGATGAGGATCATCCTGGTTGCGAATCTCACCATGTCGCTGGACAATGTCCTGGCCGTGGCCGGTGTCGCGGGGGGGAATCTTTTTCTCCTGATCTTCGGCCTGTGCCTCAGCATCCCCATCGTAACCTTCACGAGCAACCTGATTTCGATCCTGATGGACCGCTACCCCCTCATCATCGTCATCGGCGGCGCAGTCCTCGGCAGGGTGGGAGGCGAGATGATCGTGACCGATCCCTTCATCGACCGGTGGCTCCACCCCGCACAGGCAGCGGTCTACGCCGTGCAAGTGATCTGCACCATCGGTGTCGTCGTGGCCGGAAAATCCTGGATGAGGTGGAAGATAGCAAGAACGGAGAGAGCAGAAGAAGAGTCTTCGGCTGGGGTGCTCGGAGAGGTTACGGAAAAGAGCGGTTCGGGGGAAAAACAGGCGATCGAGCCGAACGCGATCATCCCCCGTTGAAGGACCGCAGAGACGAACTCCAATCCCGGCATTCCCGCGCCTTGATATCCGGTTGCCGCCTGTCTTTACGATCACAGGTCACAGAATCATCTCTATGAGATGCGGGCCGGGTTCCCGGAGGGCCTTCTTCATTTCGCGGGCCAAGTCCTCCGCCGTGTCGACAGCAACGGCGGGCACGCCCATCCCTTTGCTCAGGGTTGGCCAGTCGATGGGGGGCTTTGCGAGGTCCGTGAGGGACAGGGCCCTGGGGCCGGGATTTTTGAATCCGGCGCGCTGCAGTTCGACGTTGATGATTTTGTAGCTGCGGTTCGAGCAGATCAGTGTTGTGACGTTCAGACCCTCGCGGGCCTGAGTCCAGAGTGACTGGACGGTGTACATGGCACTGCCGTCGGCCTGCAGATTGATCACGGGCCTGTCTGGACAGGCGACGGCGGCCCCCGTGGCGGAAGGCATTCCCTGTCCGATGGCGCCTCCGGTGATCATGAAGTAACTGTGGGGGGCAAGGGTTGCCCCTAGGGGAAAATAAGAAAATGACGCGGTAAGACCCTCGTCGCAGATAATGGCCCCTTCCGGTTGCAGCGCGGCCAGCGTCGTACAGGCCTTCTCGGAGGTCAGCTTTCCCGATGGTACGCCGGGGACGTCGTACCCGGCGACGATTTTGCTCACGGCATCCTTTCCGGGTGCACCCAACTCGTCGGCCAGCGCCTCCAGGGCCTCTGCTGCATCTTGGGACTCGCTGTCAATTCGAAGTTTCGGCACATTTGAGGCAATCGGATTGCTGGACTGGCCTTCATAACCGAAGAAGTTGACAGGTTGCTCTGTTCCTGCGAGCACGATGGCTTTGTAGGACTTCAGCAGGGCCTCGGCTCGCTCGGGAAAGTAGGGAACCCGGGTGACGGGCGCGAGCCCGACACCCCTGTCGACATAGGCCGGGAAGTTTATGCAGAAGAGCTCACAGCCGACTGCAGCCCGGATGCGTATGGCTGCTTCGAGGCCGCGTCGGCGCAGTGCGCGGCCGTTCATGATGAGCGCCGTCTTTTCCACTGACTTCAGCATCTTTGCGGCAGACTCGATCGTGCGCTGGCCTGGGGGATCACAGGGAAAACGCGCCACAATGGGGATCTCACCCCGGTACTCCTTCCATTGGTAGTCGCTAGGGACAATCAGGCTTGCGATCTGTCCGCGGGAGGCTTCCGCGATCGCATCGGCCGTATCTCTTGCAATCGTCTCGACAGATCGCACTGTGCGCTGCCACCCGGTGAAGGTCGTGCAGAGACCTTCGATATCCATCGCCAGGGGTGCATTCGCCGCCCCATGCCAGGAGGCGTGCTCGCCGATCACGTTGAGCAGGGGCGTGCGGGCCCGTTTTGCGTTGTGCAGATTGGCAACTCCGTTGGCCAATCCCGGCCCAAGATGCGAAAGGCACAGGGCCGGTTTTTCTTTCATGCGGCCGTAGCCGTCGGCTGCACCTGAACAGACTCCTTCGAACAGGCCAAGTATGGGCCGGATCTCGGCGATGGAGTCGAACGCCAGGATCATGGCCATCTCCGTTGTGCCGCCATTGGCAAAGCAGACTTCGATCCCGGCTGCCGCCATTGTCTTCAGAAGAGCTTCCGCACCGTTCATACTTCCCCCTTGGAGCACCGTCCACTGCATATTTTTTCCGGCGTCCATCAGAAACCACGCATCGGCGATCCACATAAATGCAGCAACACCGAAGACGGAGAGAGCCTTTAGCCTGTGCTCCTCCCGGGGCGGGCCTTACATACTCCGGCTTAGCCCCAGACTTTCTTCATCCGTTCTTGCGGTGTCGCGCGCTTGTATTCCCCCTGCCATTCCATCACTTGAAGAATGATGCCCAGCGGGTTTTTCGGCCCCACGAGCACTTCCCTTCGCACGCCAGGCGCCTCCGGTCCCTTTGCCGCCTTAAGACCCTTCTGTGCGAGATGAGCCGTGAACGCGTCCAGGTCGTCCACCTCCAGCCCCATGTGCTGCGGGCCTTCCCCGTATCTCTCGATGTGTTTTGCCACGAACCCCTCGGGGCTCGTCGATTCCATGAAGGAAAAGGTGTTTTCCCCGATCTGGAATATGGCGACCCGGTATTGACCCTCGGGGTTTTCTTTCTCGGCGATGAAGGTAGCGCCAAGCTGCACCTGCAACCTCTTTTTCGTTTCCTCCAGATTGCGGACGGCAATGCCGATGTGATCGACTCGCTTTATCATGCCCCTCACCTCATTTTCTCCCTGATCCTCATTGTTTTCGACTGCCCGGCCTCTCAAACCTTCACCTTGAATCCCAGATCCACCTCCGACGCCGGGATGCCGCCGCGGACCCCCCAGTCTTCCGGCGGGATCTCGCGCAGCAGGATCTTGACGTGATTTCCCGGGATGCCGAAGGGCGCCAGGTTCCGGACGATGGCCTGGTAGAGGTTCTTCTTGGCCTCGAAGGATCGCCCCGAGAACATGTCGATGTCCACAAGCGTGTAGTGCTCGCCCCGGTCCGGCGGCGAGGCCATGCGATGAGGCTCGTGCACGATCAGGCGGATTGTCCGGTCCCAGTCGGGTGTCTTGAGGGCCTCCATCAGTGCGGCATGGACGGCATTAATGATCCCTTCTTCCTGCTCGCGGGAATAGTTCCTTCTCACTTCGATCGTCACGTTCGGCATGATCCCCCTCCGGTTCGGGAACCGTTTTCAGATAACGGCCAGCCTGCGCCTCAGATCGTCGGCCTCATTCACGATCTCCTCGATGATGTCCTTCATGGGCCTGATTTTCCTGACCAGCCCCACCCCCTGCCCGCAGGCCATGACACCCGCATTCAGATCGCCTTCCTGGTACATCTTCCTGGCCCTGTTGCCGGAAGCCATCTGGACGATCTCCTGAAGCCCGGCATGGCTCGCGTCCAGTTCGGCAACTTTTCTCGCCGTCTCGTTGACCCAGACCCGGTGAGAATTCTGGATGCTGCGCATGACGATCATGGTGTCGAGCTCCGTGGCATCCAGCAGGGCCTTCTTGAGATTCATGTGGATCGGGCACTCTTCGGCCACCAGGAATGGAGTCCCCATGATCACGCCCTGGGCGCCCAGGGCGAGCACCGCGAGAAATCCGCGCCCGTCGGCAACCCCGCCGCCGCCGAGGACGGGGACATCCAGGGCATCGACAACCCGCGGCACGAGGCACAGGGTTGTTATGTCCAGATTGCCGGTGGCGCCTCCGTTTTCGTAGCCCACCACGGTCACCGCATCGGCACCGATGGACTGCGCCTTCAGGGCGTAGCGGACGCCGACGCACTTGTGCACGAGCACGATGCCAGCCTCTTTGATCTGGCGGGCGAGATCCCCCGGCGCCTTGTGCCCGGAGGTCTCGATGATCTTCACCCCCTCGTCGGAGAGGATGTCCACGTAGACCCGGTTGTCAACGGGACGCCGGGCGGGGAAGAAATTCAGGTTGACGGCAAAGGGCCTGTCCGTCATGTCCCGGAGCCTTCGCAGCTCATTTCGGAATTGCTCCCCCGTCGGGAAGTTCGAGGAAGCCAGGATTCCCAGAGCGCCTGCATCGGATGCTGCCGCCACCATCTCCGCGCAGGACAGGTTCATCATCGTCCCGACGACGATCGGGTACCGGATACCGAACAACTTCGTTATGGCTGTTTCAAACATCCCTCACCTGCTGCCGCCATGCTCTCGGCGCACCGACTCCGTTCCGCCAAGAAAGAGCCGCTTGGGGTCGAAGCATCGGATGAATTTTACCTCGTCCGGGGAAGGAGGCGCGAGGATGCGAAGGGGCCTTGCCACTTTCAGCTCCCAGCCGCAATGCTCCTGGATGGCTCGCAGCGATTCCTCCTCGGACCCGTCCGGGTAATAAGCCGTAAGGATCAGCCCGTTCCGGCCCGGTGCCTTTTCGAAAATACCAAACTGCGAAACGACCGTCGTCACCCTGTCGCCGGGCGATGTGACATAGGGGACATTCTCGACGAAGCGAGACCGGCTCTGCTCCAGGGTGACGACGATCTCCGTTGCCGTGGAGGCCACATCATTGGCACCGCCGGAGCCGACGAGATGAGGGCCCTCGTCTGAGAGCCGCGTCGTGTTCACGTTTCCGAACCGGTCCACCTGCCCCGCCCCGAGCACCCCCATGCAGGGCGTTTTGCCGCTCATCATCATGCCGAGGGTCGTGAAAATGTCCGTGATCATGCCCGAGGACGGCACGTTTCGAAGGTTGAACACGAACGGGTCTGCCGGCTGCGGGACATAGCCGTAAAACCCCACTTCCGCAACCAGCTGAAGCGGGTTCCCCCGGGAGCGCAGGTCGTAAAAGGCCGACCAGGAGGCCAGATTCGAGACCCCGATCCCGCACAGGAGGAGCCGGTGCCCCTTGGCCTCGACAAGCTCGCGGATCTTCAGCGATCCGGCATGAACGAGACGTTCGGCATCGGTTGCCTCGACGGGGAATTGCAGTCGGGATGCATAATCGGAGAGCTCCGACACCCACGAGTCGTTCTGGATGCGGCCTTTCAGAAACCAGACGCGGCGCTGGCCCAGGAGCGCGAGGAAATCTTCGTGGTCTCGGCATCCCAGGACCCATTTTTCCACCCACGCCCGATACTGCTCCGGATCCTTCGAGGCCTTGCGAGCCTCGAGGATGAATTCCTCGTCTTCGCCGTAGCCCTCAAATTCGGGAATGCCGTGGGCGTGAAGCCCCGTCGGGTGCGATCCCATTGTGACCGGACAAACCGCTTTCACGGCATAGCCGGGGATCTTGGTCAGATGCGAATGGCGGCGGATGAACTCCGAATCCACGATGCGCTCCACCGTGACGAGCGTCCCCTCGCGAGCCGCGAGCGACCCGTAATGGTTGGCCGACCAGGGCGAACCCAGAAGCGTGTTCCCTTCGGGGTCTGCGGCCCAGCCGTGGGCGAGGCTGATGTCGGGGTTGAGCGACCGCAGGAGGCCGATGGTTTCCCCGTCCGCAAAGGGACTCGGCATCCGGCAAAAGGACTCGGGATTGTCCTGCTCGAGGGAACTGCCGAGAAGGGAATGCGTCGGGAAGAACGGCAGCCCCATGGCGCCCGCCATGAGCCGGAGTGTGACCGTGAGAAAGGTCCAGTTCTCGGCGATCATGGAGCCTTCCCGAAGAGCGCGGGCAAGGATCGGGTTGGGGCCGGGAAAGGGGTAGCCGTCGCCGTTGAAACCGGAGATGATCTTCCGGCAGAGTTTTCCGAAGGCAAACAGGGCGAAGTTGTAAGCTCCGCCCGAATTGCCGATCAGCGTGAACCCGGGGGCCTTCCCCCAGAATTGGCGCGCGATCTCGTAGTAGGCCGCGGCGGGGAAGGAAAACCCCCCGTGATGGATGCTCATCCCCGGCCTGACGAAGCGCCGGACAGCCTCGGAGAGCTCCATGACCTTGCCGGGACCGGCGGCATCCCGGTCATCCAGTCGGCCCTGGAGAAATGTAATCAGGTTACGATCCATGGTGTCTCTGCCCTGAACCGCAGCAGTGCGTCAGGAGGCGAGATCGTCACTGCCCTTCCTTGCCGAGCAGTGGCGGGTTTTGACAATACTCTGTTCGCAGGAAAAATCCTGATCGAGGCCTTTGGGCAACCGTTTGAAATCGCTTCAGGCGATCTTGTTGCTCCTTCGCCAGATGCCCTTTTCCTGCGCCGACCGGATCAGCTCGTCGCGGAAGTCCGGGTGCGCAATCGCGATGAGGCTCTCGGCGATGTCCCAGGAAGACTTCCCTTTGAGGCAGGCCTTCCCGAATTCCGTCACGATGTAGAAGGCATTGGCTCTCGGCACGGAACAGATCCCCTGGATGTCCGGAACGATCCTGGACACCCTCCTGTCGCCGACCATACGGGTCGACCGCAGGCAGATGAATGCCTTGCCGCCCTTCGATTTGGCCACGGCGTAGACGAAATCGCCCTGGCCGCCCGAGCCCGATATCTGTCTTGAGCCCAGGGCTTCCGAGGCGATCTGCCCGTAGAGGTCCACCTGGAGGGCGTTGTTGATGCTGATCATGTTGTCGTTGCGGGCGATGTTCTCGACGACATTGGTGTAGTCCACGGGGTAGGAGGCGCATGCGGGGTTGTTGTCGAGGAATGCATAGAGCTCCTTCGACCCCATGGAGAAGGTGTAGGCCATCTTGTTGCGGTCCGTGAACTTGAAGCGGTTGCTGATCTTCCCCTTGTCGTAGAGCTCCATGAAGGCGTCGCACATCATCTCGCTGTGGATGCCGAAGTCCGTGAGGTCCGACTCCGCAATCAGGGACCCCACCGTGTTGGGAAGCCCCCCGATGCCGAGCTGCAGGCAGGCGCCGTTGGGGATCTCCCGGATGATGAGCTCCGCCATCTTCCTGTCCTCCTCCGATGCCACGGGCTTTCCGATGGTCATCAGCGGCTCTTTTGGCGCTTCCACGATCGCGTCCACCTTGGAGATGTGCACGTTCTCCGTGTGCCCGCCCAGGCAGCGCGGCACGGCCTCGTTGACCTCCACGATGACCTTGTCGGCCATCTCGATGGCGGCCCCGATGTAGGAGTTGGAGGTTCCGAAATTGAAAAAGCCGTTTGCATCCATGGCTGTCGTCTTGACCATGACGACGTTGGGTTTCGGCGAGTAGCCGTTGCGAAGCCGGAAGGGCTGCTCGTGGAAGTTCGAAGGGGCGAAAAAGCAAAGCCCCTGCTTGAACAGCTTCCTGTCGCTTCCGCTCAGGAACGAGCTGTGATAGGTGAACGTTTTTCGCTCGGGGTCGCTGGCAGCGATCTGGCAGGGATACATGCCGGTGGAAATCGTCACCTTCACGTCCTCCATCTCTCCCACCCTGCCCGCGAGCGCCCTGTCCAGCGTCACGGGGAACATGACGAAGTGGCTGTAGTAGACCCAGTCGCCGGACTTGACCTCCTTCACGGCGTCCTCGGCCTTTTTCAGTTTGTTCCTGTACTGGTCCCAGATCGTCTTCCGCATGAGCATCTCCTGTTTTCACATTGGATACCTGACGAGCTCTACAAGGGGATCGGGGAAGCGGCATCTCGTCCATGGGAGAAGATGCCGGTCCCCCTGCCCTGCTGCATCTATTTGACCGTCGCCGTTTTGAGATCCGCAGCCTGAACGGATTTCGGGTCGTACATCTTCTCGCGAATGAAGAAGCCGGGGATCAGGGCCATGAGCGCGTAAGAGATCCCCAGCAGCGCGATCCCCGCGCCGATCGTGTACGTCGTGGCGACCCAGCCGATCATGAGGGGCGATATGGTGGAGCCGATGCGGCCCACGTTGTAGGCCGTCGAAAGCGCCGTACCGCGGACCGTCCCCGGGAAGCTCTCGCTCATGTAGGTGGCGTTGATCGCGTAGGGCGCCCCGTAGAGGAAGCCGAAGATGAGAAGCAGATAGGGCACGTTTGCCGGCGTGGCCGCATAGATGACAAAGGGCAGGTATACGGCCGTGACGACGCCGGCGATGACCCACATCAGCTTCCGCCCGAATTTGTCTGCGAGGAACCCGGTGATCACCTTCCCGATCACCATCATCGTGTAGGTCGCAGCGACGTACCAACCCATGTTTTTGAGATTGACGCCGAGGTCTTTGACCAGGTAGCTGGGCAGCCACGTGTTGGCGCCGTAATAACCGAACTGCAGGGCGATGGCGGCCAGGCTCCAGAGGATGAAGGTCCGGCGAACCACCGGGTCCGCCCAGATCAGGGCGAACTCGTTTTTCTCCTTGCCGGCCGCCTTGACGGCTGCGCGGGCCGCAAACCAGCTTGGCGGATCGGACATGCCCCGCAGAAGCCAGAGCGAATAGAGACCCGGTATAATGGCGCAGAAGAACATGGGCCGCCAGCCGAAATTGGGCAGAATGTAGGCGGAGAGAAGCGCGGCGACAACGTATCCGACGGACCAGCCGGCCTGGAGCGCCCCGAGGACCGTCGTGCGGATTCGAGTCGGCACGTACTCGGATGCCAGCAGGTTTCCGATCGTGTAAAGAGCGGCAATCCCGAAGCCGGAGATGAATCGAATCAGGGCGATCTGCCAGTAATTCTGGGCAAAGCCAATCATGGTGGTCCCGACGGAAAACGTCACGATGGACCAGAAGGTCACCCGGACGCGCCCGTAGCGGTCGGCAAGCCAGCCCGCAAGAACACCCCCGATCCCCATCCCGGCGAGTGTGTACGTCCCCAGCGCCCCTGCCATGACGCTCGAGAAGCCCATGTCCTTCATGAGGCTGGGCAAGGCGAGTGCCAGCATCTGAAGATCCATCCCGTCGACTACGAGGGCGATAAAAACGGCAAAGGCTACCTTTTTACCGGCCTTGTCCATTGAATCCTGGCCTGTCATAGAGCTCCCTCCTCTTCTATGAAGTTGGGTCACCGTCACATCGAACCGCACGCCCGTTATCGTGGCTTTATCACGTAATCGGGTCTGAATCCATTTCGTATTTTCTGCGCTTCGCCTCTCCGGCCCGGTTGGCAGGTCTCACCGGATGAGCCCGAGCCAGAAATGCATAATGGCAACAATGAACCCGCCAAATATTAAAATGACCGCCTTCTCAAGAACCTTTGCGCAAAAATTTTCTTTCAGAATGTCTTTCAACGTCTTGTCGGATGTGACAGGCGAGCATGGAGTTTGCCGCTCTTCTGACACAACGTCCGGTCTCCCGGCGGTCGTGCAGGCCTTTCTCCGGCAAGGCAAATCGTTTGTGTCCGCAACAACGTTCATGATATTTTTCTTTCTTATCCTTTCAGAAGTGGCAACCTACCCGTTCTTCTCTCGATCAATCCCCTCGAGAAATCCCAAAAGGGCCCGGTTGAATTCTTCAACATTTTCCAGCATGGCGTAATGACCCGCCCCTTCGATAAGAACCGTCTTGGATCCCCGGATTTCCCCGCCCAGAAGCTCGGTATAGGCCGGGGGAGTCAACCTGTCCTCGAGCCCGCAGATGAGCAAAGCGGGCAACATGACGGAGATCAGTTCCTTCGCCGCGTCAAAGCGGGCGCAGGCCAAATAGTCTCCGTAGAGGACATCCGGAGACGCACGGTAGAGTACCGAAGTCAATAGCGAACCGACCCGTTCACGATTTTCCCTGGCCACTCCGAATTTGATGCTGAGGGCAAGCGTTGCGTCGGGATCATGGCGCACACCCTCAAGAATCACGGGATTGACGGGCATTCTCGCCCCGCCGCCTGCCAGCACGATGCCGGTAAAAGCGTCCGGGTATCGACAGGCACAGTCAAGGCAGATGGCCGCCCCCAGGGAGTGGCCGATCAGGACGGGTTTCGCCAGGCCGAGAGCAAGAATCGATTCTTTCACCCACCGGGAATAGGAACCCACGGATTCCTCTCCCGTACCCCCGGAAGGGTGGTGCCCCGGCAGACTCAGGGCTGCGATGTTGAACCGGTGCTGAAGATGTCCGTATTGACATTCCCAGATTGCGTGATTTCTTCCTGCCCCATGGATGAAAGCGAGACTGCGCCTGCCCTCGATGAACCCCCCGTCGTTCATCCAGCAGGAAATCTCCACACCACTCACCCGTCGCGTGGAAATCATCTCATCAACACCTTCGAGCGTCGGGGCCTCCCGGCGCCTGCAGAACCGGGTGCCGGGATGCCTTGTCGAAAACCGTGTTCGTATGTCTCAGGCTCTGTTGGGTGCATAACCGAGGGTGGCATTGGCCACGATCATGGTGTGCATGTTCGACGTCCCCTCCAGGGTCTCGAACTGCTTCGAGTCCCTGAGGAAGCGGCCGCAGGGGTACTCCTCGGAGTAACCGTAGGAGCCGTGCAGCTTCATGCACTCGTTGGCCGCATGCACGACGGCCTTGGCGCCAAAGAGCTTCGACATGGACGTTTCCATGACGTTGGGCAGCCCCTTGTCCTTGAGCCAGGCCGCCTTGTAAACCATGGCCGCCAGCGCCTCGTGTTCCATCTTCATCTCGGCGATCTGGTGCTGGATCAACTGGTAGCGGCCGATCGGCTTTCCGAACTGGCTGCGTTCGTTGGCGTACTTGATGGAGGCCTCGAGGATCGCGCCGGAGAGACCCAGCGCGCCGGCCGAGCATCCCAGGCGCGTGCCGTTGAGCTGCGTCATGCAGATCTGGAACCCCCTGTTGACCTGGCCGAGAACGAGCTTCTTGGGCACCTTCACATCCTCGAAGGCGATCTCCGCCGTGTCCGAGGCCCACAGGCCGACCTTGTCGTGCAGCTTTCGGCGGGTGATCCCCGGGAGACTGTAATCCATGATGAAACAGGTGATCCCGTTGGCGCCCGCATCCTTGTCCGTCTTGACGTACAGCAGGCCGTGATTGGTGACGGTGCCGTTGGTGATGAACATCTTGCTGCCGTTGATCAGGTAGTAGTCGCCCTTGTCATCGGCACGGCACCGCATTCCCGCCACATCCGAGCCGATATCGGGCTCTGTCATGGCAAAGCTCCCGATGTACTCGCCGCTGACGAATTTCGGGATGTAGTGTTTCTTCTGCTCTTCCGTCCCGAAGCGCTGAATGTTGAGCGCCGGGCCCCAGCACTGCATGTTGAAGGCCATCCGCCAGGATGTGTGGACCTTGGCCACCTGCTCGATGGCGAGGCTGCCCTCCATGAAACCCATGCCGTTGCCGCCGTATTGCTCTTCGATGCAGAAGCCGAAGAAGCCCAGCTCGGCCATCTTGTCAAAGATCTCCTTGCGCCAGTGCTGGTTTTTTTCATCCTCTTCCACGTGTGGCTTGATCTCGTTCTCGGCAAAATCCCTTGCCATGTCCTGGAGCATCTTCTGCTCGGGGGTCAATTCAAACTCCATGATGACGGTATCCTTTCTCCCTGATGGTTCTAAGCTTTCCGTTCTACAACGATGCAGATGCCCTGTCCGCCGCCGCCGCAGATCGTCTCGAGGCCGAACCGGGAATCCCGCCGCTGCATTTCGTTGAGCAGTGTCGTCAGACGCATCGTCCCCGTCGCCCCGATCGGGTGACCCAGGGAAATGCCCGAACCGTTGACATTGACCTTCGCATCCATCTCCGCATCGCTCAGGCCCGACAGCCTCGCGTCGGCGATGCACTGCACGGCGAAGGCCTCCTGGACTTCGATGAGATCCATCTGCCCGATGCTCAACCCGACCTTCCCCAGGGCCTTGTTCACCGAGGCCGGCACGGCCGGGTAGGTCGTTGTCGGGTCCGTCGCGGCAACGGCGCAGGACCGGAACCAGGCAAGGGGCTTTGCGCCCATCTCCCGGGCTTTCTTCTCCGAGGCCAGAACGACCACCGAGGCCCCGTCGTTTTCCGAAGAGGAGTTGCCCGCCGTGCATACGCCGTCCTTGTAGACGGGTTTCAGCTTCGCCAGCCTCTCCAGGGTCGTCTCCCGCCTCGGGCCCTCGTCCGTATCAAAGGTGAGGGTCTCGCCTGTCTTGCCTTTGCCCACCGGCACGGGAACGATCTCTTCCTTGAACTTGCCCGTCTCCTGGGCGGCGATCGCCCGCAGGTGGCTCCGCAAGGACCAGCGGTCCGCCTCCTCCCGTGTGACCTTCTCCATCGTTGCCGCCGTCTCGGCCCAGGCCATCATCGAGCTCAGCTCCCCGTAACGGGCGACGGGCTGGGACATCACCCGGGCCCGCTGGATCCGGTCGTAGAACGGGATCCCCCACATGGCCAGCGCCCCGTGCCCCCTGGGCATGAAACCATACTTTTCGTGATTCTTCCCGCCGAGGCCCCACTTGATGTCCCCCGGCATATAGAGCTCGGCCTGACTCATGCTGTCCATGCCCCCGGCCACGATGATATCGGCATTGCCCGTCTGGATTTTCATGACACCCCAGAAGATCGACTCCAGCCCGGAGCAGCACCGCCTGTCGAGAACGACGCCCGGAACCGTGTCGGGCCATCCCGCCTCGAGAACAGCCATCCGCGCCCCGTTGGCGCACTCGCCGTTCTGATAGGCGCTGCCCATGATGACATCTTCAACGAGAACCGGGTCGACACCGGCACGCCTGACGGCCTCCTGCAGCACCAGAGAGCCCAGCCTGTAGACGGGCACACCCTTCAGGGACCCGCCGTAAGCACCGATGGGGGTCCGCACACAGCTCAGAATAACGACGTTCTCCATGATTCCCTCTCCATTGCGTTTTCAAGGTCGTCCCTGCCGGGAGGCCTGCACCGGCAGGGCCCGATCGATCAGAAATTCAGGTCCGTCCTGGGTTTCCTCTCGCCCGAGGTGTAGTCGTACCACCCTTTGCCGGTCTTGCGGCCGAGATCTCCCGAGGCGACCATCTTTTTCAGGATGAGCGAAGGCGCCCACCGCGGGTCCTTGAAATTCTCCCAGAGTGTTTCCGCCACGGCAAGACCGATCTCCAGGCCGACGAAGTCCCCCAGCTCGAAAGGGCCCATGGGGTGATTGAGGCCGAATTTCAGCGCCTTGTCGATGTCCTCGATGGTCGCGACACCCTCTCCCAGGCAGCGGTACACTTCGTTTCGCAGGGCCGCATTGACGCGGTTGACAAGGAACCCCGGGCCGTCCTTCACGTAGACGGGCACCTTGCCCAGTTTCTCTGCCAGCTTGAAGATGACTTCGGCCGTTTCCTGGGAGGTTTTCAGCCCCTTGATCACTTCGACGAGCCTCATGATCGGAACGGGACTGAAGAAATGCATCCCGGCAAACTTGTCGGGCCGCTTGGTCGAGGCGGCCAGGTCGGTGATGGGAATCGAGGAGGTGTTGCTGGCGAAGATGACGCCCGGGGGGCAGATCTCTTCGAGTTTTCTGAACAGCTCCACCTTGGCCTGCTTGTTTTCGAAGATGACCTCGATCACCAGATCGCATTCCTTCGCAGGAGCCAGATCCAGCGTCGTCGTGATCCTCCCGAGGATGGCTTTCTTGTCGTCCTCGCTGAGCTTCCCCTTGGCCACGTTGCCGGAAAGATTCTTGTTGATCGTGGCAAGGCCTTTCTGAACGAACTCATCCTTGATGTCCTGCATGACGACCGTGTACCCCGCGGCCGCCGAGACCTGCGCGATGCCCGAACCCATGAAACCCGCGCCGATCACCATGATTTTTTTGATTTCCATCGTCTGGTCTCCTTTGCTCATCATTGCCTCTAGGGATGCCCCGCTCCGGCCTGAACCGGTCGCCGGGGGTTGATGATCTCTGCCTGAAACGGATTCTGTGAAATCGCGATTTCCATTCGTGCCCGGGACGGAGGGCAGTCCTGTCATCACAGGAGAAACGGCAAGACGCTCGCTCCGTCGGGCGGGTCCGAAGACCCGCCCGCACGCTGGAGAGACTGACCGTCCTCGATCGCTCGGGGGGAGGGGGGAAACCGCCGCAAGCGGAGGCGGTTTCGGGCGCGATCGTTTGAACGGGCAGACAGATCGTCGTCGCCCCACGATGGCAGGTCGCTTTACTGAAAATCAGCCGGCGCTCCCGCTGCGTCTGCCGCTGCGGGGTTATGCCTGTTTGTTTCTCTTTCTCCAGATGCCCCGGTCTTCGGCCGCCTTGATCAGCTCGTCCCTGAAATCGGGATGGGCAATGGAGATGATCCCCTCTGCGACTTCCCAGGTGGATTTGCCCTTCATGGAGAATTTTCCGTATTCCGTGACGATGTACTGGGCGCCCGCTCTCGTCACGGACACAATGCCCGTGATGTCGGGGACGATTCTCGAGATCTTCTGATCGCCCATCATGCGGGTCGAGCGCATGCAGAGGAAGGACTTCCCGCCCTTGGATTTCGAGGCGCCCATGACAAAGTCCGCCTGGCCGCCGGAGCCCGAAATGTGCTTCCGGCCCTGCGACTCGGAGCACACCTGGCCCCAGAGATCAACCTGGAGGGTGTTGTTGATGCTGATCATGTTGTCGTTGCGGGCGATGTACTCCGGCGTGTTCGTGTAATCGACCATGTAGGTGGCGCAGGCGGGGTTTCTGTGCAGGAACTCGTAGAGATCCGCCGTGCCCATGCAGAAGGTGTAGATCATCTTGGTCTTGTCGCTGTACTTGTACTTGCCGTTGATCTTCCCCTTCATGTACAGGTCCATGAAGGCGTCGCACATCATCTCGCTCTGCACGCCCAGATCCTTGATGTCGGACTCGGCGATCATGCTGCCCACCATGTTGGGAATCCCGCCGATGCCCAGCTGCAGGCAGGAGCCGTCATGGATTTCGGGAAGGATGTAGGAGGCGATCTTCTTCTCCTCCTCCGAAGCCTGCGCCCGGGGGATGGCCATCAGGGGAGCTTTTTCCGTCTCGACGATGGAGTGGACTTCCGAAATGTGGACGTTTTCATTGGCCCCGCCCAGGCAGTAGGGCACGCCCTCGTTGACCTCGACGACGATCTTGTCGGCCAGGTCGCAGGCGGCCCGGATATAGGACACGGAGGTCCCGAAATTGAAGAATCCGTTCTCGTCCATGGGCGTTGTTTTGACAAAGACGACATTGGGCCTTGGCAGATCGCCCTTGTAGACTTTCTTGGGCGCTTCGGAGTAATTGCTGGGAACGAAATAGCACAGCCCCTTCTTGCTCAGCTGCCTGTCTGCATTGCTGAAAAAGGAGCTCTGGTAGATGAAGGATTGGTGTTCCGGGTCGGCCGTTGCCACCTGGGCGGGGTACATCCCGCAGACATTGACGATGCGCACGTCCTGTACCTCCCCCACCCTCTTGGCCAAGGCCGCATCGAGGTTCCTGGGGAACATGACAAAGTGGCTGTAATAGACCGCTTCCCCCGATTGGACCAGTTTTGCAGCCTCGTCGGCCGTTTTCAGCTTGCTCCGGTATTCGTCCCATATGGCTTTCCGCATAATTCCCCCTTCGGCTGAATTCTGAATTCGCACACGGCCCCACATCCTGATGTATTGAACCACCAACCCGATCCCTCGGCATTGAGCAAGGACCGTACCACGGAAATCACGGCTGCGCGTTGCGTCCAGGCAGAATCGTAGAATCGGATAACAAAAACGTAACTGACTGAAACCATGCATTATTTTTTCCCGGATCCTCGGGTTCCATTTTTATCAGCGCAAAGCACGGAAAAATTTATTTGACGCAGGGGGCCCGTCATTGTATGCAAAGTATACAAAGTAAATAGACTATGGACAAAATTCCCGACGTCTTGATACAGATCCTGAATCACATCGAAGAGCCCTCGGCCATATTCAGCCAGGATCACCGGGTGATCTATTCCAACGATTCCTTTAAGAATATTTTCCAATTCTCCCCGGACCCCCACAACAAGAGGTATTGCCAGACCCTTAAGCAACTCAGCCTGAAGCATCGTGACGGGCATATGATCGCACCTGTCCAGGAAATCAAGAAACCCGGCAGCGGGGAGAAGTTGCTGGCAGCTGTATATTTCGTAAACATATCGAAGGCGGGCGAGAACTATTTCCTGGTCCTGGTCAAGACGACCAACGGGGAAAAAGATCCCGTCCCGCATGCCTCACAGCTCGCAACCAACCCCTATATCGACACGAAGAATGTCCATTCGGAAAAGCTCTCCGCCGAATTCAGGGAGCTGGTCGGAAGCGATATCAAGTTCAAGCGGGCGCTGCTGAGCGCCCAGAAGGCGGCAAAATCCGATCTCCCCGTCCTCATCATCGGGGAGAGCGGCACGGGCAAAGAGCTGCTGGCGCGGGCCATCCACCTGACAAGCCGGAGGAAATCCAGAACCCTGGTCGACGTCAACTGCGCGGCCATACCGGACACCCTCATCGAGAGCGAGCTGTTCGGATACGAGAAGGGGGCGTTCACGGGGGCGAGGTCCGAGGGACGGTCAGGCTACTTCGACGAGGCCCATCAGGGGACGATCCTGATGGACGAGATCGGAGATGCTTCGCTCCAGACGCAGTCGAAACTCCTCCGGGTCCTCGAAGACGGGTGCTTCAAGCGGGTCGGGGGCAATCGCAACGTGAAGGTGGACGTTCGCATCATCTCTTCCACCAACAGGGATCTTTCGGCCCTCATCACGGAAAAGACGTTTCGGGAAGACCTGTTTTACCGCTTGAACACCTTTACCGTTTATCTTCCGTCTCTCCGGGAGAGGCGCGGGGATATCCCGCTGCTGGTGGACCACTTTCTCATTTCCAACATAGAACGGGAAAAGAAGAATTTCAAATTCCTCCCGTCATCCATGGAGATCCTGCAGTCCTATCGCTGGCCCGGCAATGTGCGCGAGCTGAAGGGCGTTGTCAATTACGCCGTCAACATGGCCTCCGGGGCCATTATCTCCCCGAGTTCCCTGCCGAATTTTCTCTTCTCGCCTCCTTCACCGGGAGAGCAACGCGAAAAGGAAAGCACCCCCTCCTTTGTTCCGGCCCGGACGTTCAACCTGTCGGAAGTCGTGCAGCATATCGAACGCGATCTCATCAAAGAAGCCCTGGCACACTCTTCCAACCGAACCGAGGCGATCAAAAAGCTCGGGATCAGCCGCCGCACCTTTTACGCAAAGATCAAACAGTACGGGCTCGACAGCCTGCCGGACGACGCCGGCGATACAATTGATTGATCTTCCTGCCCGGCCATTTCACACGCTGCGGCGTAAAATGGAACGGAAGATGCTATAGGGTCATTTCAGGAATACTGTGAGTGCCTTTCACTGCTGACCAGGAAGCCGTCCGGATATCGATTGTATTCCGGCGGACAGCAGGACGCGAGAAGCGGCACATTCACTCAAGGGGATCGTCAAATCAGATGGAAGATCACGTCACGATTGTAGAGGTGTCTCCGCGGGACGGTCTGCCGGCGCTGTGCGGCGGGACCTCGACGGATGACAAGATCGCCTACATCAACAGCCTGGCCCAGGCCGGCCTGAAGAAGATTGAATGCGTCGCATTCACCCATCCCCGGCTGATCCCCGAGAACGCCGATGCCGAAGCTGTCATGGAGGGCATCAACAAGAAACCCGGCGTGAGCTACATCGGATTGGTGCCCAACGAAATCGGCTGCAGGCGGGCGATGGTCACGAGGATCGACGAGGCCCTGACCCTGGTGGCCGTCACGGATATCTTCACCAAGCTCAACGCCGGGAAGAGCTTGAAAGAGCATGTGAATAAGGCACTGCCTGCCATATTCGACGCAACCCTCAAGGCCGGCAAAACGGTCCGGAGCTATATCCTCACGGCCTTCGGCTGTCCCTATTCCGGGAAGGTGTCCTACGATGACGTGATGGAGCTGGTCATGAAGATGAAGTACATGGGGGCTTCGGAAATCGTGCTGGCAGACTCGACAGGAATGGCAAACCCGCGGCTGGTGAAGGAGCTGCTCAAACTGTGTTTCGGCATGAAGCTGGATGTCAACCTGGCCGTTCATTTTCACAACACGCGCGGGACTGCCATTGCCAACTGCATTGCCGCCTATGATGCCGGGGTCCGAACCTTTGACGCATCCGTGGGCGGCATGAGCGGAACCCCTTACGGGGCCATAGAGCTTGCCTTCGGTTACTGGAACGTCCCGACGGAAGACCTGGTTCATCTTTTCGAAGAAATGGGGATTGGCACGGGCGTCGATCTGGACAGCCTCCTGGAGTGCGTCAAGATCGCCGAGCGCCTGGCCGATAAACCCCTGCCGGGGCATATCCTGCGTGCCAGCGTGAGCTCGAGGCTGGCCGAGGTGCCCGAGCGCCTGAAAAAGATCACCAACCTGGGAATCTGGTAGTATACTTAGTAAACATCCTCCCGGCCCATCCCTCTCCACCCCCATCAGGCCCCTGACCTGACTTCTGCATTCACGGCGCACCACAACGCTCACTGCAAGGATTCCGTTTTCGAACAGCCGGTGTATCAAAAATAGACCTGTTTACGCGCAGATGGCTGTCCGGGCGGGGTCAAACGGATCTGCATCCTTTCCGGGAAAAGGCGCCTTCTTCTTTCACGGTGCCGGGCCGATTCTGCCCCCTGCCAAGCAGCACATTGCATGGCATAGTTATTGTAGAGGTTGCCAGAAGAAAGCACCACCCCGCCTGCGCAAACCCGATACGTCTAGTCAGTGCATCAGTCTTCAAACAAAAAAAAGAGGGAGGGAGAATCATGTCTAAAAAGCAGATCATTGGCGCCATCCTGGGTATCGTTCTCGGGCTTGGCGTTGCGATCATGACGCCGCCGGAAGGTTTGAGCGTCAAGGCCATGTGGGCCCTGGGGATCTTCGTCTGGGGCGTCACCTACCTGATCTTCGAAGTCGCCCCCGACTACATTGTGACCATCGCCATGTGCAGCATGTGGCCCCTCTTCAAGACGGTGCCCTTCATCACGGCCTTTTCTTTCTTTGCAGACCCGACCTGGTGGCTCATGGTGGGGGCCCTCGGCATCGGGGTGGCCGCTTCGAAAAGCGGGTTGCTGCGCCGCATTGCGCTCATGGTCATGAGGATCGCCCCGGCCACGTTCAAGGGCCAGACCCTGGCCCTGATGGGCGCAGGCACCCTCATTGCCCCGTTGATCCCTTCCATCACGGCCAAGGCGGCCATCTGTTCACCGCTCAGCGTGGGGATCAGTGACGCCATGGGCTACAAGCGCAAAACTCAGGGGCCGGCGGGTCTTTTCGCCGCCATGCTGATGGGCTTTGTCTGCACCGGCCCGTCCTTCCTGAGCGCCTCTTTCCTCTGTTACATGATCAAATCGTTCCTGCCGAAGGATGTGGCGGCCCAGTTCCACTGGATGCAGTGGTTCCTCGCCATGATCCCCTGGACGATCATCCTGCTCGTCCTGAGTTTTTTCGCCATCCAGATTCTCTACAAGCCTGAGGAAAAGGATACCCTGCCGGCCGGCTACGCTGCCGAGCAGTTGGCAAAGATGGGCCCCATGAGCCGCATCGAGAAGATCACCCTTGCCGTCCTGCTCATCGGGCTGTTCCTCTGGATGACGGAGATGCTGCACGGGATTCCCGCCGTCCTCATCGCGTTATTTGGTCTCGTGGCCCTGCTCGCCGGAAAGGTTTACGACAGGCCGGATTTCAAATCGGGAATCCCCTGGGATGCCGTGGTCTTCATCGGGACGATCGTGGGGATCTCCTACGTATTCCCCTATCTCAAGATCGACAAGTGGATGGGCGTCGTCCTCGGGCCGGTCCTGACCCCCCTGGTTGCCAATCCCTATCTCTTCGTCGGCGGGCTCGCAGTGGCTATCTACCTGATCCGGTTTGTCCTGGTCTCCCAGGTTGCGACCCTGACGATATTCCCGGTCATGCTCACGCCCTTCGCAATGCAGGCCGGAGTGAACCCCTGGATCGTGGGGATCATCGTCTTTGCCTCGATGAACGTCTGGAACGTGTTCTACCAGAACACGACGTATCTGGCGGCCTTCTATGCAGCACAGGGAGCCGTGGAACACAAGCACATGGTGAAAATGTCAGTGGCGTACATGATCATTTCCCTGCTGGGATTCCTGATCAGTGTGCCCTACTGGCAAATGATGGGGCTGATCAAGTGATCGCCGCAGCGGTACATCACGCGTTCTGTGCCGGGTATTTCTGATTTTGTAAGGAGGCCGGATGAATTTCGACTGGGCAGCTCTCTTTCACGTGGAATGGAACCTGACGTTTTTCCTGGCGCTGCTGAACATCATGTTCATCAACCTGATCCTCTCGGGGGACAATGCCGTGCTCATCGCCATGGCGGTCCGCAATCTCCCCAAGGCGCAGAGGATGAAGGGCATCGCCTTCGGGACGGGCGCCGCCATTGTCCTGAGGGTCATCCTGACCTACTTCGTGGCCCTTCTGCTCGAGATCAATTTCATCAAGCTCGTCGGGGGTGCGCTGATCCTCTGGATCGCGGTGAAGCTTTTCATGGAAGCCGACGATGGCGGGGAAGGCGAGAAAGAAGCGACCAACATGTGGCAGGCGATGAAGATCATCCTCATCGCGGACCTGACCATGTCGCTCGACAATGTGCTCGCCGTGGCCGGCGCAGCGGGAGGCAATCTCTTCCTGCTGATTTTCGGCCTCTGCATGAGCATCCCCATCGTGATCTACACCAGCAACCTGCTGTCCATCCTGATGGACCGCTACCCCGTCATCATCCTCATCGGCGGCGCCGTGCTGGGCCGCGTGGGAGGCGAGATGATCATGACCGATCCCTTCATCGAACGGTGGCTCCATCCCTCCCAGACAACGGAGTACATCGTCCAGGCACTCTGCACCGTGGGGGTCATCGTCATCGGGAAACTCTGGATGAAGTGGAAGATCGCAAAAGCGGAGCGCGAGGCCGAAGCCAGCGCACTCAATCGGGAGGGCGAGAGTAGCAAGGCCAAGGGGTCCTGTTCCCTGCCCAAGCGGTAAGAAGGTTCGTTGGGAGGTTTTATGGCCATCCTGTCCATTTCGAGCGAATACGGAACGGGTGCCCTGGAGATCGGGCACGCCATCGAGCGCCTCCTGGGATATCGATACGTCCCGCTGAGGACGTTCTTCGATGAAGCGGCACAGTCCCGTCCCTGGGAGCACATGCGGGATCAATATGCGGACGCTGCCCCGGGGTTCTGGGAAGGAAGCGACGTCCTGGGATTTCTGGCGCTGATCCAGAGCAAGATTCTCGATCATGCAGCCCAGGACAATGTCATCATCATGGCACGGGGAGGCAGCTATCTCCTCCGGGGAATCCCGCATGCCCTGATGATCCGCATCGTCGCCCCCCTCGAGTACCGAATCGCGACCATCATGAAAAAGGAAAAAGTGAACCATGAGACGGCCCGGCTCCTGGTGAAACAGGCAGACCGGGAGATCGACTGCACGGTCCAGCAGGCCTACGGCAGGGACTGGGACGACCCGGAAGCCTACGAAATCAAGTTCGACACGAGCCGGCAGGGCAGCGACGAGATCGTCGAGATCGTGAAAAACCTCCTGGAGGCCAAAGACAAGCTGAAGACGCCGCAAGCCCTGGAACTTCTGGAGCGCAGGCGAGTCGCGGCAAAGATCAAGGCAAAGGTCCTTACCCACCCGGAGGTGATCCAACCGAGCCTGGAGATGGACACCCGGGAAGACCGCATCCTCATCCGGGGCGTCGTGAGAACCCGCGCGGCCCGGAAAAAAATAGAAAACGAAGCTCGTGAGATCGCAGGAGACATCGCCCTCGATTTCAAGCTTGACGTGCCGACGATCAAGCAGAAACCGGTTTAATTGCAAACCACCCATCCGTTCCGGATCGAGCGGATCCTCACATTCAGAACCTGACAGCCAAAGGGCTGTTCAGATATCAATCCACGCCCGGCAGCCCACGGCCAGACCCCCGGCGCGCCGGCAGGAAGGGAGCGTTTGAATGGAATTCAAATATGACGTCAGGGATCTCAAGTTCATCTTGAAGGAATGGCTGCCCTCGCAAGAGGTGTTTGCCTGCGATCGCTTCAAGGAAAATTTCAGCGTCGAAGACATCGACATCCTGCTCAATGAGGCCTACAAGGTCGCCCGCGAGGTGGTGAATCCGATCAATGCCCCCGGCGACAAGGTTGGCGCCCGGTTCGAAAACGGCAGCGTCACGCCTTCGCCGGGCTTCACGGAAGCCTACCGGTTCATGCAGCAGAACGGCTGGGGCTCGAGCAGCGAATGCATCAAGATCGAGACGGGAATGCCTCTGATCCTCTACAAGGCAGCCTCCGAGATGAACTCGGCTGCGTGCCCGGCGCTCATGTCCTACGTCAAACTGACAAGCGGCGCGGCCAACCTGATCATCCGCTTCGGGACCGATCGGGACCGGGAGACGTTCCTGCCGAAGATGCTCTCCGGCGATTGGCAGGGGACGATGTGCCTCACCGAGCCCAACTTCGGATCCGACGTGGGCGACATCATCACGCGGGCGTACCCGACCGCGGACCCCCGCATCTACAAGATCAAGGGAACCAAGATGTTCATCACCGGCGGCGACGGCGGCCACTGCGAAAACACCATCCACATGGTGCTTGCCCGCCCGGAGGGCGGAGCCGCGGGCTCCCCCGGGATCGGCCTCTACATCGTCCCGAAGATCTGGGTCAATGACGACGGCTCCCTCGGCAAACCCAACGATGTGACCACGGCGGGCATCGAACACAAGACGGGCCTCCATGCCCACGCAACGGCGCTGCTCAACTTCGGCGACGAAGAAGAGTGCCGCGGGATCCTCGTCGGGCCTCCCCCCGACGAGAAGGGGCAGTCCAACGGGCTGGCCATGATGTTCCACATGATGAACGAGTCCCGGATCGGCACGGGCCACAATGCCAACAACCAGGCCGCCGCGGCCTACTACTTCGCCTCCCAGTTCGCCACGGAGCGCATCCAGGGCCGGCCCTTCGGCGTGAAGGGAGCCGGGCGCTGCGCCATCATCAAGCACGAAGACGTGCGAAGGATGCTCCTGGACATGAAGGCCCACGTGGAAGGGATCCGGGCCATGATCTTCAAGGGGTTCTACTGGCTCGACATCCAGTCCAACTCGAGTGACAAGGCCCTCGCGAAGAAATACGGCGAATTCGCCGAGGTCCTCACCCCTCTCGTGAAGTGCTACGGCAGCGAGGCCAGTCTCGGCCTCATCTCCGAGGCCATCCAGGTCCTGGGCGGCGTGGGTTACACCCAGGAGTACCCCGTCGAGCAGTACCTGCGGGATTCCAAGATCCTGTCCATCTGGGAAGGCACCTCCTTTATCCACGGCAACGACCTCGTGGGCCGCAAGATGCGGATGAAGGAAGGCACGTCCTTCACAAACTGGATGGCGACGATCAAGGGCTTCATCGATGCCAACGCGAAGGCCGAGGGGTTTGAGAAGGAAATGGCCGGTCTCGCCAGGGGCTACCAGTGCCTCGCAGACGTCAAGGCGACCTACGACGCCTGGTTTGCCGACATGGCCGCGAAGCGCTCCCTGATCCCCCTGTATGCCATCAAGGCCCTTTTCGTCTGCGCCCAGGTGCAGGTGGCCGAGTGCCTCATGGAACAGGCCCTGATCGCCAAAAGCAAGCTCGCGACTCTCCCGGCCGACGCCTTCGACGCGACGTTCTACAAGGGCAAGATCGCCAGCGCCCGGTACTACGTCAACAACGTGCTTCCCAACGCCTTCCTGGCGACGGAAATGATCCGGAACGGCGACGACTCGGTCCTCACCTGCCCCGAGGAAGCCCTGGTTGTGAACTAAGGAGAATGGAGGGAATTCCATGAGCTATACGACCATCCTTGTTGAGAAAAAAGCGGCCGAGCGCGTCGGCGTCATCACGCTGAACCGCCCCGATGTCCGCAACGCGATCAATCCCGCGATGCGGGAGGAGCTGACGCTGGCCTTTGCGGAACTGGAGGCCGATGCCGAAGTGAAGGCCATCATCCTGACGGGCGGGCCCAAGGTCTTCGCCGCGGGTGCCGACATCGCCGCCATGGTGGACTGCACCGCCATGGAGATGATCTCGAGGGTCACGATCTGGGACCTGACGTTCAAGATGGAGGCGTCGAAGAAACCGATCATCGCCGCCGTTGCCGGCTTCTGCCTGGGCGGCGGCTGCGAGCTCTCCATGGCCTGCGACGTCCGGATTGCCGCCGAGGGCGCCCAGTTCGGCCAGCCCGAAATCAACGTCGGGATCATCCCCGGGGCCGGCGGGACGGTGCGCCTCACCCGGCTCGTGGGGCCGGGAAAGGCCAAGGAGCTGGTCTTCACCGGCAAGATCGTCCCGGCGCAGGAGGCGCTCGCCATCGGTCTTGTGAACCAGGTCGTGCCCGACGACAAATTGATGGATGCAGCCCTGGCCATGGCAAAGACGATGGCCCGGCACAGCCCCGTAGCGATGGGGCTTGCGAAATATGCCATCCAGAGCGCCGCCGACGTGGACATCCAGACCGGCAAGACGATCGAGCGCGCCTGCTTCTCCCTTTGCTTTGCCAGCGAGGACCAGAAGGAAGGCATGCGGGCATTCCTCGAAAAGAGAAAGCCTGCCTACAAAGGGAAGTAACCCATTTCGACGGTCCGATTCTTCCCCGAGCGAAGGATCGGATCGTCGTTATCCGAAGGAGACGTTATGGCAAAAGTCGGGATCATCGGCGTGGGACAGAGCAAGTTTGTCCGCGCCTTCAACGGTTCGATCCGGGAGCTGGCCTTCGAAGCCTTCAAGGAGGCCATGGAGGATGCGCAGCTGACGGCGCCGCAGATCGACGCGACGATCGTCTGCTCGGCCCCCGAGTATGACAAACAGCGATCGCCCTCCGGAGTCTTCGCGGAGTACTTCGGTCTCAACCCCCAGCCGACCTGCTACGTCGAGTCCCTTTGCTCCTCGAGCACGACGGGCGTGAGACTTGCGTACTCGCTCGTGAAGTCCGGCCTGCACGATGTCGTTCTGGTCGCAGGGTTCCAGAAGATGTCGGAGATCTCTTCGGCGGAATCGCAGGAGCGGATGGGCCGAGGCGCCGACATCCAGTGGGAGTCGCCATTCGGGACCATGATGCCCTCCTACTACGCCATGTTCGCCAGGGGCCACATGGCAAAATACGGAACCACATCGGAGGACCTGGCACTCATCCGGCTGAAATCCTCCATCTACAGTGCGCTCAACGAGAAGGCCATGGTCCGCAAGCCTTTGAACCCGGAAGCCTTCCAGGATCCCGCCAATCCGCTGAACAACCCCATCTCGAGCCCCCTGCTGGTGAGAGACTGCTGCGCAAACGCGGACGGGGCCTCCTGCATCATCGTGGCGAGCGAGAAGAAAGCGAGGGCGCTCAGCGCCAGGCCGGTCTGGATCAAGGGACTCGGCTCTGCCAGCGCCTCGGTCAACCTCGTGGGGAGGGATCATTTCCACGGCCTTGCTGCAGCCGAGGAGGCCGCCAGGCAGGCGTACAGGATGGCCCGCATCAAACCCGCCGACGTCGACGTCGCCGAGGTCCACGACTGCTTCACCATCGCCGAGCTGATGGCCTACGAGAATCTCGGTTTCGCCAAGCCGGGCGAAGGGGTCGAGCTCATCCGCGCGAAGGAGACGTACAAGGAAGGCCGGATCCCCGTGAATGTCGACGGCGGGCTGCTCTCCAAGGGGCACCCCATCGGGGCGACGGGCGGGTCGCAGGTCAGGACGATCGTCCTGCAACTGCGCGGCGAGGCGGGTCCCATGCAGGTGAAGGACGCCTCCATCGGGCTCGTGCACAACATCGGCGGTGTCGGGATCTACGCCAACGTCATGATCTTGGGGAGAGAATAGCCATGGCCGAAAGAGAAATCGACAACCGGTTCTGTAAATTCGGGACGGTCAGCTTCACGGGCCTCACGCGGGTGAACGATTTTATCGACTATCTCGAGCAGGGCAAGGTGATGGGAACGGAGTGCAAGGACTGCGGTCAGAAGTACTTCCCGCCCCGGGCGGACTGCTGCAAGTCGCTTGCGAGCGACATGGAATGGTTCGAGGTGACGGGCCCCGGGACACTTTTGAGCTTCAGCACGCTCTCGTACGCCCCCGTCGGGTTCGGACCGGAGCTCCCGTACACGATTGCCGTTGTGGGTTACGGCGAGTACAAGGTCTTCGGCCGGATCGACAAATCGATCCCCGTCGAGGCGCTCTCCGTCGGCATGAAACTCAAAACGACGGCCTGCCGCCTTTCCGAGGGCAAGGTCAGCTACGTGTTTCAGGCGGCCTGAGAAAACAGGGATACACTTTACGGATTGCGGGAGGGAGTATGCCTAAAGTCCCCAAGGTCGTTTCAGCCGAGGAGGCCGTGAGCCACATCCGGTCGGGCTCTACCCTGGCGATCAATTCTTTTGCCATGGTGAATTTCCCCGACGAGCTGACCGAGGCACTCGAAAAGCGATTCCTTGATACGGGCGAGCCGCGGGACCTTACCTACTGGAATGCCATGTCGGGGAGCCGCGGCGCCGGTGTCGGCGGAGAGCGCCTGGGCCACGAGGGTTTCATCAAGAAGATCGTCATGGGACACTGGAGCACCTCTCCGAACCTGGTCAAGATGGCGGTCGAGGAAAAAATCGAGGCCTACAATCTCCCCCTGGGTATCATGTCCCACCTGCTTCGGGCCGCCGCTGGCCGCAAACCGGGCATCGTCACGCCCATCGGGCTCAAAACCTTCAGCGACCCCCGTTACGGCGGTGGGCGACTGAATGCCTCAGCGAAGGACAACTGGGCGGATGTCCTGACAATCGACGGCCGTGAATATCTTTTTTTCCGTTCCCCGAAGATTGACGCGTGTTTCATCCGCGGGACCACAGCCGATCCCCGGGGAAATGTCACGATGGAAAAAGAGGCGGCCTATCTCGATGTACTGTCCTTTGCACAGGCAACAAAAGCTTCCGGTGGGATCGTCATCTGCCAGGTCGAACGTCTGAGCGATTCACGGCCCCACCCCAAATCGGTAAAAGTGCCGGGCTTCCTGATCGATTATATCACCGTCGCCCCGGGACAGAAAATCAACCGGCTTGAGACCTACAACCCGGCCTACACGGGCGAGGTCGTCCTCTCGAAGTCGCAGGTCCGGGCGCAGAATGAACGGCTGATCGCCATGGCGAAGGGCGCCTCGGTGCGGCAGACGGAAGATTGGGTGATCGCACGCAGGGCCGCCCAGGAACTCCGGCCCGACGTGGTCGTCAACCTTGGATTCGGCATGCCGGACATGGTGGGAGCCGTCGCGCAGCAGGAAGGGATTGCGGAAGAGATTCTCTTCACGATCGAGACGGGCATCGTGGGAGGAGTGCCTGCGGCCTCTGCCGGCTTCGGCGCGGCGATCAACCCCGAAGCGATCATCGAGGAATCCTTCATGTTCGATGCCTATGACGGCGGCGCGCTGGATATCGCCTTCGTCGGGGCCGCGGAAATCGACAGCAACGGAGGGGTCAACGTGAGCCTCTTCGGATCTTTCATCGCCGGGGTCGGCGGATTCGTACACATCACCCAGAATTCGAGGAAAGTCGTTTTCATGACCCCTTTCCGCGGGGGGAAAGGACTCGCGATCGAGTTTGCAGACGGTGCACTCCGCATCAAGGGGGAAGGCACTGCGCCCAAATTCAAGAAATCCCTGAGACAGATCAACTATTCGGGAGAGTTCGCAAGGGAATCGGGGCAGGACGTCCTGTACATCACCGAGCGCTGCGTCTTCCGACAGACGCCGCGGGGTCTCCTGTTGACCGAAATCGCGCCAGGCATCGACATGGAGCGGGACATTTTCGGTCAGATGGAATTCAAGCCGATCGTGGCTGACGACGTGAAGATCATGGATGCGGGACTTTTCACCGGTGAGCCCCTGGGGATCCGGGACCGGTGGGAAAAGTGCTGAGCATTTCCTGAAGAGGATAAAGACGAAAGAACATCATCATCCCTTTTTCCGATCCGCGGAAGAGCGATGAATCCACTTCATATAAGAAAGGGTACCCCATGAGAGACATCTACCTCGTTGAAAGTGCCAGGACGGGCATTGCCCGCGCCGGGAAAAGCTCCTGGTTTGCCAACCTCAGGGCCGACGACATGTCGGCGCTGGTGATGAATGAAGTGATCCGCAAGGCGGGCATTCAGGATCAGAAAGACCAGATCGGCGACGTGATCTGGGGCGGCACGGCGCTCATGAAGGACATGGGCTCCAACATCGGGCGCTACGCCGGGATCATGGCGGGGCTTCCCTACAGCGTGCCGGGATGCACCGTCGATCGCTTCTGCGCCTCGGGCATGCAGTCGATCGCATTCGCCATCTCTTCCATCAACATGGGGTGGGCGGAGCTGATCCTTGCCGGCGGCGTCCAGCACATGACCCACATCCCCATGGGCACCATGTCGGATCACAACCCGCGGCTCAAGGAGTTCTGCGACCCGCAGATGATCTACATGGGTTACACGGCCGAGAGGGTCGCCCGGAAATACGGGATCACCCGCCAGGAGCAGGACCAGATGGCCGTGGAGAGCCACGCGAAGGCCCACGAGGCAACCCTGAAAGGGCTCTTCAAGGAGGAGATCCTGCCCATCGAGGTGGACGTCCCCACGGAAGACGGCGGCACGAAGAAAATGGTCGTCGACAGGGATCAGGGGATCCGGCCGCAGACGACCCTGGAGTCCCTCGCGAAGCTGGAGGCTGTTTTCATCAAGGACGATCAGGGAACCGTCACGGCCGGCAACTCGAGCCAGATCAATGATGCCTCGGCCTGCGTGCTCGTGGCGAGCAAAGAAAAGTGCCAGGAACTGGGATTGCGCCCCAAGATGCGACTTGTCGAGTATGTCGTGGTGGGCGTTGATCCGGCTTACATGGGAATCGGCCCCGCCGTGGCCATCCCGAAGGCTCTGGCGAAAGCCGGGCTGAAGAAGGAGGACATCGGCATCTGGGAAATCAACGAGGCCTTCGCCTCCCAGGCCCTGTACTGCACGAAAGAGCTCGGGATCCGGGATCACAAGCTGCTGAATCCCCGGGGAAGCGGCATTTCGCTGGGGCATCCGCTGGGATGCACGGCGGCCCGCATCGCCACCACCCTCATGCACGAGATGCCCTACTACGGCGCGAAGTATGCCGTCGAGAGCATGTGCGTGGGACACGGTCAGGGTGTCGCGGCAATCTGGGAATGGGTCGGCTGAGAGCAGGGACTTTCATCGATGCCTGGAGCGGGATGACGCGATGGTGAAGATATCCGATCTGGCCGAAGGACCGTTCTGGAAAACCTGCGGGATGCGTCTCGGCGAGGGGGACCCGCCGGAGGTGCTGCTCGAGGCAATACCGGGGATTCTGCAATACTACGGGACGGTTCACGGCGGGGCCCTCATGGGCATGCTCGACGCGGTGATCGCCGTTGCGCTCAACCGGGAGCTTCCCCCCGAAAAAGGGGCCGTCACCGTGGAGATGAAGATCAATTTCTTCAAACCCGTGACGGAAGGAACCGTTTCCGGAAAAGGCCGTATCCTGAACCGCGGCCGTTCGCTTGTGACCGGGCTCGGGGAGCTGTGGAACGACAAGGGGGAGCGTGTGGCTGTCGCGCTCGGGACATACCGCGTTATCAATCTGCGAAAATAATGAGCCGCGATCACAGGGCCGTTACGGCCAGCGTGAGCCGCGCGATGCAGACCAGGTCGCCGTCTTCGTTCTCGATTCGGATCTCCCAGACTTGCGTCCGCCTGCCGATGTGAATGGGCCGCGCCGTGCCGTAGACGTAGCCCGAGCCAACCGGGCGCAGGTGATTGGCATTGATCTCCAGCCCCACGCAGCGTTCCCTCTCCCTGTCGACGCAGCAGTTCGCCGCAGCCGACCCCAGGGTTTCGGCCAGGACAACGGACGCACCGCCGTGGAGGATGCCGTAGGGCTGAACCGTCCGCCGGTCGACGGGCATTCTCGCTTTCAGATCATGGTCTCCGGCTTCCAGGTACTCGATCCCGACGTGCTCGACGAGTGTGCCTTTCGCGACCTCGGTCAGCCGATTCAAATCCATTTTTCCATACCAGAGCGCCACGATTCACCTCCCACCGTCTGCGAGTCGACTCATGAACCCAGAACAATGTTTGCATCCACAGACACAAGCCCTTCTGCCGCCAGAATGAGCGGGTTGATGTCCACCTCGCGGACACGGGGCTGCGAGAGCCCCAGTTCCCCGAGCGCGACAAGAATGCCGGCCAGCTCGGCACGGTTCACGGGCGGTCCTCCCCTGAAGCCGTCGAGGAGCCGTTGCGATCTCAGCCGGCCGATGAGGCCGAGGGCCTCGCCCCGTGAAAGCGGCGCCATGGCGAAAACGGCATCATCGATCACCTCGGCCATGATTCCGCCGACGCCCAGCATGACGCAGGGGCCGAACTGCGAGTCCCGCAGAAGGCCGCAAATGAGCTCGACGCGCCCGCTGACCTGCTTCTGCAGGAGAACAACCCCCTTCCCCCCCATTTTCAGTGTCATCTCCCGGTGCGCCTGGGCCGCCTCGGCCCGGTTTGCCACGTTGAGGCGGACAAGCCCTCTTTCTGTCTTGTGGACCTCGCCCGGCAGGAGCCCCTTCAGCACGACGGGATAGCCCATCCGCGACGCAGCCGGTTCGAGATCCTGCACAGCCTGCACGATCTGCTCGTCGACAACCGGTATGCCGCAGGCGGCAAGAACACGCTTGGATTGATATTCGTCAAGGGGGCCGTCACCGGTCTCGATCAGGCGCCTGAGATCCGGCTCCAGCACTGTGCCTGCGCTTTCAGAAGAACCGGATTCCTGCATGGGGAGAGCTTCTTTTCCGAATGCCGAGGCCATGCACTCGATGGCCCGGGAAAGCTCCAGGAAAGCCGGGATTTTCAGCTCCAGGGCCTCGGCCTGGTAATGGGCGATCGTGTCCCGCTGGCCGATGTACCAGATGAAAACAGGCTTCCCGGCACCCTTCGCTGCCTCGGCGATCTCTTTCAGATCCATGGCGCTCTTGTCCCATGCGGCGGCATGCATGAGGATCGCATCCACCCCGGGGTCCTGGAGGGCGGCTTTGACCGAGGCGCTGTACATCTTCGACCGCCCGTGCACTTCCATGGCGGGCCACAGGTCCACGGGGTTCGAGACGGGCATCCAGGGCGGAAAGTAAGATTTGAGGATATCCTTCGTGCTTTCCGACAGCTCGGCAACCGTGAGCGGCTTCCCTTCGAACGCATCCGCCGACACGATCCCCGCCCCGCCGCTGAAGGTCAGGATGGCGACGCGCGCGCCGTTCCGGGGCGCCACCATGGCGAGTGTCCGCGCGAGGTCGATCATTTCCTTGAAGTCCTCCGCCTCGACGACTCCTGCCTGGGCGAGAACCTGCCGGGCGATGCGATGATTGCCGGCCAGGCTTGCCGTGTGGCTCATCGCCGCCTCGGCCCCCTTCCTGCTTTTTCCCCCCTTGAGGACCACGATGGGCTTGGGGCTTCTCCGGCACAGGTCGGCGAAGCGGCGCCCGTCCGAGAACGATTCCAGGTACAAGGCGATGGACTGCGTGCAGTCATCCCCGAGAAGGACCTCCAGCAGGTCGCATTCGTCCACATCGACCTTGTTGCCGATCGAGCAGGCCTTGCTGATCCCGGTGAGTCCGTTGCTCATGATGTCCAGGAGAAAGGCCGCCGACAGCATCCCGCTCTGAACAATCAGCGAAACAGGTCCGGGCATGAGTCCTGACACGGCCCAGGGGTTCATGAATGAAAAATAGCGCTTGTTCACCGGGTCCACGAGCCCCATGCAGTTCGG
>DASRZY010000169.1:0-8769 GCA_035685905.1 Syntrophales bacterium
GCATGAGATACTGCGGGGTGACATCCTTCAGGGCCTCCTCGGGAATGAGGCCGATGAGCTCGGACTCGAGGACCTGCACACCAAGACGGGCGGCCTCGGCCTTGACGCGGTCAAACACTTCCTTCACCGGGGTTTCCCGGAAGTTTGTGAGGTTCATGGACACCTGGGCGATCTGCCGGCTCTTCAACAACACCCCGATGGCTTTTACGTGCTTCATCCCGCCGCTGGAGAACCGGATTGTCTCGGCGATCTTCCGGGCGACATCCAGGTTGGACGAGACCAGGTTGATGTTGTAGGCTACCAGGAAGTCCCGGGCCCCCACGGCCGTGGCCCCGCTTCGCTCATTGAGTGCGTGGGGGCCTGCATCGGGAACCCACCGGGGATCCTCCATACGCTTTTGCAGCGCCTCGTACCCGCCTCTTCGGATGTGCGGCAGCTCGCGTCTCTCCTCGATGAGGGTCGCTTCGCCGTAGAAATAGACGGGAAGGCTGTTCCGATCGGCAAAGGCCCGGCCGAAACGGTGCGCCGTCTCGGTGGCATCGGCCATGACGGCATTTTTCAGGGGAATGAAGGGGACTACGTCGACGGCGCCGATCCGGGGGTGCACGCCCTGCTGCTCCCGCATGTCGATCACCTCCAGCGCCTTGTCGCAGGCGGCCGCAGCACCCTTCTCGATGTCTTCGGGAGAGCCGACGAAGGTGAACACCGTCCGGTTGTGGTCGGCGTCCGTGCAGATGTCGAGGAGCCTCACCCCGCTCACATCCTGCAGCGCAGCGGCGATCGCGTCGATCTTTTTTCTGTCCTGTCCCTCGCTGAAGTTCGGGACGCACTCGAGAATCTTCATGGCACGATCACACCGAATAGTTCCTGTGGCGTGGCAGAAATGTCCGGATGCAAGGCGCCCCAAATCCCGAGGAGCGAGGCGTAATCCGGCCTTGCGTTGAGCGATGCCCGAAGGAGGTCATGTCCATTTCCGTATCGAGCATGCGCAAATGAGTTTAGGGATTTCGAAATTGCCGGTCAAGGGAAAAGGAGGAGCAGGAAAGCCGAATCGGAAAATTGCACAAAAACAAGCAAAAAGGATTTGATTTCGGCTCTTTTTTTTGCTATCAAAACAGGTAATCAGAGGCAGTCTCGCAACCCGAATCCCGCGGGTAAGATATACGGCAGTTCACGGCAAGCGTGGATTTATAAGGTTTTCGACCTCCCTGACACCGGATGGACGGGAGAAGACTGGTGCGAGAAACCGGATCATTCCGGGACGCCTGCCGATTCTCATCCTTCATGCTGCAGCCCGCTGAATCGGGACTTTCCCAAGGTTCCGAAAGCGCCAGTCCTCAAACCGTACCGTCCTGGAGAAAGGGGGCCTCGGGGAGGGCCTCCACTCATTCTCACCTCATGACAAACGTCATGCCCGGGCTCTTCCCGGACACTGAAGCATAGCCGCAACTCAGCAGATACCCGCATTCATGCGCCGAGTCCGTCTCTTCCTCTGAAACATCAGGGGTTTCCGCTCAGGAAGGGCAGCCACATGAAGTAGATTGCGCAAGACGCAATTCGACTTAAAAAATTTAATGACGAAAGGGGGGCCTGCCAGCAGCTTATCGTTTTTACCTGTCATTTGCTATCCATGAAAGGGTCTGTATCGATAACAGGGGGTCTGTATCGATGACAGAGAGGATGAACGGCTTCATGACATCACTATCTTAAAAGGAGGAACGTGATAAGATGCCCCAGCAAAAAATAGCAAACAAAGACAAAGTATGGATGCCCACCCCGGTACAGCAGAAGCTCCGGAACAAGATGATCACCGCCAAGAAATGGGCGGAAATGGTAAAACCGGGCGACTGGATCAACCGCGGCGGCCCCGGCTCCGACACCCTGCCGACGATGGAAGCCCTTTCGGCGAGGCTGGCCGACGGCAGCTTGACCAACATCGAGATCTGGAACCAGGCGATCATGCTCGGCAACAACTTCTTCGCCGCCGCCGACCCGGAGGCGAAGAACCACGTCCTCCACGAATCCTTCCTGCTGCCTACCCTTCGCGGCCTCGTGACCAAAGGCTACAAGGGCCTCGACTGGAAGCACTGGGGATGGGCGCTGGGCATGGACGCCGAATACGCCCGCAACTACCGGAAGGAAAAGGGAAAACGCGCCATGGACTGGGGCGTCCAGGCCTGCGCGGTCCCCGAGGCGGGCTGGGTGAACGCCAGTTACGGCGTGAACAACTTCATGATCACCGCGAAATCCTGCAAGAAGTTTGTCTGCGAAATCCGCTCGGATTACGCCTGGTGTGAGGGCGGCAGGGGCATGTTCCTTCCCATCGACGAGGTCGACTACTTCGTCGAGGTGGACGTGGACGACCCGAAGTACCAGTGGATGTACATCGCCGAGAAGGACATCAAACCGAACGCCGAACAGGCGGCCATTGCGAAGAACTGCGTCTCGATCATGCGGGACGGCGACTGCATCCAGGTCGGCATCGGCGCCCTCCCGACGGCCGTCGTCATCGGCATGCGGGATCACGGCATGAAGCACCTCGGCGTGCACAGCGAGATGATCGGCGAGTACGCCTTCACGCTCGCCGAGGCGGGTGCCGTTGACAATACCCGAAAGTCCATCGACACGGGGAGATGCGGCTGGGCCTACATCATGCCCGTCGACACGCCCCGCTACTACGAGTGGGTGCACCGCAACCCCTTCTTCTGCGGATGCGACATCGGATACACGAACAATATCGTGACGCTCGCGCAGATCGACAACTTCGTGACCGTCAACAACTTCGCCCAGATGGACCTGCGGGGGCAGGATGCGGCGGGCAACGTCGGCGGCCGTCCCATCTCCTCGACGGGCGGGCAGTACTCGTTCACCCTCGGCGCCTCCATGGCCAAGGGCGGCCGGGCCATCCTTGCGGCGACGGCGCGTGACGCCAAGGGCAAGTCCCGATTTGTCCCCATGCTCGATCCGGGCAGCGTCGTGGCCGTTCCCGACTGGCTCGTGACCTACGTCTGCACGGAGTACGGCATCGTCAACCTCATGGGCTGCACGGACGCCGAGAAGGCGACGAAGCTCATCTCCATCGCCCATCCCGACGACAGGGAATGGCTCGCGAAGGAGGCCGCGGAGAAGCTGAAAATCAAGATGAACCACTGGATGTTCAAGAGTGCCCCGGACCGCCGCTTCCCGACGCCGGCGGAGATGGCGGAACACAAGTACGGGTACGCGGATATCGCCGTTGCGCCGAGAGAGATCGCCAAGTTCAGCGACTGATTTCACGGCGAAGGGTCATAACGAAAAAGGCAGGGTGCCGCGCACCCTGCCTTTTTTTCATGCCCGCTTTCGAGACAGCGTCTTACTCCGAATGGCGGAAATTGAAGGGGAAGTCGTACCGCAGCCCCAGCCGGACGAATATATCGAGCGATCCAAAGGCATTGAGAATGGTTTGACATTTTTCCAGGCTGAGCATTGTGAACCCGCTGAACTCCTGGTCGAGATAGCCCAGCATCTGCTCGACGATCGGAACCTCGCCAACGTGAGGCTTGTCCGAGAAGCACATCAATTCGAAGGGCCCCTCGGCGTGGCCGCCCCACAATCGGGTCGCCAGCGCGGGATTCCTTACCTTCATCAAAACAGTCGAGGCGCACACGATGGAGCGATTGCGATAACCCAGCACCAGGTCATCCTGGGCCATGACATTCCAGACCGAGAGGTTGCCGCCTTTCTCGTGCACCCCCCAAACGTAGCATTCTCCATCCGGGTAAAGGCGCGTCAGTGTTTCAGCCTGAGCATCATCCGAAATCAAGGGCAGCACGCTTTCAAGCGCATGCCGCTTTCCCGCGGCGATGCCGAAGTGCGTCCTCGCCGCCTCATCGTCTACAGGATAGATAAATACATTGGCCATTGCGTCTTGCCGGATTGCTTTGATGCGGGATCCCTTCACCCTTTCTCTGGCACTCTCCTCGATGCCTGTCAAACAGATTTTAAGACGTGCCCTCCCCGGCAGCCAGATTCATTTTGCATTCCGAGATAAAAAGTGGCAAAAGCTTGAAGAAAACAGCTTGCTTGTCATCGGTCAGGTCGGAAGCCTCGAGCGGGGGGTTGACCCGTCCGGATTCAGAATGCGGACGTCGCGATCCACAACAGGGTAAAGATTTCAATGCGGCAGAGGGAAGACAAAACTGGGACCCGGCAGCAGCTCGTCGATGAGATCGCCCAGCTACGCCGGAGAGTCATGCAGTTGGAGAAGTCCGAACTGCAGCGCAGCAAGGTGGAGGATGCGCTGCGGGAAAGCGAGGAGAAATACCGGAATCTCGTCGAGTCCACCCTGGATCTCATCTTTGTCGTCAACGAGCAAGGCACGTACACCTACGTCAATCCCCGATTTGAAAGCGTCACCGGTTACACTGCCCCCGAATTGGCCGGCCGGCCCTTCACCCATGTTGTCGCGCCGGAGTACATCGAGTCCACGATCGAACGGTTCAAGAAAGGGATCCGGGGTCAGGACACCCCGCCCTACGAGGCGGAGCTTCTGCACAAGGACGGCGAGAGGATCCCGGTGGAGTTCCTCGTGACGACCCAATACGATGGCAAGGGTCGGGCAACGGGACGATTCGGTATCGGCCGCGACATCACGGAACGCAGAAAAGCGGACGATACCCTGCGGCGGATCGCCGCGGATCTGGCGAAGGCGCAGGAACTGGCCCATGTCGGCAGCTGGCGTTACAGCAGGGACAGGAAGCAGTCCCTGTGGTCCGAGGAAATGGTTCGGATCCTCGGACTGGACCCGCTGCCGGGTGCTGGGTTTGACGGCGACCTCGAAGCCTTCGTCCACCCCGATGATTGGCCGCAGTTCCGCGCGTCCGTCCGGGCGGCGCTCGACGGAACACCCTTTGGACGGGAAATACGTATCCTGCGTCCCGACGGATCGACGCGCCATGTTTTTGCGATGGGAGAGACGGAACTCGGGCCGGACGGGAAGGTCAAGGGGCTTTTCGGCACCCTGCAGGACATCACCGTGCGCAAGCAGGTGGAAAAAACCCTCAGGGAACAGCAAGAACAGCTGCGGACACTCTCGGCAAAACTCTCGGAAGCCGAAGAAGTTGAAAGAAGGAGGATCGCCCGGGAACTGCACGACCAGGTGGGACAGAACCTGACCGTCGTCGGGATCAACCTCAACGTCCTGAGGTCCCTGCTGCCCGCGGAAAGCATGAACCCGGTCCCGTCGCGCCTGCTGGAGGATTCCGTGACGCTGGTCGAGCAGACCACGGAGTACACCCGCAGCCTGATGTCCGACTTGAGGCCGCCCGACATGGACGACTACGGTCTCGTCGCTTCCATCCGCTGGTACGGTAAACGGTTCTCCATGAGGACCGGCGTCGAGGTCGTCATGGAAGGAAAGGAGATCCATCCCCGGCCTGCGGCCTCCATTGAAAACAACCTGTTTCGCATCGTCCAGGAAGTGCTGACCAACATCAGCAAGCATGCACGGGCCGGGACGGTGAGGATCGACATCGACGGGACGGAAGGCAGGCTGAGGCTGCGCATCATGGACGACGGCGTCGGCTTCGACCCGGCGCGGCTGAAGGAAGCCGGAGAACATCACGGCTGGGGGCTCATGACCATGGCGGAACGGGCCGAGATGATCGGCGGCCGTTTCTCCCTCGAATCCCGAACCGGCAGGGGGACCATCGTGTCGGTGGAGGTTCCCCTGTGAGCATCACGGTATTTCTGGCCGATGACCACACGATTGTCCGGGACGGCCTCCGGTATCTGCTCGAAGCGCAGAAGAACATCCGCGTCGTCGGCGAGGCGTCCGACGGCCGCGACGCGGTCCGGAAAGTAAAGATGCTTCGACCCGACATCGTCATCATGGACATTTTCATGACGGAGTTGAACGGCATCGAGGCGACGGGACAGATCTGCAGGGAGTGTCCCTCCACGCGGGTCATCATGCTCTCCATGCAGTCCTCATCGGAGTCCATCCTGAGATCCCTGAAAGCCGGGGCGAGCGGCTATCTCCTGAAAGAATCGGCGGGCCGCGAGCTGGTCAATGCCATTTACGATGTCCACGCGGGCCGGCGCTACCTGAGTCCCAAGGTTTCGGACCAGATGATCGGCGCATACCTGAGCGGGCCGGAAGAAATCCGCGACCCCCTGGCGAGCCTCAGCCGGAGGGAGCGGGAAGTTCTGCAGCTTGTCGTCGAGGGGAAGACCAGCGCTGAAATCGCCGACACCCTGTTTCTTTCCGTGAAGACGATCGAGACCTATCGGAGCCGCCTGATGCAGAAGCTGGGTATCAAGGACATCCCCGGACTGATCAAATTCGCCATTCAGCACGGCCTGACCTCCCTGGGATAGGACTCCCCTCGAAACCCCCTCGAAACGGCTACATTCCCGCCTTCCCCTACACGGGATATCAAACATCCCCTACAGACGATGTGACCCTTTTCGGGTATGGTTAGTATGTTGAACCCGGCCGACGGCGGGTCGGCGTTGTGGCGTGCGTGCCCCGGCCTCGCCGGGCGCCGGACAACGGTCTGATGGCCAACGGTTCGAATTGTCGGGGAGGTGAATATGGCAAAAGAGTATCTGTATCTCGACGACTATCAGGTCGGCGACAGGATGATATCGCCCGCAAGGACCGTCACGGAGGCGGACATCGTGAATTTTGCGGCCCTCACCGGCGATTGGCACCCCCTCCACACCGATGTGGAATACGCGGCCGGAGGGCCGTTCAAGGGCCGGATCGCCCACGGCATGCTCGTCCTGAGCATCGGCCTGTCGCTGCCCTTTCGGCTGGGGCAGTATTCGAGCTATTTGCCGAAGTCGTTTATCGCCTTTTACGGCATGGAGGCGGTTCGCTTCCCCGCGCCTACACGGATCGGGGATACGATCCGCTGCGAGGTGGAGGTCATCGAGATCACAGACAAGGGAAAGGACAAGGGGGTTCTCACCGTCCGCAATGAGATCAAGAACCAGAGGGGCGAAACGGTCGCTACCTTCGTGATGAAACTGTTCTGCGGGAAAAGGCCCGCCTGACGTTTCTCTGCCCTGCACGTGAGAATCATTCGTCAACCCGGAAGGGGTGAAAGGAGTTCGAGGAATGGCTGACACGCCCGAGAAAAGATCGAGCCGCCAGGAGAAAAAGGAACAGGAGCACCGGGAGAACCGGGAACACTGGCTGGCCGAAGAGCAGAAGATCCACGAGCTGTGGGAGAAGGCCTACAACCCCGGAGGCCAGGCCCAGAACGATCGGCTGGCCCAGCAGGGAAAGAAGCCGCCGCGTCAGCTCGTCCGGCAGCTCATCGACCCCGGGACGGAATTCTTCGAGTTGAGCCGCGGCGCCGGCTTCGGGATCGGCTACGAGGGCGTGAACGACGTCCCCTCCGCCGGGCTCGTGACGGGGATCGGCAAGATCCACGGCAACTGGGTCATGATCCTCGCCAACGACAGCCGCGTGAGCGCCGGGGCCTACTACCCCATCAGCTGCAAGAAGCACCTGCGGGCGCAGGAAATCGCCGAGCGCTGCGGCCTGAACTTCGTGTATATCGCCGATTCGGCGGGAGCCTACCTCCCTCTGCAGGACCGGATCTTCCCGGGCCGCAACCAGTTCGGCCACTTCTTCTACAACATGTGCCGGATGTCGGCCAAGGGGCTCAAGCAGTACACGCTCAGCACAGGGGGAAACACGGCCGGGGGGGCGTACATCGTGTACCTGGCCTGCGAGTCCATCATGATCGACAAGATGTCCTACTCCTTCCTGGGCGGGCCGCCCATGGTGAAATCCGCCATCGGTGAGACGGTGAGCATGGAGGACCTGGGCGGAGCGAGGGTCCACACGCACATCTCCGGCGGGGCCGATCACTTCGTGAAGTCCCAGGACGATGGGATTGAGAAGCTCCGGGAGCTCCTGGCCTTCGACCCGAAGCAGACCCTGTGCTGCGAGCGCCGCAAGCCTGTCGATCCGAAAGTCCCGGCCGATCACCTGTATTCGGTTCTGCCGAAGGAAGTCGCCCGGGGCATCAACGTCCGCGAGGTCATCGCCTGCATCGCCGACGACAGCTACTTCAGCGAATACAAGCGCCAGTACAACATCGGAAGGGGCGACAACGTTGTCTGCGGGAAGATCCACCTCAAGGGGATCCCCGTCGGCGTCATCGCCAGCAACAACAACGGCGTCATCTTCGTGGACTCGGCCCGCAAGGCCATCGAATGGGTCATTCGCTGCTCCACGATGAAGATCCCCCTTCTCTACATCCAGAACTCCCCCGGCTACATGGTGGGGACGGCCGAGGAGTACGCCGGCATCGGCAAGTACGGCTCCGGCATGGTCAGGGCCGTGGCCTGCACGGAGGTCCCGAGGATTCAGTGGATCATCGGCCCGGACCACGGCGCCGCGAATTTCGGCATGAGCGGCAGGACCTTCGACCCGCTGTTCATCTTCGCCACCATGCGGGCCAGGACGTCGGTCATGTCCGGGGAAACGGCCGGATTCATCCTCACGAGCCTGGAGAGGGTCAACCGGAAGAAGCGGGGCCAGGAGATGGACGAGGAGGCGGCAAAAATATTTCAGCAGGGGATGATCGACAAGTACAACCGCGAGGCGCACCCCTTCTACATGGAGGCGAGGCTCTTCAACGACGGGACGCTCCCTCTCAAGGACTGCCGCGATGCCCTGGCACTCGGTTTCGAGGTCGCGCTCCTGCAGCCGATCAGGGAATCCAATTTCGGGAATTTCAAGTTCTGAGGGAGCGGGAAAAGGGACAGTCC
>DASRZY010000170.1:0-6050 GCA_035685905.1 Syntrophales bacterium
CCGTCATGACCGACGAGGATCATATCTTCCAGTTTGACCACCCCGCTGCCCTCGGCCATCATGTGCATGTCGAGGGCGACGACGCAGCCCTCCGGGATCGGCGAAGCGTCGAACTCGGAGAGGATCGGCGGCTCGTTGAGCTCCAGGCCGATGCCGTGGCCGATCATTCGGGAAGATCTGCCTTTGCCGAAAGACTGGAATTCGGCTGACCGGCCGATTGCGCCCGCCTTTTCGGCGGCCATCCGGAAGACTTCCCGGCCCGTCATGCCCGGTTTGATCGCGTCAATGAGGTGGTCTGCCACGGTCTTGAGGTCGTCAAAGAGGGCATGGACGGCCTCGCCGGCCTTGCCGATGCAATAGGTCCTCGTCTGGTCGGCGTGATATCCTTCGACAAGGGTCGGGATGTCGACAACGATCGTCTCGCCCCGCCCTATGGCCCTCCGGGAAGGACCGGCCGGCACAGCGGGGCTAAGCCCCACGCCCGTGATGGTGTAGACGACGCCGCTGTTTCTCAGCAGGTTCGGGCCGGCTCCGATGGGACCGCGGCTCATGAAGAAGTCAGGCAGCCGGATGAAGAAGATCCCCTCGTGGCCCGCGAGCCGGTGGGCGTTCTCGATGGCCGCGGCCAGTTCAAGCTCCGTGACCCCTTCGCGAAGCGTGGCAAGGACTGCCTCGTGGCCCGCGTGGACGGCGTCGCAGGCCCTGCGCAACCTGGTGATTTCTCCGGGCTCTTTCACCCCGCGCTGCGCAAGCGTGATGGGGGATATGTTGACGAAATCCATGCCGGGGCAGAGCTTTCGGAGGCCTTCGAACTGCTCTGCTGTCAGGATGTCGAGCTCTGTGCCGATCCTGCCGGGCCTCCCCGCTATCCGCGTCGAGGCGCCCGAGACGATCCTGTCGAGGCGCCGCTCCTCGAGCAGTTTCTCGCGGCCGATGAAGATGTCCTCCACGGCAAACTCGAACCCGCTCCTGACGTAGAGGGTGTAGTCATCAGGGGTCACCGCAAGGCAGGACGGCTGGGCCGTCCCCGTGTAGTAGAGGACATCACGGGAGTAGAAGAGAAGGGCCGCGTCGATTCCCTGTTCGGCAAGTCTCTTCTGAAATCCCGCGATGCGCTCTTTCATGGCAACACCCCCTATCAACAGGGTTCAGGGTTCAGGGTCAAGGGTACAGGGAAAATGGAAGGGGAATCTTCTCCCTCACCCCGGCCCTCTCCCGCCGGGGGAGAGGGAGACTACGGAGTCGATTGCAAGGGGTTCGGCTTGCAATGACTGTCTTCTTTTATCTCTTCACTCAGACACTCAAGCACTCAGTCACTCAGGCACTTCTTACTCGTCCCTCAACCCTTTACCCTGAACCCTTTTTAGGCATGGATCGTCTTGCCCTGCAGCCGCCCCCACGTCTTCTCCGAGTACCAGATGCGGACGAACTCCTCAATGGAGTCTCTTTCCGTTCTCTCCATCTGCTCGGCCACGGCTCTCCGCAGGAGCCCCTTGATGCTCCGGAACGCATCGGGGTCCCTGGCGGCATACTCCCGGGCGATTTTACCCGCCTCGTCTTCCAGGTCCGCCTCGGACACGACCTGATCGATGAGGCCCATCCGGAGCGCCTCTTCCGCCGAATACATGGCGCCGCCGTACAGCACGCTTTCAGCGTTTCGGGGGCCGACGAGCAGCTTCAACATCTCCACGGAACCCGCAAAGACGGAGGAGCCGAAATTGATCTCATTGAGCGAGATCCTGGCCTTGCCCGAGACCATGACCCGGTAGTCGCAGGATGAGGCGATCATGCAGGCCCCGGCGATCGTGTGCCCGTTGAGCATCGCCACTACCGGCTTCGGGTGAAGGAAGATCTCGCGGTAAAGACCGGTGAAGTTGGTCAGGTAGCGGGTGAATTGCTCTCTGCCGTAGCCCAGAAACTGGGGGATGTCGAACCCGAAGGAAAAAAACTTACCCGTGCCCGTAAGAATGATTGCCCGGACCGACGGATCGAGAGCAAGCTCCCCGAAGGTGCGGCTCATTTCATCGATCACGGAATCGTTGAGCGCGTTGACTTTTCCGCGGTGGATCACCACCCTTGCAATCCCGTCATGAACCGTCCTGGAAATGTACTCCATGGCACCCTCCTTGAGTTGGCATTTAGAAACGGGCCCATTATAAAGAGGAGGGTTTAACCTGTTTCCCCGGAAAGAACGGGGTTATTTCTTTTATGACTTTTTGAAGAATGTTAAGCCGGCTGGAATACGGTCTGCAAGAGCCGATCGAGCCCGCCGGATAGAACTTCGCTGCACGATGGGTGCACCTTGGCAGCAAGATGGGTTAGATTATTCCCGACATGGGTGTGTAACGAATGTCCGGCCGGGCGTCATTGCCTGGAACCCCGCTGCCAGATGTCCAAAAGAACGATGGCCTTGTCCTCCGGCAGCGGCCGCAACCCCCGCTCGTAACCGGAGAGCGTCTGGCGGGTCACCCCCAGGGAGCCGGCAAGCTCTTCCTGCCGCAGCAGCCTGTCGGCCCTCAATTGCCGGATCAGGGCCGGGTTAGCCTGCAAATCCCGAACGGTGGAAGGCGCAAGCGAAACGGATTCCTGCTTTCTCTGCCTTTTCGCGGAGAGTCTTTTGCGCGGGGCCTCGCGGATCCGCCAGAGATGATCGGAGAGCTTGACGGTCAGGGGTTGGCCCAGCCATTGTCTGAAATAACCCCTTCCGCGGTCGGGCGGCTCCAAAACCGGAGAGGTGTCCAGCACACCGATTTCAGCAAGCCGTTCGTGTGCCCTGATGAAGGCATCCACCGTCCTGCCGGGAGCATGCCAGTGAATGGCCTCGCCGCAAAAATCGAGAATCGTTCTCGGCGTGGCAGCAGGCTGCTGCCCCTTCTTGCCGGCAATGATCCCCAGCATGATCCAGTAGGTTCCCAGCTTTTTCGTGAAGGCATCCGTGTAGGGGTTGAGTCCCAGGAGCGACCGGCTGTAGTAACCGATCCATCTGAGGCCCTCTGGATCGAGGAAGTGAGACAGGGCCTGTCCGCAGCGGAAACGGAAGGCCGTCCATGTCCGGCCGTCTTTCTCGTACTCCATGTCCAGGATGTCGAGAAGCCTGTCCGGCCTTTCCCGGCCCAGGCTGATCGTTCCCCCTCCCCGGTAGTCCTTCCACGACATGGAAAGGCGCATATCCGCGAGCCGAAGCACCTCCTGCCGGAAGTCCTCGAAGAGCGATCGGGAACTGCCGTGGCGCAGGTTCACGCCCCGGAGTTTAGCGATCTCCTCGAGGCCGATCCGGGCAATCCCGGTCAGGGGGTGGCTCAGACAGGCGATCCGGGACATGAGGATGAGGAAGACATCGGCAGTCTCCACGGACAATCGAGAGACGATCTGCCGAAGTTTCCCTGTATAGACGAAGTCCATCCGAGGGGTTGAAATATAGTACGGGTGGAAGAGAGACTTGAAGTCGGGCGGGCTCTCGAAAAAGAGGGAAATCCTGCCGTCACGAGCCTCATGCCGGTAAAAGGGACGCCCGAAGGAATTCGACTGCCAGTGCGGTCTCGATCCTCCCGCATAAATGGCGCGAAGCGTCGCCATGATGACGGGATTCGTCGGGACGGGAAGCTCCCCACGATCCGGAAATCGCCCGCTCTTGCCTTGTTTCGGCTCCACTGGCCTGTGCATGGAGAGGATCCTCTCCCGAGGGTTTGCTGATGAATTCCCGTTTCCGCCTCTCGATACTCGGATTATTACCCGCTGACCGGTTTGATTGCAATACCCTGGCCGTTGATTTTTCGCGCCGATGACGGCATGGTTCCAGAAAATCCCCCTTTTGCCGCCCTGATCCGCTTCGCGGGGCGGCCCGGTAAGGAACGAAGGGATTGAGGTGAGGGGGAGAAGGAAAATTACGGTAATGGCCTTCATGGGGGAAAAGAGGGGGATTTTAGTATAAAAAAAAGAGGCGGGGAGGGCTCTCCGCCTCTTTTGTATCGGCTGTCTGCTCCTTCTCAGGCAGCCCGGCTGGCAGGGGTCAGGGCATCGTGATGGCACCGGTGCTGGCGACCGTGCCCGTATTCGCGCCGCCGGGAAGCGACGCATGGGAGAGCGTAATCGTGCCGCCTGTAGCTGTCAGTGTGCCCGAGCCGAAAGTCACGTTTGGCGATTTCTGGTAACCGGCACTCGTAAGCTTCGCCAGAGCGTTCATGGTTGCGGAGGGATTATCGACAAAGTAGGCCTGCGATGCCGTAAAGGCGTTTTTCAGGTCCGAACGCAGCTCCGCCTTGTAGCCGCGATCGCGGTACGCCGTGAATTGCGGGATGGCAATCGCCGCGAGAATCGCGATGATGGCCACAACAATCATGAGTTCAATGAGAGTGAATCCCCTCTGATTTCTTTTTTTCCTTAACCAGTCCATCTCGTCATTACCTCCCGTTCAGTTAAGCTGATCTCCATAGGAGCATCGGACGTGCCGAGAGGCCGCACTAAATATTATCAAGCAATATCGTAATGTTAGGAATTCAGGATTCCGGCAGGCCGCTTTCGATTTTCTCTCGATTTGGGACACCGGAGCGCCATGCTCACGGAAAATCAGGAGATCCGGGGAAAGGCCCAGATTGGGAGAGTCAGAAATGGCAGTGCTGTGCCCGGGAGAGTCAAAATAAAAGCAGGGCCGATGAGGCCCTGCTTTCATGTCAGGAGGAGCCGCGATTTTCAGACGTTGTGTCGTTACAAGTTGTTATAGCGGGCCTGGATCTGCTCCGGGGTCAAGGTGTCATTCCGGATAATCACGCGATCGATCACTCCGCCCCATCCGATATTCCCGAGCCCACCGTCGTACATCTCGGAGAGCTGCGCGCCTACGATCAGGCTGCCGTCGGTATTGCGCACACCGCCAGTCGTGTTGGCCGTCTCGCCGTCGAGAACCCCGTTTACATAGAGGCGGAGCTTCGTCGAATCCCAGGTGCCGACGATGTGGTACCACTGGCCGGGCTGCAGGTCGAAGGTCCCGTAGACGCCGATCCAGTTGCCGTCGTCGCCCGTGATCATGAGAAGCAGGCGTGAGCTTGAACCTTCGTAATTCCACAACTGGATTCCCCACGCCTCATCGCTGAAGTCTCTCTTTTCACCCTTGTGTATGATTCCGGCGAAGGGGTGAATGGAATCTACCCGGACCATCACTTCGATGGTCCCGTTGTTTCTGAGGGTCAGCGCATCACTGTCGGGGGCGATGACGTAATCGACGGTTGTCGGGTCGCCGTCGAAAAGCAGGCCATTGTGATTGCCATGGTATCCTTCGGTGGCTTCGACGTCGGCTATAACATATTGGCGGCAGTCGCTGGTAAAGCCGATCCATTCCGCCACGATCGCCGGGTCCTTCAAGATGGACAGGGTGTATGTCGCTTTCGTATCGTCCTCGGCAGTCACAACGATGGTGCAGGTATCGGTCAGGGTCGTTGCCGGCGTCCGGCCGTCGGACTCATAGACATCAAATGTCGCTCCGCGAGCGATGACGATGGCGGCTTTCAAAGTTTCAACCGTCGTTCCAAAAGGAATCTTGACGAGGGCGCTGCCCTGAACCTCACCGATCAAGGAGGCAAGAGAGGTATCGTTGCTCAAGGTAGCGTGATTTACCTGGGCGCCCGGCGATGACTGGCTGCCGCTTCAACCCGAGCAACCGATCACGAACAGGACCAGGATGAACAGTATGTTTAGTCTCTTTGTCTTCATGGCTCACTCCTGTTGAGGCATTTTTGTTGACCTCCCCAAGAGCATAGCGAGTGCCACGGATGGCATTAAATAAAAACACTAATTATATTAAATTGTTATAACAAATATAAGCTGCGTGAGATGAGAAATGGCAGGGCTTTTCCGAGCGTCGTTCTGGGATAGTATTTTTATTTTTGCAATAATTACAGCAAGTTGTAAATGTACTGCCGTTTTGGCATCCAATGGTTTGGATTACTCTGTGATTTCGCCGTATTAGAGCATTCCTAAAATATCGGATTTTCGCCTGACATCGGCTATATGGATGAACCTGGATAGACGGCGCAGGGTCGGTCCTGTCTTCTTAT
>DASRZY010000171.1:0-15992 GCA_035685905.1 Syntrophales bacterium
AAAGGTTGTTTGTTAGAAGCCAGTGTGATTGTGAACATGGCCGTGCATCGGCCATGAAAGGATGGAATGAATGCCGGCATTGAAGTGGGCTTGCTGTCTCCTGATCCTCTTTTTCCTGTGTGCCTGTTCGACCACCTCACAGGTCAGCACCGATCCGCAGGGAAAAGTCCGCACGGCCGATGTACCCGACCCGCTTGCGGCCAGGAAGGCTGTGAAAAACGGCAGGACGAACGGCTCCTCGCTGACTGCCGCACGAAGCGCCGATGGGAAGGCCCCGGAGAAGACAACGGGCCTCGGCCCGGGATTCTCAGGCGTGGATCCGTCCGGAAAGCTGCCGGAGAGCCGCTCCTTCGCAGCAGAACCCGGCGTCCCCGCCACAGGCCAGACGGTCAAAATCAATGGCAACAATGGGCAGGAAAACGGAGACACCGAGATCGAAGAAGATGTCGACGAGATTGTGGCGCTACTCAGGCTGGCCCAGGCTTACCGTGACAAGGGGGACATGGACAATGCCCTGAAATCTCTGGACAAGGCCTACGGCATGCTGCTGTCCGAGGAGGAAGAGACTTCCGCGGTCGTGCGCGAGAAAGACGACCTTCGGCTCATGATCGCCCGGAAGATCCTCGAGATCTACACCGGACGCCGCACGGCCCCTGTCGCAAGATTGAGCGAGATCCCCCTGATCATGAACGCCGACGTGGAAAAGGAGATCCGAAGCTTCCAGACCATCGAGCGGAATTTCTTCGAGCGTTCCTACGAGCGTTCCGGCTACTACCTCCCCCTCATGAAGCAGCAGCTCCGCCAGGCCGGGCTCCCGGAGGAACTGGCCTGGCTCCCCCTCGTGGAGAGCGGTTTCCAGGTCAACGCCCTGTCCAAGGCCAGAGCCCTCGGCCCCTGGCAGTTCATCCCGTCGACGGGGTATAAATACGGGCTCAACCGGGATCTCTTTATCGACGAGCGCATGAGCGTGGAGAAGTCGACCCAGGCCGCCATCGCCTACCTGACCGACCTTCACGGGCTCTTTGGAGACTGGCTCACGGCGCTGGCAGCCTACAACTGCGGGGAAGGCCGGGTACTCAAGGTCATCTCCCGGCAGCAGATCAACTACCTCGATCACTTCTGGGATCTCTATCAGATGCTTCCCTATGAAACGGCCCGTTACGTGCCGCGGTTTTTGGCCACGCTGCACATCGTGAAAAACCCGAAAAAGTACGGGATGGACTTGTCGGAACCGTTTGCAAAACCGGTCCCCTTCGAGACGGTCAAGACGTTCAAGCCCATGAAACTCTCAGACATTGCCATCCAGATGGGCCTGTCCGCTGACACATTCGTCATGCTCAACCCCGAGCTTCGTCACCAGATGACGCCGGACAGGCCCTACGACCTCAAGATCCCCAAGGGTCAGGGGCAGCAGTACGCCCTGGTGGCTGACCAGATCCGGGAATCAAAGCCCCCGGCCCCGCCGGAGCGCGAGCGAAAGACCAAGGTCGTCAAATACAAGGTGAAGCACGGCGACACGGCCGCTTCCATTTCGAAAAAGTTCGGCATGTCCTCGAAGTCGCTTCTGGCCGCCAACGGGATGAAGAGTGAAAGCCAGGTGACGGAGGGAAAGATCCTCAAGATCCCCGTAAAGCAACGGGAGAAGGGGACCCAGGTGGCAACGGGGAAGAAGGGGAAGTCGAAAAAGACCGCTGCGGAGCCCGCCACGATCAAATACACGGTCAAGAAGGGGGAGACGCTGACGCAAATCGCCAAGCGCTACAACACGACCCCGACGGAGATCAAGAAGATGAACAACCTCCCGGGGACTCAAGTCAAGAGCGGCCAGGTCCTCAAGATCAAGAACCCGCAGGCAGATGCGGGCGGATGATCCAGGATCACAGCTTCACGACCAGCCTGTAGCGCCTGAGCTCGGAGAACAGCACTTCCTGCACCGCGGACATGATCCTCGCCTGTCCGCCGGATGTTTCATGGTCGTAGCCTGACAAATGCAAAATGCCGTGGAGGATGAGGTTCAGGATGGCATCCCCCACGGGGATTCCGGCCGCATCGGCTTCCCTGCCTGCTGTTTCCACCGAAACGACCACGTCTCCCAGTATGCCCGGATTGACTCCCCCGAAGGGCCCCTCTGACAGGGAAAAGGCAATGACATTGGTCGGCCGGTCCCTGCGCAGATAGTCCCGGTTGATCGTCCGGATCCCCTCGTCGTCGACGAACATCAGGCTCAGCTCCCGCTCACCGATGCCGAGAAGTTCGAGGGCTTTACGGACATCGCGTCGAATCCCGGCCCGATCCAGCTTGACCTGCTTCTGGTTGCTGGTGATCAGGATCGTGGCCGCCTTTTGTTTTTTTCTTGCTTTGATTGTCTTTTCTTTCACTGGTCACCGGTCACCGATCACTGGCCACTTTCTTCACTCTTCCCTGCCGTTGGTCTTCTTCCGGCTCAGATGATTATAGGCCTTGATGATTTCCGAAACGAGGGGATGCCGCACCACGTCGATCTCGGAGAAGTAGACAAATTGAATCCCCTCGGTGCTGCTCAGGATCTGCTCCACTTCCACGAGACCGGAGGCCTTGCCGGAAGGCAGGTCGATCTGGGTCACATCGCCCGTGATGACGGCCTTGGCGCCCCAGCCCAGCCTCGTGACGAACATCTTCATCTGCTCCGAGGTCGTGTTCTGCGCCTCGTCCAGGATGACGAATGAATCGTTCAGGGTACGCCCCCTCATGAAAGCCAGCGGGGCCACCTCGATGATGCCTTTCTCCATCAGGGCCTGGACCTTGTCGAAATCCATCATGTCGTAGAGGGCGTCGTAGACCGGCCGCAGGTAGGGGTTCACCTTCTCGACGAGATCGCCGGGCAGGAAGCCGAGTTTTTCGCCGGCCTCGACGGCGGGCCTCGTGAGGACGATCCGGTTCACACGCCGATCCGTCAGGAAGGAAACCGCCATGGCCATGGCCAGGTAGGTCTTTCCCGTCCCCGCCGGACCGATGCCGAAGACCATGTCATGCTTTCGAATGGCGTCGATGTACTGTTTCTGGGCGATGCTCTTGGGCGTGATGATCCTCTTCTTCGAGGAGATGTAGACCTTGTCGAGGAAGATATCCTCGATCCGGATGGAGCGGTTTTCCGAGACGATGCGATGGGCAAAGCCGATATCGGTGGAATAGACGGGGAACCCCTTCTGGATCAGGCGGTAAAGCTGCCCCAGGAGATTCTCCACGAGATCGACGGAGTGGTCTTCGCCGGCGAGCGTGACCTGGTCGCCGCGGGCTGCAATCCGGATCCCCTCCAGTTTTTCGATGAGCCGGAGATTCTTGTCCCCCTCGCCGAGCAAGGACTTGAAGGCATTGTGGTCGGGGAATTTGAGCTGCTTGGTGGTCTCTTCCTTCAATCCGTTGTCCTCATTTCTGAAGGAACAGGTGCGCGTAGACCTTGGCGTTGCCCACCATGTTGGCGATCAGGCAGTATTCATTGGGCTGGTGGGCCATGTGGCAGTACCGGGACCAGACGGCCGCCGGGTAGTCGTGCTTCCGGAAGACGGCGGCTACAGTCCCACCCCCGATGCCCATCGGTGTTGCCTCCACGCCGTAGACGTCCTTCACGGCCTCCTTGAGAGCCAGAACGACGGGTGCTTCATGTGCGGTCGGCGCCGCCGCAGCCGTTTCCTGCACCGTTTTGATATGGATCTGCACGCCGAATTTCGTTTCGATTTCATCGGCCATGCTCCTCATGGTTTTCAGCACCGCACCGATCGGATAGACGGGCAGGACCCTGCAGTCCAGGTAGAAGACATCGTCGCCGGGGATGGTGTTCACGTTGGGGACGTTGGCCTCCTTCTTGGTCGGTTCAAACGTGCTCTCAGGGGGATCGTACAGGGGGTCGGTCGCTCCGTAGATCCCCCGCAAATCGTCGAGACGCGCCACGAGATGCGATGCGGCGCGAAAGGCATTGCTGCCGAGTGCGGGGCGGCTGGCATGGCACTGTTTCCCCGAGGTCTGGAATCGCACCCACAGGACGCTTTTTTCGGCCACTTCGATCATGGAGCCGTCTTCGTTGCCCGCATCGGGCACAACGACGAGGTCCGTTTTCCGGAACCATTCCCGGCGTTGGTTCAGAATGTAATCGAGGCCGTATAGACTTGACGTCTCCTCGTCTGCCGCAAGCAGGATGCCGATGGACGACTCGGGAACGATCCCCTCATCCAGGAACGCCTTGGCTGCAAAGATGGAAGCCACGAGATCCTGCTGATTGTCTTCCGTGCCCCGCCCGAAGACCTTTCCTCCATGGACGTATCCCGTGTAGGGATCGTGTTCCCAGAGTTTCAACTCCCCCGGAGGGACGACGTCCATATGGGTCATGACCCAGACCGTCTTGCCGGGATTCTTACCCGGAATTCGGACGATGAGATTCGGCCTGACTCCGCCGGGCACCCTTGCATCGGGCGCGTCGCATGTTTCAACAGGAGGGAATCCCAGGTCGCGCAGGAAGCCGCGCAGGTATTCCGCCTTGCGGGCCTCCCCGTCGCCCCCGTTTTCCGGGGCCAGGGCCGGGATGGCCGTCAGGGCAATCTGCAGACGGATCATGTCCGGCTCATAGCCTTCGATCCTTTTTGCAATGCTTCGGAAAATGCCGCCGTCAATCATGTTGTGCCTTCACTTCAGTTTCTTTACCTTGCCGAAAGACTTGAGGGGTTCATCGAACCTGCTCTCATCCCCGAGGACGAAAACCGTCTTTTTCTCCGGGTCGAGGTATTTCTCCGCAACCTTCAGGATGTCTTCCCGGCTGACGGCGTCAATCATCGAAGGATATTCGGTCAGGAATTTCGTCGGGAGCCCCTGGAACTCGAGCATCATGTACTGGAAAGCGATCAGGTGCGAGGACGTGAAGGAAAAGATGTAGCTGTTCACGATGGCTCGTTTCGCGAGATGGACGTCCTGGGCCGGGACCCGGGACTCACGGGCATCCTTCAGAATCCCGTCCATCAGCGTGAGGACCTGGCCCGTGGACTCCGACTTCGTCATGGCATAAGCCCCGAAAGAGCCGTAGCCCTGCCGTCCTTCGTAGAAGCTCCCCGCGCTGTAGGCCAATCCCCGGTTGCTGCGGACCTCCTGGAAGATCCGGGAGCGGAAACCGCCGCTGCCGAGGATGTAATCGAGGATCGTGAAGGGATAGAAATCGGGCGATTCCTTTCCCGGTCCGATGGCTCCGATGATCACCGTCGACTGGGGCACTTTCTTCTCATAGAAGTACAGGGGGGCGTTCTCCTGTGGTTTCGGGAGCGGCGCCGTCCCGAAGTCGCCCTCGTCGTCCCAATCCCCCAGATGCTTGCTGATCAGATCGAGGGCTTCCTGCTTCGAGATGTCGCCTGTGACGGCCATGCGAAGGTTGCGGGGAAAGAAATACGTCTTGTGGAACGACACAAGGTCCTCCCGCTCGATCTTTTCGACGGAAGCGATCTCGGGCAGACGCCCGCGGGGATTGCCTGCGTAAATGGCTTTCTTGAATTCCCGGAATGCCAGTCTCTGGGGTTTGTCGAATACCCGCCGCAGTTCCTCGACCTTGAGGTTCTTCTCCTGGGCGAGCTTATCCTCGTCAAAGGCAGGGTTGCGGAGAATATCGGAAAAGATCTTGAAAGCCCTGTTCAGGTCTTTCTTCAATACGGAAAGGTTCCCCGTGCCGTAGTCCATGCCCAGGGAGATGGATATCGGGGCCGCGAGGTACTCCAGTTCTTCGTCGACCTTGTCTCCGGTCAGTTTTGCAGCCCCTCCGGTCCGCATCACGTCGCCCGTCATCTCGGCAAGCCCCTCCTTTCCGGGGGGTTCGAAGACGGAGCCGGCGCCGACGACGATGGAAATGTTGACCAGGGGCAGCTCCCGGTCCTCGAGGTAGTAAACGGTGAGGCCGTTGTCGAGTACGACCCGTTCCGGCTTGGGAGGTGAAAACTTGACTTCCTCGTAGCGGAGCCGGTCGGGATCCGCCCATGGCGAGGGCTTCGCTTGTTCGGCCTGCTCTGCCAGGCACAGACCCGTTGAAATCAGAAGGATGAGCAGACTGAAGGTCAGGGTTCTTTTCACGGTTTCTCCTTCTTCTTCAGGTTGGCCACGGTCCGGTTCTCCTCGATCAGGTATTTCTTCGCCGCCGCCATGATGTCCTTCGGCGTGACCTTTTCTATCGTCTCGATGTAACGGGTCATGTATCGGTAATCGCCGGTGATGATCTCGTAATAGGACAGCCGGCTCGCCAGGCCGGAATTCGAGCTGAGTTCGCGGATGAACTCCGCCCGAAGCTGGTTGATGATCTTTTCCAGTTCCTGCTTCTTGACCGGTTCCTTTTTGAGCCTGTCGATCTCTTCGTAGACGGCCTTTTCCAGTTCATCGGCCGTGTGGGGGTGTCGGGGTGTTCCTGTGACCATGAAGAGATTCGGGTAGCGGGCAGCCGGCATTCCGTTGGCGGCACTCACATCTTCGGCGATCTGCTTGCCCTGGACGATGGATCGGTGAAAGCGCGAGGTTCGTCCCTTTGAAAGGAGGGCTTCGATGACTTCGAAGACGTAGTCTTCGAATGAAGGAAAGGTCGGCTTGTGCCAGCCGATGATGAGATACGGGTTCGCCTCGGCGACGAGCTCCGTCCGTTTCTCCCCGGTCTGCGCCGGTTCCTCGGTCACGTGCTGGCCGTCGATCGGGTGAGAGGGGCTGGAACCAAAATATTTCTTGACGATCTCCAGAGTCTTTGCCGTGTTGATGTCTCCCACGATGGCAATGACCGTGTTGTTCGGTGAATGGTACCGCCTGAAGAATGACTCCAGATAATCCGGCGTCAGAAACGAGATATCCGACGACCACCCGATGACGGGACGCCGGTAGGGGCTTGCGGTGAAGGCCGTGGCCAGGAACAGCTCCATGAGTTTGCGGGAAGGTACCGACTCGTAGGTCTGTCGGCGCTCCTCCATCACGACGTCCCTCTCCGTGTAAAACTCCCGCAGGACAGGGCTTGTCATCCGGTCGGCCTCGATGCGGGCCCAGAGCTCGATCCGGTTTGCAGGAAGGCTCACCTTGTAGGTCGTCACGTCCTGGCCCGTGGAGGCGTTGAGATCCACGGCGCCGTTTTCCGAGTAGAGCCGATCGATCTCGTTTTCGACCATCCACTCCTTGGCTTCGTTCTGCAGCTCCTTCAGCTCCTTCGCCAGCCTGGCGATCTCGGCCTCATCGGCGCGGGGGACCTTCATTCTCTCTCGATCAAGCGCCATTCCCGTTTCGCGGACTTTTTTCAGAACTTTTTCTTCTTCTTTTATATTTTTTGTTCCGATGGTCGTGGTTCCTTTGAAGAGCATGTGTTCGAGCAGATGGGCGGCACCCGTCTTCCCTTCACCGTCGTCGACGGCTCCCACCAGATAGCGGACGTAGAGGGAGACGGTGGGGCTGGTGTGCCTCTCCACCAGCAGGACTCTCAGGCCGTTCTCCAGGGTGACCCTCTGGACCCGGTCTTCCAGGTTGTACGCCGGCAGTGTTCCCGGGGCAAGGAAGACGGCAACGATGATTGCAAGCAAAAACGATGCGATGTGCCGAAAGATCGGGGCACAAGGTCTTTTGTTCGATGGACTCATGACGGGCTTCTTTTCTCCCTGTGTGATCTCCTGAAGTGAAGGACGGCGTAAAGGATGCCGCAGACGCTGATCAGGACGATGAAATTGGACGCAAAAAACACCATGATGAATTCAAGTGGGTTCTTCATATCGTACGCGGAGATCAGCAGGGTGATTCCCCAAAAGAGAAAAAAAGAAGAAAGGACGCCGATCAGAATGTTTCTTGTCCACAGGAAAAACATCATTAGTGTTCGATCCGGGTTCCCCCGATCACCCTATTTGCCTGCAAAGGCAGACGCAGAATTTGGGCCATTATGACGAAGCAGGTCGAAAAATTCAATCTTTTTCAGCCAGATCCGCTCTTCGGCGCGGTGACTCTCGTCCGGTTCTTCAGTGCCTGGACGTCCGCCGGAGAGATGTCGTTCCGCAGGCAGGGCAGAAGCGTGTTATTATGGAACAGGGGTTCCATGACAAGGTTGTACCGGGATTGACGGATCGCCTCCTCCCACAGAGGCGTGCCGGGGATGGGTGAATATTCGGCGAGGATCGGCCGTGCCCCGACTCCCAGCACAAGATCGATGCCCGTTTCGATTTCCCGGGCTTGCTGCCCCGGCAGTCCGCAAAGCAGGTAGACGCCGATGTCTGCTGACCCGTAGCCCGCTTCCAGAAGGTATGCGACGGCCTGTCGCAGCTCATCCGTCGTCACCTTGTTGCCGGTCTGGGCCTGCCGCAAGGCGGAAGCCGTTTCGAAACCGAAACGGATCGTGCGGAACCCGGCCTGATAGAGAAGCATCGCCAGGCTCGGGGTGATGCCCCGAAGATGCAGGCCGTTGGGGCAGTGAAAATTGATCTCGAGGCGCCGCCGAAGGATCTCCTCGAGCATCGGGATGGCCCTTTCCATCGGGTTCACGAGTAGAGCATCGTCATAGAAGGCGACATTTTTCACACCCCGGGTCCGGCGCCAGTGCTCGATCTCATCGACGACCCGGACGGGATCGCGCGTCCGAAATCCCCTGTTCAAAAGGCTGGAGGCGCAGTAGGTACACCGATAGGGGCATCCCCTGGATGTCATGACGGGAACCGCATCCAGAGAGGGCACGAGGTCCATGGCCGGGTAGGGGTAGCTGTCGAGATCGTTCCCATCGAAGGGGAACTCGACGGCGCCTCCGAGCAGTTCCTCGAGAACAGGGGGCAGCACAAACTCCCCATCGCCCGTCACGACGGCATCGGCTCCCGAGAATGCCCTGGCGTGTTCAGCGCAGAGAGTCGCATAGTTGCCGCCAAGAACGATTGCTGCGCCGGGCCACACCGTCCGCACTTCGGCGATAGCCTCGAAGACGCCGGGGTACCAGTACGTCATCATGGACCCGACAAGTACGACATCCGGCCTGACTGCGGCCTGCAGCCTCTGTCGAAACAAGCTCGGCGGCAGGCCGTAGCGCCGGTACCGCTTGCGAATCGACCGGAGTGCATCCGGTTTCGGGATTTCCTCGCTGGGGAACTTTCCGCAACCCCACTCTTTGCGCTTCAGGGTCCTGCTTGGGCCGCCCCGGGTCACACCCGATGGAATGGAATCAAGGCAATCGATGATCTGGACCTGGAAACCGGCACGGCGCAGGAATGAAGCCAGAGTGAGAAGACCCAGCGGTCTCACCCAGAAATCGTAGGCGGCAAAATCGTGAATCCACGGGTTAATCAGGAGAATCGACTTACGGGACATCCTCACAAGTCCAGCTGATCTTGAATTCGGCAGGCAGCAGTATAGCAGGGCAGACTCAAGGCGGCAAGAAGCGACGCATTTTCCCACAAAAAGCTTGAAGGGACATGGGATAATTGCTAACATGCCGCAACGACCGACAGGGGGTCCCGACCGGCTGAAGCCTTCCGCCGTGCGGTCATATGAAAGCCGTCATCCAACGAGTCGACAGCGCATCGGTACGTATCGACGGGAATGAGATCTCCCGCATTGGCGTGGGGCTTCTCGTCCTGCTCGGGGTCGAAAAGGGTGACGGCGAGAAGGACGCCGATTTTCTCCTCGACAAGATCATCCAGTTGCGCATCTTCGAGGATGGCGAGGGGAAGATGAACCTTTCGCTCCTCGATATTTCCGGCGAGCTCCTCGTGGTGTCCCAGTTTACCCTGCTGGCGGACTGCCGAAAGGGGAGGCGGCCCTCCTTCACCGATGCGGCCGAACCGGAGCTGGCGATCAGGCTGTACGAATACATGCTGTCAAAAGCGAGGGAGAAGGTGACGACGGTCGCTCAGGGACGGTTCCAGGCCATGATGAAGGTGGGACTCGTCAATGACGGCCCGGTCACAATCCTGCTGGACAGCAGAAGACAAGGGGCAAGGTGACAACGAAGATCAAAGCGGATGAGCTTCCTCCCAGCTTTATACGCATCGACAGGGAGGGGATCTGGTACTACAAGGGCAACGAGATGTTTCGCAAGGACATCGTGAAGCTCTTCTACCAGAATCTGAAACGGGACGAATCGGGAAGCTACTACATCGAACTCGAGAACGACATGGCCTCCCTCGAAGTGGAGGACACGGCCTATGTCGTGACGGCGGTCCACAAATCCGGATCCCGGGCTGACGGCAACGAGCGCATTTCCGTCCTGCTGAACGACGAGACGCTGGAGGAGCTCGACTGCGAAAGTCTGCGGATCGGGGATCAAAATATTCTTTACTGCAACGTCAAGGCCGACGGCCATGGCGCCAGATTCCTCCGGGCGAGCTATTACCAGATCGCGGAGTTTTTCGATTACGACGACGCCAGGGATACCTACTATCTGCCCCTGAACAGTGTCCGCTACTATATCAAGGACCGCGGCGGTTCCTGACCGCCGGCAAGGCCCGATGGCACTCGTCCCTCATTCATTACGGATAGAAATCGTATTTGGAGGTACACTTGATGGACCCGGAAATAAAGATGGCCCTTACATTCGATGATCTTCTGCTCGTCCCCGCCGAATCCACGATCCTCCCCAAGGACGTGGATACACGGACGAGCCTGACGAACAACATCATCATGAACATCCCCATCGTCAGTGCGGCCATGGACACGGTCACGGAATCCCAGACGGCCATTTGCATGGCCCGTGAGGGCGGCATCGGAATTATCCACCGGAACATGAGCATCGAGCGGCAGAGCCTCGAGGTGGACAAGGTGAAGAAATCGGAAAGCGGCATGATCGTGGATCCCATCACGATCGAACCGGAGCAGAAGGTGAAAAATGCTCTCGAACTCATGAGCCGCTACAAGATCTCCGGGGTTCCCGTCGTGAAGGGCCGCAGGCTCGTGGGGATCCTGACGAACCGCGACCTCCGGTTCGAGACCAACCTCGACCAGCCCGTCGCCAATGTCATGACAAAGGACAAGCTCGTTACGGTGTCCCAAAACATCAGCCTCGAGGACTCGAAGAAACTCCTCCACAAGCACCGGATCGAAAAGCTGCTGGTCGTCGACGAAGACTTCAACCTGAAAGGCCTCATCACGATCAAGGACATCGAGAAGATCCAGAAGTATCCCAACGCCTGCAAAGACCAGCTCGGACGCCTCCGCGTCGGCGGCGCTGCGGGCATCACGGACCGCGAAGCGCGGGTCCAGGCACTCCTGAGCGCGGGCTGCGACGTTATCTGTATCGACACCTCCCACGGTCACTCCCGAGGAGTTCTCGATGCCGTTCGGGACACGAAACGGAATTTCCCCTCCTGCGAGGTCATTGCCGGCAATGTGGCCACTTTCGAGGGGGCCGAAGCCCTCATCCAGGCCGGGGTGGACGCCGTCAAGGTGGGCGTCGGGCCGGGCTCCATCTGCACGACACGGATCGTGGCCGGAATCGGGGTTCCCCAGATGACGGCCGTCATGGAATGCGCCCGCGCCTCGGCAAAATACGGCATCCCCCTCATCGCTGACGGGGGGATCAAGTATTCGGGCGATATCACGAAGGCCCTGGGGGCCGGGGCCCACTGCGTCATGATCGGCGGCCTCTTCGCAGGCACCGAAGAGAGTCCGGGCGAAACGGTCCTCTTCCAGGGCAGAAGCTACAAGGTGTACCGGGGCATGGGATCCCTCGAGGCCATGAAAGAGGGCAGCAGGGACCGGTACATGCAGGACGACATCGAAAGCACGTTGAAACTCGTGCCCGAAGGCATCGAAGGAAGGGTGCCTTTTCGAGGGTCCCTTTCCAACAGCATCTACCAGATCATGGGGGGCGTGAAGGCGGGCATGGGTTATGTGGGCTGCAGGAGCCTCGAGGAGCTTCGGAAGAAGGCCCGTTTTGTCCGGATCACAACATCCGGACTTCGTGAGAGTCACGTCCACGACGTCATCATCACGAAAGAAGCGCCGAATTACAGGATGGACTAGAGGAGTCATCCCGCCCGGGTGAACGGATCGAACGTGATTTCGGCCGACTAGTTGAAATAGTCGGCCGTTCTCGTAACAGCCTTTACTTTGACGGGAATCCCGCTGCCGTCCTCTTTATACCCATGGACAATATACTCGCTCAGCCCACAATGGCTGGCCGGATTGCCCCAATCATAGGTGTAGCCGAGACGGGTCCAGGGATAGGGAGAGGCGCTCGTGTAGATCACGTCTTTCCGGTTCGTGAACCAATCCTTGTACGCTTTGAAACCCGTTGCACCGACATCGGCGTAAACCTTCTGGGTGTTGTCGTAAACCCAGAATTGATCCCCGTGGAAAACCAGCTGGCATTCGTGATCGGTCACTTCCGGGTCGGGACAGGGCCTCAGGAGATTTTCAGGCGAGACCCAGAGCTCCAGGAGGTATTCTTTTCTCGTCGCGTCAACGGGGGGAAGTCCGAGGAGCTGCGCGATCCGAAGAGGGGACGGAGCTGCGCTCCCAAAATAGTTCCTCAGCTCGGGGACGACAGTCACCCACAGGTCGTATTTAAATTCCACCTCCTGGCCCTCCGTGTAATGACTGGCAATCGCTGCCGAGACCCACGCCACGACGAGTACGCGCGAACCGACGACTCCATTTTCCCATTGAAGGTTTGAATTGTCATTGACGATGGCCGTGAGTTCCCTGGAGATTTTCGCGTATGTCGCATTGCTGGCATCGGCGCAGGCATTCGCATATTCTGTTGCCGGGTCGTAGGCCGTGCTGCTCCCGCAACCCGAGACCCAAGACGAATAGAGGACAAGTACGGCGATCGCAACGGCCCAGGTCACCGAAGAGGACGGGGAGACAGGTTTTTTTCTTCGATAAGGCGAAAGGGTTGAATGATAGCTCATGAGGAAATTTCAGCACGCACCCAAATGAAATTGTCTGTCCGAGCGGTTTCTGTGCAAAGGACGTGCCCGGTCGGTCAATCCTGACTGCAGGTCAGAGCAACGGCGTTACAGAACTTCTCCTTTGTCAAATTCATTCAACTCGAGACGTACGATTTCTTTACTCGGGGCACTCAATATTATGATCGGTGCGATTGATTTCCCCTCTGCGCTGGTGTATGATTTACGCCGTCACAGAGAATGACAAGTAATATTCTATTTTCAAATCAGGGTGTTAAGCACTCATGAAGCACGTCGACTTCGTTCATCTCCACCTTCATACCCAGTACAGTCTTCTGGACGGCACCATCCGTCTTGCCGACCTGTTCAAGAAGGCCCGGGACTACAAGATGCCCGCGGTGGCCATCACCGACCACGGCAACATGTACGGGGCTGTCGATTTTTACCAGCAGGCCTACAAGGCGGGGATCAAGCCCATCATCGGCTGTGAGTTGTACGTCGCGCCGAAGAGCCGGTTCGACAAAACGAGCGAGGGGCCGGGGGAGACGGCACGCCACCTCATCGTCCTCGCCAAGAACCTGCAGGGCTACCGGAACCTGATCAAGCTGACCTCGACGGGATTTCTCGAAGGATTCTACTACCGGCCGCGGGTCGACAAGGAAATTCTGGCGACACACAGCGAGGGCCTCATTGCCACCAGCGCCTGCCTGCACGGAGAGGTTGCGCATTGGATCCTGAAAGGGGAGCTCGAAAAGGCAAAGGCCTCTGCCAGGCAATATCATGAAATCTTCGGTGAGGGGAATTACTACCTCGAGATGATGGAGAACGGGATCCCGGAGCAGGCTGTTGTCAATCAGAAGCTCATGGAGATCTCCAAGGAATTGTCGATCCCGCTGGTTGCCACAAACGACTGCCATTACCTGGAACGGGCCGACTCCGAAGCCCACGAAGTCCTCCTGTGCATCCAGACGGGGAAAACCATGGACGACCCCGGCCGAATGCAGTTCGCAACGGACGCGTTCTATCTCAAATCCCCCGACGAGATGAAGCAGCTTTTCGCCTACTGCCCGGAAGCCATCGAGAACACCGTGGTCATCGCCGAGAAGTGCAATCTCAAGCTCGACTTCAGCCAGATCTTCCTCCCTCACTTCGAAATCGGCAAGGGACGGTCATTGGACGAGCATCTGCAGGACATGGCAAAGGCAGGCCTCGAGAAGCTCATGCCCAAGATCCTTCAGGGCCAGGACCCGGCGCTGCGGCAGAAATACGAAAAACGCCTCGAGAGGGAATTGGACATCATCAAGTCCATGGGATTTGCCGGCTACTTTCTCATTGTCTCCGACTTCATCAACTACGCAAAGAGCCGCAACATCCCCGTCGGTCCGGGGCGCGGCTCAGCGGCCGGAAGTCTTGCGGCCTACGCCATCGGGATCACCGAGATCGACCCGATCCGTTATGGCCTGTTCTTCGAGCGCTTCCTGAACCCGGACCGCAAGAGCATGCCCGACATCGACACCGACTTCTGCATGGAGGGCCGGGACGAGGTCATCCGGTATGTTTCCGAGAAATACGGCAACGATCGTGTGGCGCAGATCATCACCTTCGGGAAGATGCAGGCAAAGGCGGTCATCCGCGATGTCGGTCGCGCCCTGAACATGGCCTACGGCGAAGTGGACCGGATCGCAAAGCTGGTCCCCAACGTCCTGAACATTAGCCTGGAGGACGCTATAAAGCAGGAGCCCCGGCTCCAGGAAGAACAGAAGAAGAACGAAAAGATCCGCAGGCTGCTGGCCCTCTCGCGATCCCTGGAAGGCCTCAACCGCCACTCCTCGACGCATGCGGCCGGGGTCGTCATCTCCGACAAGCCTCTCGTCGAGAGGGTTCCCCTGTGCAAAAGCCCCAACGATGACATCGTAACGCAGTTTTCCATGAACGATCTCTCCGCCGCGGGCCTCACGAAATTCGACTTCCTCGGACTCAAGACGCTCACCGTCATTCGTGATGCCCTGAAGTTCATCGAGGAGGGCAGGGGCATCAAGATCAACATCTCCGATATCGCCCTGGATGACCGCAAGACCTATCAACTGCTCTCCAAGGGAGACACGGACGGCGTGTTCCAGTTGGAAAGCAGGGGTATGAAAGAGATCCTCGTCGGCATGAAGCCGGACTGTTTCGAGGACATCATCGCACTGATCGCCCTTTACCGCCCGGGTCCCCTGAAGAGCGGGATGGTCCAGGAGTTCATCTCGCGAAAGCAGGGCAAAACAAAGAGCACCTACGAAGTGCCCACGCTCGAGCCCATCCTGAAGGAGACCTACGGGGTCATCCTGTACCAGGAGCAGGTGATGCAGATCGCCAGCGCCCTGGCAAGCTACACCATGGGCGAGGCTGACACGTTCCGCAAGGCGATGAGCAAGAAAAACTCCTCCGAAATGGAGAAGGAAAAGCCAAAATTCATGGCTGGGGCGCTCAAGAACAAGATCCCCGAAGCAAAGGCGAAGAAGATTTTCGACCAGATGGAGACCTTTGCCGGATACGGGTTCAACAAGTCGCACAGCGCAGCCTACGCGATGATCTCCTACCAGACGGGCTACCTGAAGACCCATTACCCGGTGGAATTCATGGCGGCACTGCTGACAAGCGAAAAAGGCAACCGCGACAAGGTCATCAAACACATCAGCGTTTGCAAGGAGATGGGGATCAATGTTTTGCCCCCTGACATCAACCAGTCTGTCCTCGATTTCAGTGTTGATGGGAAAAACATCCGCTTCGGTCTTGCAGCCGTGAAAAACGTCGGGGAGAGTGCCATAGAATCCATTATTGAATCAAGAGATAGCGAAGGACCCTTCAAGTCATTTCTCGACTTCTGCTCCCGAGTAGACCTCCGAAAAATCAACAAGCGGGTTGTGGAGAGTCTAATCATGTGTGGCGCCTTCGACTCCCTCGGATACAGGCGGCGCCAGCTCATGGAGAACTTCGAGCATCTCATGGAGATCGGCCAGAGGGCCCAGGACCAAAAGCTCAGCGATCAGACAAATCTTTTCGACGGAGCCGACAGTGGGGCGGCAGGCGACTCGTATACAGAAAAGGATGTACTGCCCGAAACCGATGAGTGGGATCACGGTGAAGTGCTGCTCCATGAAAAGG
>DASRZY010000172.1:0-6430 GCA_035685905.1 Syntrophales bacterium
GCCGGGAAGGCCTCGTGGAAAAGGCCGCAGGCTCGGCGGCCGTCATTGCGGTTGAAGACACGCTCACGGCCCTGGGCGATCTGGCCGGGCTCTGGCGCTCCCGCTTCGCCATCCCTGTCGTGGCCATCACGGGAAGCTCCGGCAAGACGACGACGAAGGAGATGGTGGCAGCGATCGCAGGCCGGGAGAAGCAGCTTCTGAAGAACAAGGGAAACCTCAACAACCTCGTTGGGCTCCCGCTGACTCTGTTTCAGATGAACGAGACGCACCAGTTCGCCGTCCTCGAGATGGGAACGAACCGGCGGGGCGAGATTGCCCGCCTCACCGAGATCGCCGCGCCCACCGTGGGGGTCATCACCAACGTGGGGCCTGCACACCTGGAGGGGCTCAAGTCCCTCGAGATGATCCGGGAGGAAAAGGGCGATCTCTTCCGGGTCATGGGCGGCCGGGGCACGGCCATCATCAATCTCGACGACGAGGCACTGGCCCCCTGGGCTCAGAAATGGAAAGGAAGGAAGATGACCTTCGCAATCCAGGCCGACGCCGACGTGACGGCCGCTCACATTGCCCACGAGGGCGAGAAGGGAACGATTTTCACGCTCGTCATGGACGGGATGTCGCGGGAGATCCTGCTGCCCGTCCTGGGCTTTCACAACGTCTCGAACGCCCTGGCGGCAGCGGCGGCCTCGCGCGCCGCGGGGCTTGCCTTCGACTCGATCTGCCAGGGGCTCATGGCCTTCAAGCCCGTGGGGGGGCGCATGGAGGTCTGGCGCCTGAAGAACGGCGGCTACCTCATCGACGACACCTACAACGCAAACCCCGCCTCGATGGTCGTGGCCCTCAAAACGCTGCAGGGGCTCAAGGGCGAATGCAAGAGCACCGTGATCCTCGGCGACATGCTCGAACTGGGCGATGAGGCGGAGAAATACCACGAGGAGATCGGGCGTGCCGTGGCCGACACGGGGGTCGGCAAGGCTTACCTCCGGGGGGACTTTGCCAGGGCGTTTGCCAGAGGGGCCGTGAAACGCGGGATGAAGAGCGACCAGGTTATCGTCGACCTGAACACGGAGGAGACGGCGGCCCAGTTGAAGGCCTGCATGAAGGCGGGGGACTGGGTCCTCGTCAAGGGCTCGCGGAAAATGAAGATGGAAGAGATCGTCCAGGCAATCCTCGGCGCAATCGGGGTTGCAAAGTGAAAAGGACCTGTGATAGGGATACGGCCTCAATCTATAGGGGGTTGACCCCGACGTATCCCCAACTGCTTGTGCACCGGGTTGGGGTTTTGTATTTTGGAGGTCTGGCGAGTTGATCTATCATTTACTCTATCCTCTTCACGACAGCATTTCGTACTTCAACGTGTTCCGGTACATCACGTTCCGGACGATCTACGCCGCCATCACGGCGCTCGTGATCTGCTTTGTCTTCGGGCCCTGGCTCATCCGCAAGCTCGAGTCGCTGCAGATCGGGCAGTCCATCCGGGAGGACGGTCCCGGCACGCACCTGGCAAAGTCGGGCACGCCGACCATGGGCGGCATCATGATCATTTTTTCCGTGGTGATCTCGACGCTTCTGTGGGCAAACCTGACCAACGACTTTGTCTGGATGCTCATCGTCGTCACCGTGGGCTTCGGCATCATCGGGTTCGTCGACGATTTCAGCAAGCTCACGCAAAAGAACAGCAAGGGGATCTCCGGGCGCACGAGGATTTGCTTCGAGATCCTGATCGCCCTGTTCATCGGCGTCATCCTCTACCTCAAGCCGAATTTCAGCGAGGCGATCACGATCCCCTTCTTCAAGACCATGCTGCCCGACCTGGGATGGGGCTACATCCTCTTCACGGTCTTCGTGATCGTGGGGGCGGCCAATGCCGTGAACCTCACCGACGGCCTGGACGGCCTGGCACTCGGTCCCTCGCTGATCTGCTTCATCACGTACCTGCTCTTTGCCTACTTCGCCGGCAATGCAAGGATCTCGGCCTATCTGCAGATTCCTTACGTGCCGGGGACGGGCGAGCTGGCCATCTTCTGCGGGGCCATGGTGGGGGCCTGCCTGGGCTTCCTCTGGTACAACACCTACCCGGCGCAGGTCTTCATGGGCGACGTGGGATCGCTTGCCCTGGGAGGCGCCCTGGGCACCCTGGCCATCGTGACAAAACAGGAGCTGCTGCTCGCCATCGTGGGCGGGATCTTCGTGCTGGAGACCGTTTCGGTCATTTTCCAGGTGGGCTGGTTCAAGATCTCGAACGGCAAGCGCATCTTTCGCATGGCTCCCATCCACCATCACTTCGAGCTGAAGGGGTGGGCGGAGCCGAAGGTCATCGTGCGGTTCTGGATCATCTCGATCATCCTGGCCCTCGTGGCCATCAGCACGCTGAAGTTGAGGTGACAGCAAGCATTGGAACTGAACGGCAAAAAGATTCTCGTCATCGGCCTCGGCAAGACAGGGTTCGCCACGGCGCAGTTTGCGGCCGCAAGGGGATCGCGTGTGACGGTCTCCGACGAGAAACCCCAGGCGGAACTGAAGGAGGCCCTCGGGGCCCTGGCGGGGCTGACGCTTCGCGTCTTCGCGGGGGGAGCCGATCCGGCCGCCCTCGACGGGATCGATCTGGTCGTCCCCTCGCCCGGGGTGCCGCCTTTCAACCCCCTGATCCGGGAAGCGCAGCGGCGGGGTATCCCGGTGATGAGCGAAATCGAGCTTGCCTGGCGGTTTCTGCGCGTGCCCGTCATCGCCATCACGGGCACAAACGGAAAGACGACGGTGACGAGCCTCATCGGCCACATCCTGGCGACGGCAGGGAAGAAAGCCTTCGTCGGTGGAAACATCGGCAGCCCGCTCATCGGCTATGTCGGGGGGCCGCAGGACGACGAATGGGCCGTCATCGAAATGAGCAGCTTCCAGCTCCAGCGCATCGAGACCTTCCGGCCACGGGTGGCGGTGCTGCTCAACGTGGCGCCCGATCACCTCGACTACCATGCGGATTACGCCGAGTACCGCTGGGCAAAAGAGCGGATCTTCGAAAACCAGCAGCCGGGGGATCTGGCCGTGCTCAACGCCGACGAGGCGGAATCGGCTGCGCTGGCCGCACGGCTCAGGGCCCGCGTTGTCTTCTTCAGCACGAAGGCCGAGCCTGCCGAGGGCATGAGCTTCAAGAAGGACACGCTGACGTACCGGACCGGCGGCCGGCCGATCGAAACCTATCCGGCCTCCATGATCCGGATCCCCGGGCGGCACAACGTGGAAAATGTCATGGCTGCCGTCATGGCGGCCCGTTATGCCGGCTGCACGCCCGGCGAAATCGCGGAGGGTGTGGCAAGTTTCAAGGGGCTTTCGCACCGCATCGAGTTTGCCGGCGAGAATGGCGGGGTGGCCTTTTACGACGATTCGAAGGGGACGAACGTGAGTGCCGTGGTGAGGGCCCTGGAGGCCTTCGAGGCGCCCGTCATCCTGCTCCTGGGCGGCCGCGACAAGAACGGGGACTTCGAGTCGCTGGAGCCTCTCATCCGCCGGCACGTCAAGGAAATGGTCCTCTTCGGCGAGGCCCGCGGGCGGATCGGCGAAAAGATCGGCGGCATTGTGAAGACGGTGACGGCAGCCACGATGAAAGACGCCATCCACACGGCTTACGATGATGCCGCCCCCGGGGACGTGGTGCTGCTTTCGCCGGGCTGCGCGAGCTTCGACGAGTTTCGCAATTACGCCCACCGGGGCGAGGTGTTCAAGGAAACGGTGAGCGCCCTGAAAGACCGTAAAACAGCAACGCAGAGGAATTGAGCGATCCCATGGCAGAAACGCCTGCAAGGGGAAGACGACCCGACTTCATCCTGTTTTTCATCGTGCTGGTGCTTATCGCCTTCGGCACCGTGATGATTTACAGCTCGAGCTACATGCTCGCCCTGCAGAAATACGGGGACGGGTACTACTTTCTCAAGAAGCAGATCTTCTTCCTCGTCATCGGGCTTGCGGTCATGATCGCTCTGATGAAAACGCCCTACACGTGGCTGCGCAGGGTCGCCTACGCGGGCCTGGGCGTCTCGCTCGTCCTGCTGCTTGCGATTTTCCTGCCCGGGATCGGTGTCACGAAAGGCGGCGCGCGCCGATGGCTCAATCTCGGGTTTTTCACCTTCCAGGTGGCCGAGCTCGTGAAAGTCCTCGTCGTCGTCTTTCTTGCCCATTTCCTGACGCGCAAATCGGCCCACATCCAGGAGTTCCTGAAAGGGTTCCTCCTGCCGCTGGCCGTCGTGATGGTGCCTGTGGCACTGATCCTGAAGCAGCCCGACTTCGGCTCGGCCGTCCTGATCATGGCCGTGGCCATGTCGGTTCTCTACGTTGCGGGCACGCGGTTCCGCTACCTCGCCGGATCGATGCTGGCGCTCATCCCCGTGGCGGTTACCCTCGTCATGATGAAGGGCTATCGCATGGACCGCTGGAACACCTTCATGGATCCCTGGAAGGATCCCCAGCACAAGGGGTTCCAGATCATCCAGTCGTTTCTGTCCTTCGGGTCGGGAGGGCCTTTCGGCGTGGGGCTCGGGGACGGGATGCAGAAGCTCTTCTACCTGCCCGAGCCGCACACGGACTTCATCCTCTCCATCATCGCCGAGGAGAGCGGCTTCATCGGGATCTGCACCGTCATCGTGCTCTTCGGGATTCTGATCTTCAGGGCGTTCCTGATTGCCTTCCGCGTCCAGGACACCTTCGGGAGCCTGCTGGCCTCGGGTCTGGCGACCCTGCTGGCGCTGGAGGCATTCATCAACATCGCCGGCGTGATGGGGCTCATCCCCACGAAGGGCATGGCCCTGCCCTTCCTGTCCTACGGGGGCACGGCACTGATCGTGAGCTGCATGGCCGTGGGGATCCTGCTCAACCTGTCGACGTACCAGAAGTCGAGCCTCAGGGGGGCCGGGGTGTGAAGATTCTGATCGCGGGAGGAGGCACGGGCGGTCATCTCTTCCCGGGAGTGGCCATCGCGGAGGAATTCCGCAGGCGCAATGGGACAAACAGCGTTCTTTTCATCGGGACCAGTCGGGGGCTCGAGGCGCGGGTGCTGCCTCAGCTCGGATTTGAACTGGAGACCCTCGAGGTCGAAGGGATCAAGGGGCGGGGCATGGCACGATCGCTTGCGGCTCTTTTGAAGATCCCGCGGAGCCTCATCCAGTCCCGCCGGATCATCCGGGGCTTCGGTCCGGACATCGTGATCGGGGTGGGCGGCTACGCATCGGGGCCGGCTGTTCTTGCGGCCCGCTTCATGCGTGTGCCGACGGCCATCGCCGAGCAGAACGCCATCCCGGGCGAGACGAACAAGATCCTCGGGCGATTCGCGGACAGGATCTTCGTGAGCTTCCCCGAGACGACGCGCTGGTTCCGGCCCGACCGGGTCCGCGTGACGGGAAACCCCATCCGGGCTTCTATTGCAGGAGCGGCGAAGCGTGACAGAAGGCCCGGTGAGCCGTTTACAATGTTGATTTTCGGGGGAAGCCAGGGCGCCCACCGGATCAACCTGGCCGTCCTGGAGGCGCTGCCCCACCTCGGGGATTTGAAGGGAAAGATCCGGATCATCCACCAGACCGGGAAGGACGACCTGGAAATGGTGAAGAAAGGTTACAGCGATCAGGCGGTGGAGGCAGACGTGCTGCCCTTCATCACGGACATGGCCTCGGCCTACGGGAAGGCCGATTTGCTCGTCTGCAGGGCGGGGGCCACGTCGATCGCGGAGATCACGGCAAGCGGAAAGGCGGCCCTGTTCATCCCCTTCCCCTTTGCCGTGAACGACCACCAGACGAAAAATGCCGAACTCCTTGTCAACAGGGGCGCAGCCGAAATGATCCCCGAAAGGGACCTCTCGGGAGAGAGCCTCTCGGGGATCATCAGGCGTCTTGCAGGGGAGCCGGGGAAGATAGGGGAAATGGAACGGAATGCCGCCAGCCTCGGCAACGCCCGGGCGGCAGCGGATATCGTCGACGAATGCCTGGCGTTGGTGCAAAGCACCAAGCCACAGGAATAATGGAGTAATGGAATGTTGGAATGATGGGTTCGACAGGAAAAGAGCTCTGAAAACCCCAATATTCCATTATTCCAGTATTCCAATATTCCAGATGCAGAGGAAGCAGGAAAGACCCTGATGCAAAATGGCCATAGCAGAGATCTGATGAAGCGCAAGGTCCAGTGGATCCACTTCGTGGGGATCGGGGGGATCGGCATGAGCGGGATTGCCGAAGTCCTTCTCAACCTGGGCTACGCGATCAGCGGCTCGGACCTGATGGAATCGGACACGACGCAGCGGCTCTCCGCGATGGGGGCCCGCATCCATTACGGCCACCGGGAGTCCAACCTGGAGACGGCCGACGTGGTCGTCACCTCCACGGCCGTGAAGGCCGACAACCCCGAGGTCCAGGAGGCCCACCGGCGCAACATCCCCGTCATCCCCCGCGCG
>DASRZY010000173.1:0-11990 GCA_035685905.1 Syntrophales bacterium
CGAGCGCGCGAAAGCCCTCATCGCGATTGCCCACCCCGATTTCCGGGAACCGCTCACAGCCCTGGCGAAAGAGCAGGGGCTGCTGGTATAAAGACTCTCTCTTTCATCTACCTCTCCTATTGGCTGTGGTGAGGGTGAAACCAACTCGCCTTCACCACAGCCCTCTCTCTTTCCTGATTCCAGGACGGAGGGGTGCGGCACGAGGAGAATCCATCTGCGGTTGTACTCTTTATTCTTTGCCTCTGGTCCCTGTAGCCTGTATCCTGTAATCGATACCGATACCCTGTTTCCCGGAGTTGGCCATGCCGGTGATGAAATTCCTGCACGACGCCCTGATCAGCACAAAGGGACCCTACGAGCGCCACGTTGGCCGCTACACCCGGGAGTTCTGCAAACAGGCGGACCGTCAGTCCAAGACGCCGATCCAGAGGAAGATCCTGTTTACCACGGCCATCTCGGCCGACGAAGTCATCGCCTCGCTTGCCGGTCTGGAAAAGAGGCGCCCACTGGGGCCCCTGGCCAGCTGGCAGGTTCAACCCAAGGCGGACCGCAGGCTTTACCAGAAGGCGCTGCGGGTTTATCTCTCGGGCCTGCTGCTTCTCTACGGGATCTCCAAGGGGGAACTGCTCGAGACGTTCGGGCTGGCGGAGCGGGAATTCATGAAGGTCTGGCAGAGTGTCTTCCAATACGATGCCGACGACATGGCCGCATTCGATGAAGTCCTCGCGCCGGCCTTTCAGACCGGGGGCATCGACGGGCTTGTGGATGCCGTCGGCGGGCTCATCCGGGATGCTCTCTTCCTGCCCTCCAGTCCCTTCGGAGAGCAGGAGCAATCCGCTCTGCAGGATCTCATGATCGACGATCTGGCGGCGGTCAAACGACATCTCTCCATGAGGGGGGAAGATCCCGCTCAGGGAAAGAGCAAATAGGTGCATCATGTTCGAAATCGAATCCGCTGCAACCGAGTACATCAGGAAGCGCTGCCAGGGTGCCGTCACGATTGTGCTGGACTATCAGCCCATGACGGGCGGCGGGTGAAAGTGCCCTTCCGCCCGGGACGTGGCGGGAAGTTATGTGCCCCGGCTGCTCACCGGCGCCCCCTCCGACGACGCCGACCGGTACCTGTTGTGGCAGTCTGGTGATGTCAGGGTTTTTTATCCGGCGCGCCTGCAGCTGAGGCCCGGTGCGGATCGGATCCGCATCCGGCTGAGAAATGTTCTGTTGATGCAGTGGCTGGAACTCGAGGGCGCCCGCTCCCTTGTCTCCGCCCCGGCAGAAGAACGAGCGTGATCGGCGCCATCGCTTGATCGTCTTTCCCCTCTTCTCCTCTCCGCCCGATCCTCTCCAAATAAAGGAGAGGCGCAGACCTCTTATCCACTCCCGCCAGGGGAAGCCTGAAAAGGAACCGGTTGTCACAGGGATTTGTCTCGTTCCGACAAGCCGCGGCTGTAATGCCAGGAAACCCCCACGAGGATAACCCCCAGTGCTGTGGCGGCCAGAACGAGCACTCCTCTGAATGTCCAGAAATCCTCGGGGATTTTGATGAGGGCATCGTAGACGAGCCAGGGCAGACTTGCGCCCACGAAGGCCCAGAAAGGTGCAAGGGGATGATTTCCCCCGTTGCGTTCTCTTTCCTCCGTGCGGGCACTCGAAGAGATCCCAGATGCCCGCACCGGTTTTGAATGACCGGCCATCGTTCCGGAACCCCGTTACATCAAGTTCAATCCGATTATCTCTCCGTCAGTTTTCGATGGCAAGGAAAAGATGACGGCGGTGCATACGGAAGGCCCCGACGTGCGGGTGCCAAAAACCTCTTGATATTTTGAGGATTTTGACTTAGTAACCCTGAGAAGAAGTCGTGCCGGAGTCTCCTGCTTTCAAACGTCATGTCTCTGTCAGGGATGCCATGGAATAATCGGCCATCACCCCGTTTCTCTCGAGAGCGGGTTTTTTTACATCGATAGCACCTAGCCATGATCGAAGGAGGTCACGATGGTTCGAGCGGCATTGATGAAAACGCGGGTCCTGATCATCGCCATCCCTTTCGTGTTCCTTGCGGCCGGTTCTGCCCTTGCAGTGTCGTCTGATGTCTCCATGCAGCTCAAGAAAATCAGCGAGGAGCGCGAGAAGTCCGTCGGCTACGCCAAGATCGCCAAGGTGACGTTCAAGAAGCAGCAGAAGAAGCTCACCCAGGCGATGCTCTACTACAACGACGCCAAGTCCATCGGGAACCCCATGATCCAGCACATTCAGACTTCGCTGACCAGCCGCAGCATGAAAGAGGCCCAGGTACGGGAGATGCTCTCCGACGACGTGAAGCGGCTCGTGGCGGTGAACGAGAAATTCAGGGCCTTTCTCGAGTCCGGCGAGACGTCGAACCGGGCCCTGCCGGGGATTGCCGCCGTAGCCGGGATGGCCGGACCCATCACGGATGCCTGCGTGAATCTCTGGAAGGAATACAAGGACGCCGACAAGAAGAAAGTGGACGACATGGTCCAGGTCCTTGACGGCTACAAGTGGGAAGACTGGGATAAACTGTAATTCCTTTCGATTTCCGATCGTCTCTCGTGTCACGCCCAACCGGGAGTGCAGTCCATGTGTATTGAGCGCAGGCACTCTGCCTTGATCCTCATTCTTTCCTCGATGCTCGTTATCGCCTTCTCCAGCCATGCCTTGCCCCAGGTCTCGGAACCGATCCTCACCGTCGAGGCCGGGCTCCACTCTGCATCTCTGCGCATCATGGCGATCGATGCGATGAACCGCTTCCTCGTGACGGGCTCCGTCGACAAGACCGTCCGCGTGTGGGACCTCCCGACGGGAAAACTGCTGGGCATCCTGCGGCCCCCGATCGGCAAAGGGAATGAAGGGAGCATTCTTGCCGTTGACATCTCGCCGGACGGCGACACCATCGCCTGCGGGGGCAGAACCCGGGAATCGGAGACGTCGAGGCAGGTCTACCTGTTCGACCGCGAAAGCCGCCGGCTGCTCAAGCGGATATCGGGGTTACCGGAGTCCATCACCTTCCTGCGTTTCTCGCGGGACGGGGGCAAGCTGGCCATCGGCCTTGCCGGCAGCGGCGGGTTGCGGGTATTTTCGATTTCCCGCAAAGGCGACCGCATCGATGCGGCGCCCGCCGCCGACGATCCCAACTACGGGGATACGATCCGCGGCATGGACTTCGACTCGACCGGCCGGCTGGCGGTCTCCTCCGCCGATGGGGCGCTCAGAATTTACAGCAGGGAATTCAGGCTGACGGCGAAGCAGGCCGTTTCGAAGGAAGAAGGGCCCTCGGGTGTCCGTTTTTCACCGGACAATGCGCGGATCGCCCTGGGGTATTTCGAGGCTGCCCGGGTCGACGTATTCGCGGCAGGCGATCTCAAGCCGGTCGAGACCCCGCTTGTGGGCAGAACGAACAGCCGCATGCCCCGCTTGATGGCCGTCGACTGGTCCCCGGACGGGCGGTATCTCCATGCGGCGGGGAGTTTCGGGCAGAGGGGGAAAAATGTCATTGTCCGCTGGCCGTCCGGGAATTTCCATGCCCCCGCCTATGTGCCCGTGAAGTGGACGGTCATCCGCAATCTCCTGGCCCTGAAGGACGGCAACATCCTCTACGGCGGGGTCAGCGGTGATATGGCCCTCATCGACACATCGGGGAGGGAAATCTATGCAAAGGATCCCAACCTCGATTATCTCACGGGCAAGACATTTTCCATTTCACCTGACGCCATGACGGTGAAGTTTGATTTCCTGCAGGCAGGGGGCGCCCCGGCGGCGTTTTCCATCGAGTCGAAACAGTTGGAGCTCAACCCGATGCCCAACCTGAAGCTCACGGACCCCATCCTGAAGGCCGGCGGGATCGAGCTGACGGACTGGCTGCTGAAAAGCAATCCGAAACTCAACGGCAAGCCGCTTGTCCTGAGATCGCACGATCAGGGCACGGCCTACGCCATCGCCCCCGATCATCGGAGCTTCGTATACGGGACCTGGTTCTACCTGTACCGCTTCGACCCGGGCGGCAAAGAGATGTGGTATCGACCCATCCCCGGCGCTGCAAGGGCCGTCAACATCTCCGGTGACGGCCGGCTTGCCGTGGTGGGCATAAGCGACGGCACCATCCGCTGGTACCGGATGAAGGACGGCAGGGAGCTGCTGGCCCTCTATCCCCACAGCGACCGGAAGCGATGGGTTCTCTGGACGCCCTCGGGGTACTACGATGCGAGCGAAGGGGGCGACGAGCTCATCGGCTGGCACGTCAACAACGGGTTCGACCGCGAGGCCGGCTTCTATCCTGTTGCGCGGTTCTTCGAGCGTTTCTACCGCCCCGAGGTCATGGCGCGGGTTGTCAGGGATGCCGAGGCCGACACGGCCGTCGTCGCCTCGCTGGGCGAAAAGGCGGCCCCGGACATCGAGGCCGGCATCAAGCCGCCGCCGGAGGTGGCCATCGTGTCGCCGCTTCCGGGCAGGCAATTCGAAAGCGACGAGCAGCAGGTGAAGATCGTCGTTGAGGACATGGGCGGCGGCATCCAGGAGGTCCTGCTCTACCAGAACGGCAAGATCCTCCCGCGCGAGGCCGGCGCGCAGGTCAAGACGGAGGGCAGCACCCAGGAACACATCTTCCGGGTGAAACTCATCGAGGGGTCAAACCAGTTCAGGGCCAGCGCCTTCAGCCGCGACCGCATCGAGGGCAACCCGATGGAGATCACGGTTTCCCTGCGGGGTGCGGAAAAGGAGTCCGATCTTCACCTTACCGTCATCGGGATCAACCGCTACAAGAATGCGGCGCTCAACCTCACCTATGCGGAGACCGACGCCAGGGGAATCGAGACCTTCTTCCAGACCGGGGACGTGAAGAAGCTCTTCAAGAACGTCCATGTCTATTCGTTGATCAGCGAGCAGGCGACGGGGCAGAATATCAAGAATCTCTTCGGTGAGATCGGAAAGAAGTCGCAACCGCAGGACACGCTGCTCATCTATCTGGCCGGGCACGGCGACACGGTGGGTGAGGAGTGGTACTTCATCCCCCACGACGTAGTTTCCCCGGAGATCGAAGGGGAGCTGAAAAAGGGCGGCATCTCCAACGGCGCGATCAGCGAGGCCATCAAGCAGTGCAAAGCCCAGAAGGTCTTCGTGATGATCGACGCATGCAAATCGGGCAAGATGATCCTCGCCATGCGAAGCACCGAGGCCCGCAAGGCCCTCGTCCAGCTTGCCCGCTCGACGGGGACCTACATCGTCTCCGCTTCGACGGACCAGCAGTACGCCGCCGAGATCAAGGCGCTGGGCCACGGCGTTTTCACCTACACGCTTCTCGAGGGACTCAAGGGTACAGGGGGCGAAAAGAAGGTGACGGTGGAGGGGCTCATCCACTACGTGAAGGAGAAGCTCCCGGAGCTCACGGAGAAGCACCGGGGCCAGGCCCAGTACCCCGTGAGCTGGGGCTCGGGAATGGACTTCCCCCTCGTGCTGCACTGAGCGAAGCGTCACCCGTTTGTTTCGTTTATTTCGTTCGTTTCGTTCTTGAGGCCTGCGGCTTTTCCTCTTTCTCTTTCACTGGTCACTGATCACTGGCCACTGGTCACTGCCGCGCAGCGGCTCTCTTACCCTTTGACACTCCCTTCGCGATCGCCTATGATTCGGCTTGCCTGTGGCCTGCGCCCGTCAGGGTGCACGGCTGAAACGGGGTTCATTTCTTGCTTCGGATCAAGTGATGGCAAGGGTATACAGGGCGCTATCGGCATTCGGCCGGCTCACCGGCTTCCTTTTCCAGGTGCTCAGAAGCTTCAGGCAGAACCAGGGCCTGCTGCTCTCCGGCGCGGTGGCCTACTACACCCTTCTCTCCGTCATCCCGATGCTGATCCTCATTCTGATCGTCCTGGCTCACGTCATGGACCCGGAAAAGCTGCTCGGGACCATATCCACATTCCTCGCGATTGCCACGCCCGGCTACGCGGATATCCTGACGGAGCAGGTGCGGGTGTTCTTCCGGTACCGCGGTGTCATCGGTACGGTGGGTATCCTGATCCTGCTGTTTTTCAGCTCCATTGCCTTTTCGGTGCTCGAGAACGCCATCTCGGTGATCTTTCACCGCGTGAGGATCAAGCGCCGCCACTTCCTGATCTCGAGCATCATCCCCTACGCGTTCATCTCGCTCATCGCCCTGAGCGTTTTGTTCTTGTCCTCCGTCGTCGGCGTGCTGGAACCCCTGGAGAGAATGAAGCTGGTCATCTTCGGGCACAACCTCGGCCTGGGGGCGGCCGCATTCGGCATGGCGGTCTACATGCTGGGGCTGGTAGCGGAAGTGTTCCTGATCACGGCGTTCTACCTTGTGCTGCCCGTCGGACAGACCCCCTTCCGCCACGCGCTGATGGGGGGGCTTGTTGCCACGGTCCTCTGGGAGATCACCCGTCGCGTGATCGTCTGGTACTACAGGACATACACCTTCGTGAACCTGATCTACGGCTCCTTCGCGTCCCTGATCGTGTTCTTGCTCAGCGTCGAAGCCGTTGCGGTGATCATCCTGCTGGGCGCCCAGGTGATCGCGGAGCTCGAGCATGTGAACGAAAAGATACGGTAGGGGTCAAAAGAGAGGGAACGGCCCCATCCGGCGATGTGAACTTCAGATCGTTTCGCCTTGCTTCAGTCGTCCGGTTTGTAAAGCCACTTCATGGCTTCTTCATGATCGGTGAATATACTGTCCACGCAGAGATCCCAGATATCCACGGTCGACATTCTGATTGTCGTCTGCCGCAAGTCAATCAGGATGGCGAGCAGGAAGAGGACAATCTTGTGAAAGAGTGTATCCCGGGTGGAAGGACAGCCTATTGTCTGAAGCCATAAGACGGCGTTACAAATAACTGAGCCCCTATCAGGGCATGGAGGATGACGACACCCGGGATCGCTCCCTTTTCTGCTGGCACTGGACACACAGAAGCGCCGTGGGCTCGGCCATCAGGCGCTTGTCCGAAATATCCCCGTCGCAGGAGAGGCAAATGCCGTAGCTTCCCTGTACCATCCGATCCAGGGCCAGGGCGAGTTTCTGGATCTCCACGTTCTCCCGCGCCCGGAAAAGACGCGTGAGATCCTTTTCGCGCTCCTCCGCGGCCTGGTCCACCGGGTCGGCCGGCCTTTCCTCCATCTCCGTTTCTTCCGGGATCAGTCCCGCACGGTGGCTCACGTCGGCCAGCCTCTTCAGGATGATCGTCCTCAGGTATTGCCGCTTTTTTTCATCCATTTTTTCCCTCTTCGACTGCGAACTCTTCGCTTCCATCCTGTTTATGACGGCCGTTAAACTCTGAACCTGTCCTCTTCGGCCGGGAAATACGAAAAATTTCACCCCCGCTGCGATATTCCCGCTTATTCAGACGTCACGATGGGTAAATTGAACCGATGGAAGAAGCCCGGGAGATCAAACAAGGTATTTTATTTGACAGCAAAACTAAACCTGAACGGCAGTCAATGCAATACTAAGAGATAAACAGTAAACTAACAGGTTAAACCTGTAATCATTTTGAAGAATATACTTACTATCGTTCGATTCATGAGGCTGAACTGGGACGGATCGGATGTTGAGAAAGGACAGGGCATCCCGGTGCAGTTATCGGGATGCCCTGGTTGAGTGGATGAGGGTCCGGGGGGCGATCCGCCGCCCGCGCGAACCGGTTACGAGCTGAGTTGATTCACCGTCTCGGGCGAGAAGATCCGGTTGATATCCAGGAGGATCTTTACGTTGCCCTGCAGCTTGGCCAGGCCCGAAACATATTCGATGTGGGAGGACGCACCCAGATGGGGCGTCTCCTCGATCTCCGCTTCTTTGACGTTTGCCACTTCCGAGACGGCGTCCACGACGAGCCCGACGGGAACTTTCGCATGCCCGGACTCGACCTCCACAACGATAATGCAGGTCCGCTCGTTGTAATCCATGGGGGCGAGATCGAAGCGGAGGCGCATGTCGGTCACCGGGATGACCTTGCCTCTCAGGTTGATGACCCCTTTCACATATTCGGGCATCTCCGGCATCCGCGTGATGGATGTGATCCCGATGATCTCCTTGACCTGGAGAATGGGAATGCCGTATTCCTCGCCGCACAGGGCAAACGTGAGATACTTTCCATCGATTGCTCTCATGTTGACCTCCCGCCCTTGAAAATCCTTTTATCGGAACCTGTGCAGGGCGATCACCGGATCGATATCCCCGTCTTTTGTTCCGATCAGGAATTACATCGTCAAAATGTGCGGAAACTTGAGAAGGGTTCATCCCTCTTCTTGCAGAAACCGAGCGAACTTTGATGACTTACCCTGAGAGGCATTTCATGGTATTTATACGGCCGGTAACAGATCGAATGAGCAGAATGGTATTCCCCGATGCCCCGCAGGGGAACGCAGGCGATGGAGGGATGACGCCATGTTGATGAGAAAGAATTTGATAGGGCTGACCCTGACGGGAATTGCCGCCCTGTTGATTGTTGAAGGCGCCCAGGCCGCCGAGAAGGCAACGTCTGCCGTTGCGAAAGGACCCGTCCAGGCCGAGGTCACATACGACGACCCGCTGGGGCGAAGCACGCCGCAAGGCACCGTCGTCGGTTTCCTGAAGGCCATGCAGCGCGAGGACTACGAGCGGGCCGTCGATTACCTGGACACCCGGCAGACGGGAAAACGAGCCGAGCAGCTCGCCCTGGAGCTGAGCCACGTCCTCAACGAGGGAATGTCGACCGTTACAACGGCGCTCAGCGTCAAGGCCGAGGGGAACCTCCAGGACAATCTGCCCGACAACCTCGAGCTCGTGGGCACGGTCAAGACGAAGAGAGGGGAATACAGGATCCTGCTCGAGCGCGTTCGGAAGGAGAACAATCCCCCCGTCTGGCTCTTCTCGTCGGAGACCCTCAAGTTCTTGCCCCAGATCTACGAGGAAATCGACATCCCCTGGCTCGAGCGAAACCTTCCGGCGGCGCTGACGGAAACCCGCCTGGCCGGCCACCCGCTGTACCGTTTGATAACACCCCTGCTGGTGATTCCCTTTGTGCTCGTTCTCGGCTGGCTCTTCACGAGGCTGCTCGTTGCCATGGTTCACGAGCCGATGACCAAACGCTTCGGCGGGGCCGTGATGAACAAGTTGAGGGGGATCAGGAAGCCCCTGATGCTTCTTTTTACGGCCGGCGCGATTTACATCATTTCCCTCGGCTCGGTCTCGCTCCTCGCCCGGCTGTTCTGGACGTTTCTGGCCTCGACAACGGCCGTTATCGGCCTGACGTGGATTTTCCTTTATTTGATCGATGTCGGGGCGGAGATCATCGAGAGGCGCAGGCCCGAGGCCGCCAATGCAGTCATCCGCCTTTCGGCAACGCTGATGAAGAGCCTGGCCGTCGTTGTCGGGCTCGTGGTCATCTTCTATTACTTTGCGGGCATCAACCTCACTGCCGTGGTGGCCGGCCTCGGCGTGGGCGGCATCGCTGTTGCCTTTGCGGCCCAGAAGACGATTGAGAACTTCTTCGGCGGGCTTTTCATCGTCTGGGACAAGCCCATCCGGCTGGGCGACTTCTGCAAGGCCGGAGACTACCAGGGAAACGTCGAGCACATCGGACTTCGCTCCACCCTGATCCGGACGCCGAACCGCACCGTTGTCTCCATCCCCAACGGCCAGCTCTCGACCATCAGCATCGAAAACTTCGCCATGCGCGACCGGTTCCTCTTCAAGCACACCCTGAACCTGCGCTACGAAACCACGGCGGATCAGCTCCGCTATCTCCTGGCGCAGATCCGCGAGCTCCTCTACCAGCATCCCCGCGTGGACTCCGCAACGGCCCGCATCCGCTTAGTCGCTTTCGGGGCCTCCTCGCTCGATGCGGAGATCTTCGCCTACGTGCTCGAGAAGGATTTCGATGCATTCCTTCCCGTCCAGGAAGACCTGCTGCTGCGGATCATGGACATCGTGGAGGCAAGCGGAAGCGGCTTCGCCTTCCCCTCGCAGACCGTCTACATGTCAAAGGACGGGGGGCTCGATGCTGATAAGAGCCGCAAGGCCGCCGAGACCGTCCGCCGCTGGCGGGACGAGGACGAGCTTCCCTTCCCGGATCATTCGCCTTCACTGGTCTCGCACCTCGACAGCACGCTGGACTACCCGCCAAGGGGCTCGGCCGTGCGCCCGAAGAAGGAAGGGGACTAAACGCCGCTGCGCGGCGTTAGCAGTGAAGAAGTTTTAAGTTTTCAGTGTTGAGTGAAAGAGAAAGACCAGAAAGACCAGATGGACCAGAAAGACCAAATGAACTCAAAACACTCTGCCAATCACCTCGAGATCCTGCGCCGCATCGCCCGCCGGGCGATGATCGATCGGGGCTTTCTGCCCGACTTCACACCGCAGATCCGTGACGAAATCGCCGCGCTGAAAACGGCCCCTGCGCAGGCAGGGCTGCGAGACCTGCGCGAATATCCCTGGTGCTCCATCGATAACGACGAATCGCGCGATCTCGATCAGCTCACGGCCGCCCGCGAGGGCGGAAACGGTGCAGTGACGATCTTCGTCGCCATCGCCGATGTGGACACCATGGTCCCGAAGGGCAGGGCCGTTGACGATCACGCCTGCCACAACACGACATCCATCTACACCGCCGCTCAGATTTTCCCCATGATCCCCGAGACGCTCTCCACGGGCCTTACCTCGCTCAATGACGGCGAGGACAGGGCGTCAATCGTTGTCGAGCTGACGGTGGATGCCGGCGGCATCCTCGACGGCTCCGATGTCTATCGGGCCCTCGTTCGCAACCGGGCAAAGCTTTCCTACAACAGTGTTGCGGCGTGGCTTGAAGGTGCCGGGCCTGCTCCCGCCCCTGTCACGGCTGTCAAGGGTCTCGATGCCAATCTCGGCACCCAGGACCGGGTGGCCCAGATGCTCCGGACACAGCGCGAGGCCCAGGGCGCCCTCACCCTGGAGACGGTTGAGGCAGCCCCCGTCTTCGAAGGAGGCCAGGTGAAGTCCTTCCGCATCGAGCGGAAAAACCGGGCCAGGGAGCTGATCGAAAACTTCATGATCGCGGCAAACGAGGTGGTCGCCCGCTATCTCGAATCCAAAAAGGTTCCGTCGATCCGCCGCGTGGTCCAGGCCCCCAAGCGCTGGGACCGGATTGTCGGAGTGGCCGCGGAGCGCGGCTGGACGCTTCCGGAGGGGTCCGACTCGAAAGCCCTCGAGGCGTTCCTCATGGCACAGAGGGCGCAAGACCCGGAGCGTTTCCATGACCTGTCCCAGACCATCATCAAGCTCATGGGCCCGGGGGAGTACATGGCCGATTTTCCCGGGAAGGAGGCCCCGGGGCATTTTGGCCTCGCCGTGAAGGACTATGCCCATTCCACGGCCCCCAACCGGCGCTACCCCGATCTTGTCACCCAGCGCCTCGTGAAGGCCGCAATCGATGGCCTGCCCGTTCCATACAGTGAAGCGGAGCTGATTACTCTCGCCCGCCACTGCACCCTGAAGGAAGATGACGCCAACAAGGTCGAGCGCCTGGTCCGCAAATCGGCCTTTGCGCTGATGCTCGAGGCGCGCATCGGCGAGCCCTTCGACGCCATCGTAACCGGTGCCGCCCCCAAGGGAACCTGGGTGCGCATCGATGGCCAGCCCGTCGAGGGGCGGCTCGTGGAGGGTTTTGCGGGGCTTGACGTGGGCGACCGCCTGCGAGTGAAACTCGTCCACACCGATGTCGAGCAGGGCTTTATCGACTTCAGCCGAATCGGATGAGAAACAGGGACCAGGGACCGGGGTGCAGGGACGAGAAAGATACACATCCCCCTTTACATCAGAGGGATGCGATCGCTGGAGCGGATGTCAGTAAAGTGCAGGTCGTGGAGATTCTCAGGCCGGTCTGATCATTTCTTTGAGTTCTTTCTCCGAAATCTCCATGTTGTGGCTCTTCTTCGCATGCTGTTTGGCCATCTCGATGATCTCTTTTTCATCGTGGCTCTTCACGGTAAAATTGCAGGGCGAAGGGCACTCGAGTTTTTTC
>DASRZY010000174.1:0-9121 GCA_035685905.1 Syntrophales bacterium
ATCGACGTGGAACACGTGCGGCATGGGGACCGCAGGATAGTCCATGCCGAGATCCCTCGGGTCCGTGAAGACCCCCGTGAGGGCTGCCGCGGCTGCCGTCTCGGGGCTCACCAGGTAGACCACGGCGTCCTCCGTCCCCGAGCGGCCGTGGAAATTCCGGTTCGACGTCCGAAGCGACACATCCTTTGACCCGGGGCTGTGACTGCCGCCGATGCAGAAACCGCAGCTGCTCTCCGTGAGCCGCGCCCCCGAGCACAACAGGTCGGCGAGATACCCGTCCCGCGCAATGTTTTCCAGGACCTGCCGCGAGCCGGGCGTGACGATGAAACTCACCCGGGGGTGCGCGACCCTGCCCCGCAGGATCCGGGCCACCGTTGCAAGCTCCCGGTACGAGGAGTTCGTGCAGCTGCCGATACAGACCTGGTCGACGGGCATTCCCGCCAGCTCACGAACGGTTCCGATGTTGTCGGGGCTGTGGGGTTTGGCTGCCATTGGGACGAGCTCGGAGAGATGGATATCGATGACCCTGGCGTATCCGGCATCGAGGTCGGCTGAAAGCTCTGCCCAGTCGGCTTCTCTCTTTTCGGCCGCCATGAAGCGCCGCGTCATCTCGTCGCTGGGGAAGACGGAGGTCGTCAACCCCAGCTCCGCACCCATGTTGGCGATGGTGGCGCGCTCCGGCACGGTGAGGCCGCCGAGGCCCTCGCCGCCGTATTCGAATACGTGGCCCACGTTGCCCTTCGTTGTGAAGATCTCCAGGAGCTTCAGGATGACGTCCTTGGCCGAGACCCAGGGCGCAAGCTTTCCCGTGAGGTTGATCCGGACGACCTCGGGGCAGGTGAGAAAGAAAGGCTCGCCGGCCATGGCGAGCGCCACATCGAGGCCGCCCGCCCCGATGGCGAGCATCCCCAGGGCGCCGCAGGTGGAGGTGTGGCTGTCGGAGCCGAGAAGAGTCCTGCCGGGCTTTCCGAACCGCTCGAGGTGGACCTGGTGGCAGATGCCGTTTCCGGCCCGTGACAGGCGGATGCCGTATCGGCGCGCCACAGTCTGGAGGTAACGGTGATCGTCGGCGCTCTCGAAACCGATCTGGATCGTGTTGTGATCGATGTAGCTCATCGAGAGCTCGGTGCGCACGCGATCGATCCCCATGGCCTCGAACTGCAGGTATGCCATGGTGCCCGTGGCATCCTGGGTGAGGGTCTGGTCGATGCGGATGCCGATCTCGCCGCCGGGCTCGATGCGGCCCGAGACAAGATGGGCTTCGATGAGTTTTTGCGTCAGGGTTTTTCCCAAGTACATCTTCCTTTCATCGGGTGAAAGTCATGGTACAATCCAAAGGGGATTTCTGCAACTGCAAAGTCACGTAATCTAAGGCTTTTTAACCATCATTTCAAGCGTTTTCCTTCCGGGGGTGAAAATTCCGGTAAAGCGTGCTAAAAACGTCTGAAAACCAAAGGAGGGGTAATCATGGCAGGCATCTTGATCCGATGGCTGATCCTCACGGCCGCGATTCTTGCGGCGGCTTACCTGGTCGACGGTATCGTCGTGAGTGGTTTCTGGGCCGCATTCTTCGCAGCGGCGATCCTGGGGATCCTCAACGTCTTCTTCAAGCCTCTCCTGATCATCCTGACCCTGCCTGTCAATATTTTGACTCTGGGTCTTTTCACCTTCGTGATCAACGCCGTGCTGCTCAAGGTGGCCTCGGCCCTCATCACCGGTTTCGACATCTACGGCTTCTGGCCTGCCGTTTTGGGGGCCATCATCATCAGCGTCGTGAACTGGCTGCTCGGCACGCTCCTCTCCGACCGGGGCTATCCCGGCGGACACGGAAATCCCGGTAATTCAGGCAGCGCCCCGCACTCCCGCCCCGGGGAGATCGACCTCGAGAAGAAGGGGGATCGCTGGGAATGAGCCAACTCACGCCCGCGATGCGGCAGTACCTGGAGATCAAGGCCCGGTATCCCGACTGTATCCTTTTTTTCCGCATGGGCGATTTCTACGAGATGTTCTTCGAGGATGCCGTGCTGGCCTCGAAACTCCTGGAGATCACCCTCACCTCCCGCGACAAGGGCAGGGAGGACGGTGTCCCGCTCTGCGGCTTTCCCTGGCACGCGGCGTCGACCTACATCGCAAAGCTCATCGAGAAGGGATACAAGGTCGCCATCTGCGAGCAGATGGAGGACCCGCGCCTGGCCAAGGGCATCGTGAAGCGCGAGGTGGTCCGCGTGATCACCCCGGGACTTGTCGTCGACCCCGACAACCTGCAGGCCAAGCAGAACAATTTCCTGGCCGGCATTGCCGTCCGGGGCGAGCGGTTCGGACTTGCCTTCCTGGACATCTCCACGGGCGAGTTCCGGGTGACGGATATCGCGGATCGCAATTTCTTCATCGACGAAGTGATCCGCCACGGATTCCGGGAGATGGTCATCGAGGAGAATCCCCGGGACGCCGTGCTGGAAACGGTCCTTGCGCGGGAACTCGGGGATTGCGTGATCAACCGTTTCCCCCGGGACTGGTTCGATCCCGCTGCCGCGCTCGGCATCCTCGGCGAGCACTTCCGCGCCGAGACCATTGAATCGCTGGAACCCGGGCTTCATCCCGCCATGAGCGCTGCCGCAGGGGCCGTGCTGCGATACGTGAGAGAAACCCAGAAGGAGCGCCTGGGCCACATCAATGACATCACGCGGTATCAGTCGGAGAGCTTTCTTGTCCTCGACGACACGGCGAAGCGCAACCTGGAGCTCTTTGTGACGACCCAGGGTGGCACATAAGAGGGAACCCTCTTCCATGTCCTCGACGAGACCCTGACCGCCATGGGGGGCCGGAAGCTCCGGTGGTGGCTCTCCTACCCCCTTCTCGACGTGGCGAAGATCCGGGAGCGGCTCTCGGCCGTGGGCGAGATCCGTGAGGCGCACCTGCTGCGGCAGGACCTGCGCAAGGCCCTCTCGGGGCTCTACGACATGGAGCGCCTGGGCGCGCGCATCTCGCTCGGGGTGGCAAACGGACGTGACCTCGTGGCCCTGCGCAGCTCCCTGCGCGCGCTGCCCGGACTGAAACAGCTCATTGCCCCGCTCGAGACCCCCATGATCGCGGCTGTTCGAGAAGGGATCGACGAGATGCCGGAGATCCTGGATCTGCTGGAGCGCTCCGTCGTCGACGATCCGCCGCTGACGGTGCGCGAGGGCGGGATCATCCGCGAGGGCTACGACGCAGAGCTGGACCGGATTCTCTCGGTCTCGCGCGACGGGAAATCATGGATCGCCGCTCTCGAGGAGAAGGAAAAGCAGCGAACAGGAATCTCGAGCCTCCGGGTGGGCTTCAACAATGTTTTTGGTTACTACATCGAGGTGACCAAGTCGCAGACCGCCGCCGTCCCTGCCGAATACATCCGCAAGCAGACCCTGGTGAACGCCGAGCGATACATCAACGAGGAGCTCAAGGAGTACGAGCAGACTGTGCTCCACGCCGAGGAGAAGCGGCGGGAGAGGGAGTATGACCTCTTCGTCGCGATCCGCGAGCGCATTGCCGGTGAGATCCGGCGCATCCAGAAGAGTGCCTCGGCTCTGGCCGATCTCGACTCCATCACATCGCTTGCCGAGGTGGCCGAGAAATACAACTACTGCCGTCCCGCCGTCGACGACGACGACCGGATCGACATCCGCGACGGCCGCCACCCCGTGGTGGAGCGGATGCCGCTCTCGGAGGGATTCGTCCCCAACGACCTGGAGCTCGATCGAAGGGGCAACCGGCTTCTGATCATCACGGGGCCCAACATGGCGGGCAAATCCACCTACATCCGGCAGACGGCCCACATCGTCATCATGGCCCAGATGGGCAGTTACGTCCCGGCTGCCGAGGCGCGGATCGGTGTCGTGGACCGGGTCTTCACGCGCGTGGGCGCTGCCGACATCCTGGCCAAAGGGCAGAGCACGTTCATGGTGGAGATGACGGAGATGGCCAACATCCTGAGAAACGCCACGCCCCGGAGCCTCATTCTCCTCGACGAGGTGGGGCGCGGAACGAGCACCTTCGACGGCCTGAGCATTGCCTGGGCCGTGGCCGAACACATCCACGACGCAGCGCAGCTCGGGTCGCGGACCCTCTTTGCCACGCACTACCACCAGCTCACGGACCTGGCGCTCACGCGCGAGGGCGTCGCGAACTACTACATCGCCGTCAAGGAGTGGGGCGAGAGGATCATCTTTTTACGCAAGATCATGAAAGGGGCGATGAACCGCAGCTACGGCATCCAGGTGGCGCGGCTTGCCGGCGTGCCCGACGAGGTCATCGGCCGTGCAAAGGAAGTGCTGGAAAATCTCGAGAAGGGCGAACTCGACGAGGTGGGCATGCCTACCCTTGCCCGCGGCAAGAGAGGAGAACGGCGCGCCCAAACGGGCCAGCTCAGCCTGTTTGCCGACGACGAGAGCCTCGTCCTGGGCGAGATCGCCGATACGGACATCAACACCCTCACCCCCATCGAGGCCATGAACCGGATCGCGGAATGGAAAGAAAGGATCAAAAATAAAAAATAGGATCGAGGATCGAGGAGCGAGGAACGAGGTAAGAAAAGGCTCAGGACAAAAGGAAAGCCCCCATGGCTCATGGGGGCTCTTTTTTTGCCTCGAACCTCGGACCTCGTTCCTCGGTCCTTTACTTGATGCAGACCCGCCGGACCTGTTCGAAGTCCGTGATCCCTTCGATGACTTTCTTGATGCCGTCCTGCAGCAGCGTCGACATCCCCTCGGTGACGGCTGCACTCCTCATCTCCTCGACGCTTGCCCTGCGCGCGATGAGACGCTTTACCGTGTCGGTGGCGACGAGCAGCTCGTGGATGCCCACCCGGCCCCGGTACCCCGTCTGATTGCAGTCGTTGCAGCCGCCGGGCTGGTAGAACTTGAGGTCCTTCGAGTAGGGGATGTTGAGCTTGGCGAACTCTTCCTCTCCGTAGGTGAAGGCGAGGTAGTCGTACTCGTCCTTGTCCGGCGTGTAGGGCTGCTTGCAGTGGCGGCAGAGCGTGCGGGAGAGGCGCTGGGCCAGGATCCCAAGCAGCGAGTCGGCGAAATTCAGGGGGTCGATGCCCATGTCGAGCAGACGGACAATGGTCTCCGGGGCGCTGTTGGTGTGAAGCGTCGTGAAGACAAGGTGTCCCGTGAGGGAGGCCTCGACGCCGATCTTGGCCGTCTCGAAGTCGCGCATTTCGCCGACCATGATCACATCGGGGTCGGCGCGCAGGAAGGCCCTGAGCGCCCGGGCGAAGTCCAGGCCGATCTTGGGGTTCACCTGGACCTGCCGGATGCCGTACTGGCTGATTTCGATGGGGTCCTCGATGGTCCAGATCTTCCGGTCGGGCGTGTTGATGTGGTGGATGGCCGCGTGGAGCGTCGTCGTCTTGCCGGAGCCCGTGGGGCCGACGCACAGGATGATCCCGTAGGGTTTCTCCAGGAGCTTGAGGAGATTCTGGTAATTCCAGGGCGACAGGGCCATCTCCTCGATGTGCATCATCTCGCCCTTCTGGAGGATTCGAAGCACGACGTCTTCCAGGTTTCCCGCCGTGGGCAGGGTGGCCACGCGAAGCTCGATTTCCTCGTTGTTGCCGCGCTTGAACTTGATCTTGCCGTCCTGGGGGAGCCTGCGCTCCGTGATGTCGAGGTTCGACATGATCTTGATTCGGGAGACGATCGCGGCCCGGTAGCTGTAGGGCACCGTCTGGTAGACGGTGCAGGAGCCGTCTACACGGTAGCGGATCTCCACGTTCTTCTTGCCGAGGTTGGGCTCGATGTGGATGTCGGAAGCCCGCTGGACGATGCCGTCGTTGATGATGCGGTTGACGAGCTGCATGATGATGCTGTCCGATTCGGACACGCCGTTCTCCTCGATCTCGTCGTGATCTTCGACCAGCTGCCCCTCGCTGCTCAGGATTTCACTGAAGGACTTCTCGCCTTCCTGCGTCTGATAGAAGTGATTGATGAACTTGATGATGTCGTCCTTGAGGGAGATGCAGTACTCGACGGACTTGGTCCTCAGGAGGTTCTCGATCATGTCCTTCTTCAGCAGGTTGTTGGGGTCGTCGACGATGACGCGGATCTTGCCGTCGGCGCCCTTCTCGAAGGGGACCCAGAGCTCCCGTCGGAGGTACTCGCGCTTGAAGTTTTTCAACAGCTCGTCCGGGACGGGGTGCTTCGGGTTGTAGTGGATGAACCGGCAGCGGTAGTAATCTTCCAGGGAACGGCCGATGTCCTCCCGGGAGATCCGGTATTTCTTCATGAGGAGCTCGTCGATGGGCTCGCCGCTGCGTCGCGATTCGGTGAAGGCCGCCTCCAGGTCGCCGTCCTTCATCAGGTTGTGATTGACAAGGTAATCAAAGCGGGTCTTGCGCCGCGACGAGACGCGGTGCTGGTTGTAGAAGGCAATGCCCAGGACCTCGGCGATTTCCTCGAGGAGGGTCTGCTCGTCGGCGGTGAATTTGCCGCCCCCCTTGCGGTTGACGATCTGGATGACCCCCATGAGCGTGTTCTCGTGGAAGATGGGGACGGCGAGCACCTGCGTTGTCCGGTACCCGGACTGCTTGTCCCAGGCCTCGTCGAAGAACAGGTTCTTGTCGATGTTCTTGATCTCTTCCTTGTCGTAGGCGTCGGCGATGCTGACGCCGCGGCCCGCGACAGCGACGAAGCCCGCAATGCTCCGGTTGTTGATGGGCAGGCGCAGCTCCTTGAGCTGCGAGCCCGCGAGGTACAGCGAGTAGAGCTCGTTGCGGGGCTTGTCGGCCACGTAGATCGTGATCAGCAGCGCGTTGAAGAGCGACAGGAGGCCGTCCTTGTGCTCGACGAGAATGTCCTTGATGTTCTGGGCGGCATGGATCTGGTTGGTGATGTCCAGCAGCTTCTTGCGCTGGTTGAGCTTCTCGGAAAGGGCTGTGATCGAGGATATGTCCAGCCTCTCCATCATTTTTGCCGTGTCCATCGTCGGGGTCCGTCCCTTGCAGTTTTTTACAGTTCCGGTATCGGATTTTTTCTGCCTACTTTATACAGGAAATGTGCCAATCGTTCCTCGACGGAAGGAGGGAAGATCCGCGGCAAGACACCCCCTTGGGATGAAGCGGGTTAAGGCATGGGTTTTGCAGCAATTCTTCACGACGCTTGAATCATAATGACAGAATCGTGTGACTTGATGGAGGCCGGGCAACCCGAAAAAAGAATCCTCATCGAGTACTCGGGGAGAAGGCATCACTGAAGAGAGGCGGCTGGCAACGGGTTACGGGGCGAGAGAACATCCTCATCCAGCAGGTACCGTCCGCGGTGATGCTCGAAGATACGCCGACCGCAGAACGATCCGGAGCTTCGAGCGGCGGACCAGTGGGGTAGCGAGACAAGGATCGCAACTCGCGTGAGAGCCAGGGAGTTCTGAACCGGGAGAAAAGCTTCTTTGAGGCCATAGCAACATGGAGACCCTATCGAGCAGCACGACAGGCACTGCATTTCTGCTCAAGGAGCACGTCCGTCTTCTGAGAGTGGAACAGTATGTGAAAAACCTGTTCATCCTCCTGCCGCTTTTTTTCTCATTGCATATCGGAGATCTGGAGCTTCTCTTTCGCGCCACGGTCGCCTTTGTTGCCTTTTCCATGGCGGCCAGTTCCGTTTACATCTTCAATGATTATCTCGATGCCGAAGAGGACCGAAGGCATCCGGTCAAACGGAATCGCCCGCTGGCGGCGGGGACCGTAACACGAAAATCAGCCGCCCTGCTCATCCTGGTTCTTGCGGTACCGGCACTCACCCTGTCCGGTCTCCTGAGCACAGTCATGCTGAACCTGGTTTTCCTCTATCTGGTCATGAATGTCGCCTATGCCTGGAAACTCAAGCACATTCCCATCATAGACATTGGCATCATCGCTGCCGGGTTTGTCGTCCGGGTCCTGGTGGGCGGGTCCGTAACGGGCACGACAATCTACATGTGGATCATCATCATGACCTTTCTCCTGGCCCTGTTCCTGGCTCTCGCCAAACGACGTGACGATGTGCTCCTTTTCATCGGTCAGGAAAGGACATCCAGAAGAGCAATCGACGGATACAACCTCGTCTTCATCGATTCGGCCATGGTGATCATGGCAGCCGTGACCATTGTCGCGTACATCATGTACACCGTCTCGCCCGATGTCATGGTGAAATTCAGGACGGACAAGCTCTACATCACGACCCTTTTCGTTGTCCTCGGAATTCTGCGCTACATGCAGATCACGTTTGTGGAAAACAAAAGCGGATCCCCGACGGAGATCCTGCTCCGGGACGGGTTCCTTCAGTGTGTCATCCTGTCGTGGCTTGCGACCTTTGCATTCCTGATCTACGCCTGACCGCAAGGGACGTCGTACACTGCGCGTGCAGGTGCCGCCATACAGACTCATCTCGAAGCGCACACAGCAATTTGCAGTTGAATCATTGCCCGTCCTGTGATTAATAAGCATCCGCCTCTTGAATCGTGCCGGGTCGTCCGGTGCGAAAGGCCAAATACGGGCTTGATGCGCTTGCATCATGAAAGGAACCGGGATCATGATTCGCGTCGTCTGCTGCTATTGCAAGAAACAGGTGAAGACAAAGCCCTCCGACATCGATGCGGTCTCTCACGGTGTGTGCGACCAATGCCTCCCCATCATGGTCCGGGAACTCGGCCAGCCCCTGTCGGAATTCCTCGACGAGCTCCGCCCCCCCGTTCTGGTGGTGCAGGACAACGCCCGGGTGATCGCCGCCAATGCGGCCGCCCGGAAGATGCTGACCCGGGAACAGCTCGAGATCTGCGGGGAGCTGGCCGGCGAGGTCCTCGGGTGCAGGCATTCCAGAGAGCCGGGCGGGTGCGGGCAGACGGTTCACTGCAAGAGCTGCTCGATCCGGCAGTGTGTCACGCATACCATGGACACGGGAGAGCCCTGCCGCAAGACAGCCTTTGCGGACATCGGCCTGATCAGCAATGACAAGCGGATGCGCTTTCTCATCGAGACCGAAAAGGTGAACTCCTTCGTGCGCCTGACCATTCACGATGTCAGGGAAGCGGAAGAATAGGGACCAGGGACCGGGGACTGGGGACGAGGGCAGAGCAGAATAAACAAAGGATCGAGGAACTTGCTTCCCCG